>NZ_JBHSHB010000008.1:0-541356 GCF_042652845.1 Dokdonia genika | reverse complement strand
TTAGGTAACATATCTCCTAAAGAATATATGCCCAGGTTTGATGAAGAATTTAAATTCTTCATCAAACCTGATCTAAATAATAATTATTTATCGAATTTTAAGGTGTCCTAAAAAGGGGAAGCCTACATTTTTAGGGAAGCCTACAGGCTGGAGTTGTTCATCTTCAAAGGATGTGATTATAGAACCAAAGTATTCTGATTTTAAAATAGTAAATACACCAGTAGTCGTGGAAAACGATACAATTTATGTAAACGAACTTCGATTTTACGAAATGGAATCAGCTACAGATGCAAAGAAACTAATGCGTCAGAATTATGGTAAATGGAGCGAAAAGTTAAGTGGATTACATCACCAAATTATTAAAAGAATTGTTTGGCAGGATGTAAAGCTCATAGACGGAAATGATAAAACCTTTACTGTAGTAACTGACGGAACTGAATCGATGTATGATTATTTTACTTGCTTAATAGTTTTTGATTCTGAAAAGAAGGATTGCTTTAAAGATGGACACCCTTATAAAGAGGAATTAATTAAGTTGTTTACCGACAAAATGGATAAAATTAAATAGGCCCTCTTTGTGTCAATAATTTAGAAGAATCAATTAAAAATTAAAACCAATAATCCCGATAGCTATTAGAAGCCGCACTCGCTTTATCTAGTGGCCTGTTGTAAAACATATAAAAAAAATGAAACGATTACTATATTTAATATTACTAATTGTAATTTCCTGCTCGAGCACATCGCAATTGCCAAGACCTGAAATACAATCCGAAATTCCAGCCTCCAAATTGAATTCAAATGGAATTGCCGCCATTAATCCAAATTATAAAAACTCATATTTTAGACTCTTACCTTACTTGTTTTTTAATGAAAGTAGCACTTTTAATGAAATTCAAGGAGATTTTTACAATGTAAAATTCAAGGCCAATTCTAACTTAAATATAATGCCGGGGTTTAGGAGTGAATATGGAAATTACAATAATTCTTTAATAGTTCTAATCGCAATGAGTGAGACATCAACCTTACCAATAAAAGATATACCCATTTCTGTTGAATCAAGTAAGAATGGAGCTTTTAAACAGGAGAAATTGATTGGAAATAATCAAATCAATAAATCACAGCAGCGAGTTTTATTTGTAAAAAAACTGGAATTGGAAAATCGATTTGATGTTTTAAATAAAATTAATGATGACGTAATAACTGTTAAGATTGGAGAACAGATTTATACATTCTTAAACCCTGAAATTAAACTGGATTAAAACGTTTTACAGCAAAACCTAAACGCAGTGCGGTCTTTAAGGCAAAACCGAAAGGTTTGAGTTTATTAATGAAGTTGCTATATCTTATAAATTTAGCTTCGTGCGCAGACGGAAACAAAAAGGTTTGCTTGTCACCGCACTAATCATAGCCGAGACCGGTGCCTTTCTCTCGGTAGTTCCTCTCTCATCGGATGCAAGAACTATTACATAACGTGTCCCGAAGTACATTGGGATTTGAAAGCCCTATGCGCGGCGACAGATTCACAAATAAGTGTATATTTAAACAATCAATTAAAAAACAAAAAAAACAGGCTCACCAGCAAAATGCCGCACTCGCTTTATATAGTGGCCTGTTGTGTGTAATTTGACAAACCGACAGAAATTGAATGAACGAAATAACTTTACCATATCATTTAATAATTCCATCAATAATTTCAATTTTGATTTTAGGAATAATATTCTTGAAAAGAAAGCGAATATTTGGAATCGGAAAACTGAAATGGTTTTGGATAAGTTTGACTATTTTCTTTCTATTTTACTTATTTATTGTTGGAGGAGCAACTTATGATGATATTTATGTCCAATGGAATTCGAATAAGTTTGACTTAAATCAAGACGGATTTTTTAGCGGAAATGAAATCACGCCTGAACAACAAGAAGCAATGAGAAATCTGACAAGTGATACTGGAAGAAATTTTTCATTTATTACAGGATTAATTTTTTCTGGAATTATTGCGTTTTTTGTTTTCGGAATCGGAAAAATGACTGAATTAATAAAAAAGAAAAAAACTACACACAACACAGTATAAAAATAATTGCTATTTTGGGCTTAATCAAAGGTCGTTGCACTTTTGTTACGTCTGATTTTCCTTCGGAAAATCCTCGCACACAAAACCGCAACTATTCTTATACATAAACGTGGCGGCTGATTGCCCAAGGGCTCGCAGTTCACGACAAAATAAGCTTCACAAAAGGCAGTTGCACACTTGGTAATTACCGCAGTCGTATGGCTACGCTTCAAAATCGGTTTTAGAGCGATTGTAAGAGCAATAATCAAGGATTTGGTACAGATAGATCATAGAGCAAATCTCCTAGGATTTTAAAGCTCCCACCCTACTCAATCAGCCGCCACCTTATGCCTTCCTCTCGGTCGTTCCTTCCTCGTCGGAGGCAGGACTCAAAAATGCCTAGGGCATACATCTCAATTATAGAAAGCTCACACGTAGTTGCAAGTGTGCATTCCTCTCGCTCGTCCCTCTCTCGTCGGATGCAAGAACTATTACATAACGCGAATTTATGCCTTCCTCTCGCTACGCTCGTCGGAGGCAGGTTTGAAAGCTCTATGTGCGGCGCACAAATTCAAAATTCATTGTATATTTAAACCATCAATTAAAAAACAACAAAACAGGCTAACCAGCAAAATGCCGCACTCGCTTTATGTAGTGGCCTGTTGGCAGTAATGTACAAACCAACTATAATCCTAGTTAAATTAAAACTTTTGAAATAAAAAATAATGAACCTAAAAGTAATAGCACAATTAATAATAGCACTTTTTTTCACCTTTAATTGTAACAGTCAAAATAAAATATATAAAACTGATAAGGAAATAATTAATTCAAATTGGGAAATCCTCGAATTCAATAAAATTAACGTTCAGTTAGAATTCCCAAATAAACAAATAGAAATATCTAATGATAAATTAAAAACCAAAGATTATGGAAAAGCATTACGAAAAACAATACAATGGAATTATTTAAAAAATGATAATTTTCTGAATTCCTTTTATACTTTCAACTATATACAATACCCAAAATACAAATTTGACATTACTAAAATAGATGAGTTTTACGAAAACAAAATACAATCCCTTTTAAATGATCTTAAAGGTATCTTGATTTATCAAAAAAATGTTGAATATGAAAATTATGCTGGTGTAGAAATCTCCTATTCTTTATCTGGTTATGGAGTCATAATAACACAAAGGATTTTCCTTATAGATAATATAGAATATTCCTTATCAGTTTTTACTCCTGAGAAATTTGAAAATAATTCTTTGATATCAAAATTTTTTAGTTCATTTGAATTAAAATAAAACACTACTGCCAACACCGTATATAATTTATTGCTAGTTCTAGCCTACTTACGAAAATCCTCTCGGATTTTCTATTCGGTTTTTATTTGCTAAATTAAGTGCTTAAACACGCCACTAATCATACACAAACACGTGACGGCTGATTGCGCAAGGCTCGCAGTTCAAGACAAAATAAGCCACACAAAAGGCAATTGCATACTTGGTGATTACCGCAATCGTATGGCTACGCTTCAAAATAGGTTTTAGAGCTAGTCTTAATTAAATCTACTCTGCCGTCTCACCCATATCCCCTACCAAATCCCTCCTACTACATAAAAAGAAGCAACATCTTGAGATATAATTTTATTTAAAAAGTCCAAAAGATGTATTTTCACGTACTTTTGTAAACTGCGATGGGGTACATCGTCATTGTTATATAAAATATCATTTAATTTTTCAGATTTATGGACGCTATTACAAAGGCTTTTGCTTTTATATTCCTCCTTTCTTTTACCGCTGTACAAGCACAAGATGCCTCAAAGAGCATTGATGATCAATTTACAGAGGTTATAGATGGTTCAAACAATTACCAGCAATTTAAGGTGATTGAAAAAGTAAAAATGACCCGCCTACAGCAAAACACAAAAAAACGCATAGACGGCCTACAGGCAGAGATAGAAAATCTTAAGTCAGAAATGGCACAGCAGCAAGCGGCTGCAGCACAGGTAAGCACAGACCTTGCTCAAACGCAGGCTACACTAGAAGCGACAGAAGGTGAGAAAGACTCAATGAACTTTTTTGGCGCTCAAATGAGTAAAGGCAACTACAACACGATGGTATGGAGTATCGCAGGTGTACTTCTACTTGCACTGCTATTTTTTATATTCAAATTTAGAAGTAGTAACGTACTTACTAAAACGGCACAGCACAAACTAGATGAGACAGAGGCAGAGTTTGAAGATTACCGTCGTAAAGCCTTAGAGAAAGAGCAAAAACTAGGTCGCCAGCTACAAGATGAGCGCAACAGAGCGCTTAAATCCTCAAAAGGGTAAGCACTCGTTTTATTAATACTATAAAATCTGTACTTTAGGGTATAGATTTTTTTATGCATATACGCCAGGCTACACTTACAGATCTTGAGTTTATTATCCCGCTCTTTGATGGGTATAGACAGTTTTATAAACAACCGTCAGATATAGAAGGGGCTCGCTCCTTCCTTAAAGAACGGTTTACACATAATGAGAGTACCATTTATGTCGCTCATACTGCAAGTAATACGCAGGAGCTAGTAGGTTTCACGCAAGTGTACCCCCTATTTTCTTCGGTAAGTATGGAGCGTATGTTATTGCTCAATGATTTATATATTCATCCAGATCATAGAGGAAAAGGTATAGGTACCTTGCTTATAAATCGTGTTAAAGAGTTATGTACAGCCACTGGGCAAAAAGGCATTGCATTACAAACGGGTACTACAAACCCGGCACAAAAACTTTATGAGCGTCTAGGCTTTACAAAAGACCCCGATTTACATTACTTTTGGGCTCGCTAGCGCAAGACCTGCCTCGCATTACAATTGTATACTTATGAGAATAGATATTATTACCGTCGTACCAGAGTTATTAAAGAGTCCTTTTGAGGCCTCTATAATGCAACGCTCTATTGCAAAAGGTCTAGTAGAAGTACAGTTTCACAATTTGCGAGACTATACAGATACTAAGTACAAGCAGGTAGATGACTACCAGTTTGGCGGAGGTGCAGGTATGGTAATGCAAATTGAGCCTATAGATAAATGTATCTCTAAGCTCAAATCTGAGCGTGATTATGACGAGGTGATTTATATGACTCCAGATGGTGAGACGCTAGACCAAGGGATGGCAAACACGCTATCGCTTAAAGGCAACATTATCATACTATGTGGTCACTACAAAGGTGTAGACCAGCGTGTGAGAGATCATTTTATTACCAAGGAAATTTCCATAGGAGACTACGTATTGAGCGGTGGCGAGCTAGGCGCTCTGATACTCTGTGATGCGGTGATACGTTTAATTCCTGGGGTGCTAGGTAATGAGACTTCGGCGCTTACAGATAGTTTTCAAGATGGATTACTCGCTCCACCTATTTACACGCGCCCAGCAGATTATAAAGGCTGGAAAGTCCCTGAGATTCTCACCAGTGGCAATACTCCTAAGGTAGAAGAGTGGCGAGAAGAACAAGCATATATAAGAACAAAAGAAAGAAGACCAGACTTACTAGAGGAGTAATGAGTACGCTTTCGCGAAAGCGTAACAACCCACATTCTCAACACCTAGAAGTTTAAAGCATTTTAAATTACATACCCAGCAAGGGAAGCATATGATTACAACAGACCACATAAAATCACTCCAAGAGCGCGTAGACGGCTTAAGGAGATATCTTTGACGTAGATCGTAAACGTATCGAGATACAAAACGAAGAAGAAAAAACCTTTGACCCAAATTTCTGGAACGACCCAAAAGAGGCTGAGGCCTTTATGAAAACCTTACGTTCTAAAAAGAAATGGGTAACAGATTATGAGGAGGCTCAAACCTTTGTAGAAGACCTAGAGGTGCTCTATGAATTTGCAAAAGAAGGCGAAGCTCCAGAAGAAAATGTACAAGCACGCTATGAGAAAGCGGCTAGTTTTATAGAAGATATCGAGTTTAGAAATATGCTCTCAGAAGAGGGTGATGAGCTAAGCTGTGTCTTACAGATTACTGCCGGAGCCGGTGGTACAGAGAGTTGCGACTGGGCATCTATGCTTATGCGTATGTACTTAATGTATGCAGAAAAACAAGGCTGGAAGGTAAAAGAGCTTAACTTTCAAGAAGGTGATGTAGCGGGTATAAAAACGGTGTCGCTAGAGATAGAAGGTGAGTTTGCCTTTGGCTGGCTTAAAGGTGAAAACGGTGTACACAGACTGGTGCGCATCTCCCCTTTTGACAGTAATGCAAAGCGTCATACCTCATTTGCCTCGGTATATGTATATCCACTTGTAGATGATAGTATTGAGATAGAACTCAATCCAGCAGACTATGATATTGTGACGGCGAGATCTTCTGGTGCTGGAGGGCAAAATGTAAACAAGGTTGAGACTAAGGTCCAACTTACCCACCATCCTACGGGTATACAAATCTCTTGTTCTGACTCACGATCGCAACACGATAACCGCGCAAAAGCGTTACAGATGCTACGTTCTCAATTATACGAGCTAGAACTACGCAAGCAAATGGAAGCCCGTAACGCGATAGAAGCAGATAAAAAGGCCATTGAGTGGGGATCACAAATACGCAATTACGTATTACATCCTTACAAACTTGTAAAAGATGTGCGCACCGCTGTAGAGACGGGTAACACTGATGCTGTACTAGATGGTAACATAGACCTCTTCTTAAAAGGATACCTAATGATGATGGGACAAGAAGAAGCGAGTGATGAACTATAAAGAATCTGAAGTATAATTAAAAAAAGCCAATCTCACGATTGGCTTTTTTATATCTAAGAAGGTTTTTTTCAACACGCCTCCATCCCTGGGAAGGCAAGCATCTGCCCCATCCCTACTGTAAATAACCAGTTACCATATAAAGCGTGCTCTATAGATACCAGGGTCGTAGATCTAGTTTTCTTAAAGGTATAAGCAAATAATAATCCGCCTATAAAGGTGAGCACAATGACTAAGGTGTTGCGTAAAAACAAGTGCGCCATTGCAAATACAATCGCATTTACCACGATAAGCAATCGCTTGTCTTTAAAGAAACCATCATAACGGTTAAAGAAAAAAGTTCTGTAAATCACCTCTTGCGGCCATACAGATAAGAAGGTGTACACTAGCAGTATCATCACCCATAATTTTGGGTTACTCTGTGGTACACAAAACAAGCTAGATGGCTGTAATATGTACACGTAAATGGTAGTAACAATGGCTATAACAACAAACTTCACAGCTGTCTCCTTAAAAAATGACGGCCAGTTTATAGACTGTTCTACCTTAAACTTTACCGCCTTACTTCTATAAAGCATCACCAGTAAATATGTAAAACCTATTAAAACAGAAGCTCCTTTGATCTTAAAGTCATAGGGTAATAATAGACTTAATGGTAGTATTATGAATAATATAAAAAACTCTGTGAGTACATAATACTTGCCATTCATCATACCGTAATTGTTGTAGTGTTTTTTACCTCGCTTATAGTAAACGAGCTCTGTGTACTCCCTATATACTTAAGAGTCGTAAGCTTACTTACCATAAAATTACGAAAATGCTCCATATCTCTTACCAGCACCTTGAGTAAATAATCATAGTCCCCACTTACGTGAAAACACTCTAAGACCTCATCTAGCGCGGTCACCTCTTTCTCAAAAGAGTCTATTGCATTTTGCGCGTGCTTCTCTAGCTTTACGTGGCAAAACACCTGAAAACCTAGCCCTACGATATCCTTATTAAGAAGTGTGATATACTGTGCGATCACTCCAGAGCGCTCCATCTTTTTTACACGCTCATAAATAGCAGTTACAGAAAGATTAAGCTTTGCAGAAAGCTCTTTGTTTGTGATTTTGGCGTCCTGTTGTAGGTATCCTAAAATCTTTTTGTCTAGTTCGTCAAGTTTCATCATAGAAAAATTATCAGTATTTGGGGTAAACTTATGCTTTCGCGAAAGCGAAATTCTAATTATTTACAATAATACAGTTTAATTATCTATATATCTAACTCACTATTGATTAAATATCTACAAATACATACATTTACGTTATAAATAACAAGTATTTACATAAACTAATCTATTCAAACACTTAGCGCTTTATGAAATTTAAACCCGCAAACGAGATCCAAGATTTACAGTATTTTGGAGAATTTGGAGGAGTAAATCCTTCTATTTCAGATAGCTCAACGTATACCTTTCTATCGGCAAAAACGATGTTTGACACCTTTGAAGGTAATGCAGATGGTTGTTATTTATACTCAAGACACAGTACACCGTCTAATCTTTATCTAGGTGCAGCCCTAGCCGCTATGGAAGGAACAGAAACAGCAAACGTTGCTGCCAGTGGGATGGGTGCTATCACTCCTACTCTATTACAACTGTGCCAGGCTGGTGATCACGTAGTGTCAAGCCGTACCATTTATGGAGGGACATATGCCTTCTTAAAAAACTTTGCTCCTAGACTAAGCATCACGACGAGCTTTGTAGACATTACAAATCTGGAAGCTGTAGAAGCTGCTATTACAAAAGACACGAAGGTGCTCTACTGTGAGTCTGTGAGCAACCCACTACTTGAGATTGCAGATATTGAAGGGCTCTCTGCCATTGCAAAAAGACACAACCTTAAACTAGTGGTAGATAATACATTCTCACCGCTCTCTATATCTCCTGTAAACCACGGTGCAGATGTGGTGATACACAGTCTTACTAAGTTTATAAACGGATCTTCAGACACGGTAGGTGGCGTGGTATGTGGTACACAAGAATTTATAGATGAGTTACGTAATGTAAATGATGGAGCAAGTATGCTACTAGGTCCTACTATGGATAGTCTGAGAGCAGCCTCTGTACTCAAAAACTTACGCACCCTGCATATACGTATGATGCAACATAGTCACAATGCTATGTATCTCGCAGAGCGTTTTGAAAATCTAGGACTAAGAACGGTATACCCAGGACTCCCTTCTCACCCTAGTCACGAGGTGTTTAATAGACATATGAATGATAAGTACGGCTACGGCGGTATGCTTACAGTAGATGTAGGATCACTAGATAAGGCAAATGCACTTATGGAGTTAATGCAAGAAAAGAACCTAGGTTATCTAGCGGTGAGTTTAGGATTTTACAAAACCCTCTTTAGCGCACCGGGAACCTCTACTTCATCAGAAATTCCAGAAGATGAGCAAGCAGCTATGGGACTTACAGATGGTCTCATAAGGTTCTCAATAGGCCTTGATGCAGATATAGAACGTACTTATGAAATGATGAAATCTTGTATGGAAGAGATAGGCGTTTTGGTTCCAAAAATGGCATAACACATTACCGCCATTAAAATCTTTGCGAGCTTATGGTAACCTACTGTAAGCTCGCATTGTTTTTTTATAACATAAGAAGTATTGCTATATACAGTCTAACTAACTATAACAAAGAGTGATAGATTCTCACCTCTTTTAATCTAAGAGATGAGCGTGTAATGAGAGCTATGAGCTATTTGCTCTCACACCTTGCAAAATACAGGCTATTATTGTAACATTACCTATACAAAACACACACAATGAATAACAATCTAGAAGAGCAAAAAAACCATCATATTGTAGATAATCGTGAACTAAATTTGTGGGAGGCTCTTATTCCAGTAGTTATTCTAATGGGGCTTCTAGCGTATAACATTTTTCTTAAAGATGGTGTGTGGCTTGGTGAGTATTCTAATCAATACATCCTTCTTATGGGGGGAGCTGCAGCCGCAGTAGTAGGCTTTCTTAATAAATCTACACTAGGCACAATGCTCTCCGAAGTTTGGGAAAACCTAAAAAGTGTTTTTGTACCTATTGTCATATTATTTCTAGTAGGAGCACTTGCCGGTAGCTGGCTTGTGAGTGGTATTATTCCAGCAATGGTATATTACGGTCTCCAGGTGTTAAACCCTACTATCTTTTTACCAGCCTCAGTCATTATTGCTGCCATTATCTCCATTGCAACAGGCAGCTCTTGGACCACCTCTGCCACTGTAGGTATTGCGCTTATAGGTATAGGTCAAGCGCTGGGTATAGATGCAGGTATGATAGCGGGAGCTGTGATTTCTGGTGCATACTTTGGTGATAAAATGTCACCACTAAGTGATACAACTAACCTAGCTCCAGCGATGGCAGGTACAGATCTTTTTACGCATATAAAATATATGACGCTTACTACGGTACCTACTATAGTTATCACGCTACTCGTATTTATTATTATAAGCCTTAATATAGACACAACAGGTACGGCAGATGTCACAGAGTTACTAGGTGTAATAGATGACACCTTTAATATAACTCCTATGCTTTTTATCGTTCCAGGTGTGGTAATTGCATTAATCGTTACGAAGACAAAACCACTCATTGCCCTAGGAATAGGTGTCGTGCTTGCAGCAGTGTTTGCATATATCTTTCAACCAGAAATACTAGAGGGATTATCTTCATCAAAAATAAATGCCATAGCCACAGCTATCTGGACAGATACTGCTATAGAAACACCTAATGCTACACTTAACGAACTCTTTAGCGCGGGAGGTATACTTGGTATGCTATGGACGATATTACTTATATGTTGTGCGATGGTTTTTGGAGGAATTATGGATGGTATAGGTGCACTATCTAGAATTACAAAAGCCCTACTGAGTGTCGCAGATACCGTTTTTGGTCTTTTTGCAAGTACAGTGATTTCTTGTCTGGGTCTCAATGCTATTGCTTCAGATCAATATCTTGCGCTTGTCATCCCTGGTAAAATGTTTAAGAAAGCCTACGAAGACAAAGGACTTGCTCCAGAAAACTTATCTCGTACGCTAGAAGATTCTGGTACGGTAACCTCAGTACTCATCCCTTGGAACACTTGTGGAGCATACCAAAGTAGTGTCCTTAATGTAGGCGTAGCAGAGTACTTTGTTTTTGCCATCTTTAACTGGCTCTCGCCATTTATGACACTCATTTTTGCAGGATTTAATATTAAAATTAGACAAATTAAGGATGCTAGAAAAGCATAAGGAGGATTTTTTTACGCTTTCGCGAAAGCGTAACCCACACATTTACAATACCTAACAAGGTTACATAAAGAATACTAATACTACTATCAGATTATTGGATTTTACAGGCTTTTATTGAGCTTGATTTGGGGGTACTTTTGCACTTTCAAATTACGAACATAAAAACCTTAAAATAATGACACTAGTTGGAAAAAAATTCCCAAACCTTGCCGTAGATGCAATGGATGAAATGGGAGATACTTTTAAGATCAACATCTTAGAAAAAGCAAAAGAAGAAGGAAAGAAAATCATTCTTTTCTGGTACCCAAAAGATTTTACATTTGTTTGTCCTACAGAGCTTCACGCTTTTGAAGCAGCAAAGCAAGCATTTGCAGACCGTAATACAATCGTAATAGGTGCATCTTGTGATACTCCAGAAGTACACTTTGCGTGGTTAAACACTGCAAAAGATAACGGAGGTATAGAAGGTGTAACATACCCTATACTTGCAGACTCTAACCGCAACCTTGCAAACCAGTTAGGTATTCTTGACGTGACTAACGAGCGTTTTGATGAAGAGACTGGAACTGTACTTGTAGATGGTGACAATGTAACTTACAGAGCGACATACCTTATTGATGAAGAGGGAACTGTTTTTCACGAAGGTGTAAACCATATGCCACTGGGTCGTAACGTATCTGAGTTTTTAAGACTTGTAGATGCATACACGCACGTACAAGAAAAAGGAGAAGTTTGTCCTGCAAACTGGGAAGATGGTAAAGAAGCGATGAACGCAAACCGTGATGGTGTAGCTAGCTACCTTGCTGCTCACGCAAACTAAAAAAACAGAAGCTATGATTCAAGAATTAGATCAAGATAATCTTAACCAGATTGTTGCCGAAAATGAGACCGTTGTCGTACAATACAGTGCTACCTGGTGTGGTAACTGTCGTATTATGAAGCCTAAGTTCAAGAAACTAGCTTCAGAAAACGAAAATGTAAAGTTTGTTATTGTAGATGCCGAGAAGAATCCTGAGTCACGTAAAATGGCTACAGTAGACAACCTTCCTACATTTGCAACGTTTACAAAGGGATCATTTACTAATCAAGTACAGACTAATAAATTTGATGTACTTAAAGACCTTGTAAATGAAGTTACCAGTAATTAAGCACCTCGTAGGTTTTATAGAAGAAAATGATCAAGATTTTCTTATTGAAACAGTAGAGACACTTGAGCACCTTACAGAAGTTCCTTCTCTTAAAGATGAAGAGCTAGACGTTATAGGTGAACTTATCTCAAATATGTATGGAGCGCTAGAAGTGCATAAAGATATGCGTAGCGGTACCGCAAAAAAAGAGGCTCTTAACGGCTTTATGAAACGAGTAATGGGGTCTATAGATAACTAAGATTTCATACTCACACAACCTTATTAAAAGTACAACCGCCACTGGCAGTTGTACTTTTTTTTATTCTCAATGTAAGTATACCAGAGCAACTTGATAAACAATTGTTAAGCGAGTGGTAAATGGTAGTTTTTGTTTTACTTTTACGAGACAACAAAAAAAAATAAAATGGCAACAATAACACTAGGCGGCAACGCAACACAAACCGTAGGCGAACTTCCAAAAGTAGGAACAGCAGCTCCAGATTTTACGTTATCAAAAAACGATCTTTCTCCAGCAAGCTTATCAGACTATAAAGGAAAGCGTGTGGTACTTAACATCTTTCCATCTGTAGACACAGGTGTATGTGCACAGTCTGTACGTACGTTTAATGAAAAAGTTTCTAGCGCAGAAAATACGGAGGTACTTTGTATCTCTCGTGACTTACCATTTGCTCAAGCACGTTTTTGTGCAGCAGAGGGTCTAGATAATGTACACACCTTATCTGATTTCAAGACAGGAAAATTTGGTGAAGACTATGGAGTTACTATCGCAGATGGTGGTTTTGACGGCTTACACTCAAGAGCCGTAGTAGTTCTTAATGAAGAAGGGCAAGTAGTTTACACAGAGCAAGTACCAGAAGTAGGTCAAGAGCCTAACTATGAAGGTGCAATGAACGCTCTTAAATAATATAGAGTATACATAAACCTGCCTGAGCTTGTACAACTACGTATAATCTGGCAGGTTTATTTATGTACTATTGCAACCACTTCACACCATAAAAAACCAAACACACGTGCCTATAAAATTTATAACAGGAAGACTCAAAGGGATGAAATACTCGCTACAAGGCGGTATACAACTCATACGCTCTGAGGCAAGCATACAGGTACAATTTGGTGTGGCTATACTTATTACCATTGCTGGTTTTTATTACAACATAAGCCGTACAGAGTGGATTGCTCAAACCCTATGCATAGGCTTGGTTATGACTGCAGAAGGACTTAATACCGCGATAGAAGGTATTGCAGATTTTATACACCCAGATTTTCACGAGAAAATAGGAAAAATCAAAGATATTGCTGCAGGTGCTGTAGGTATCGCTGCTTTAGTAGCTGTTATAATTGCCGGCATTATCTACATCCCTAGAATTTTTTAAAAATCTACATACATTTTTTGTGACAAGCCGCTTTTAAATAGCAGCATCTCAAGAGGATATTACCCTAAAAATACACTTAAACAGAAACGTTAAACAAGGGCGCATAAACCCATAAAAATTCCGTTTCAATATTGTATTTTTATATCCACTCAAAAAACAACCTCGAGCGCTTCTATGGCAAAAAAGAAAACCACGGCAAAAAAAACCAAACCTAAAACCCCTAGAAAACCTATTTCCTTTAAACTGTCGCGCCAGCAACAGATTATACTTGGCAGTTTTCTATTCTTTTTAGGCCTTGCCCTACTCTTTTCTTTTATCTCATATCTCTTTACGTGGAAAGCAGACCAGAGCCTACTACAAACAGGTACTAGAGAAGATAATGCGTCTAACTGGCTCTCGCTAGTAGGAGCTCGCATAAGTCACTTCTTTGTCTACAAAGGTTTTGGGGTCCCTGCACTCACCATCGCTATACTCACTGCCTTAACTGGTGTCTATTATTTTTTTGATTATGCAAAAGCTGCACTTAAGAAATTTTGGTTTTGGGGTATTCTTTTAATGTTGTGGCTTGCTGTTTTTCTAGGCTTCTTTAGTAACAGCAATGACATACTAGGCGGTACAGTAGGTTATGAAATAAACGATTTTTTACAAGACTACCTAGGGCTTACTGGTGCCATTATCGTGATGACTTTCCTCGCGATTATTTACCTCGTGCTACGTTTACGACTTACACCAGAGCGTGTGAGCACCTATTTTAAAGAAAAGAAAAATGCCCTTGCAGGCGAGTTTGCTTCAGATGCGACTCCAGAGCCGGTTATTGTAGATAACTCATCTACTTATGAGGCACAAGAAATACTTAAGGGAAGTAACACTGGTGGAGATGAGACCGCTTTCGCGAAAGCGGAAACAGAAACACCTCCTACAACCACCTCTACATTTGAACAAAATGTACAAAACTTGCAACCTACACTTACTCAAAAGACACCTGAGGTAGCAAGTAGCTTTGAAGTAACCCAAGCTCCAGAAGAGGAAGAAGTCATCCCTACTCCAGAAACTGTAGTCGAGGTAGAGGTCGAAAAACCAGTCGAAGAAGAAGAACTTACAGATAACCTGAGCTCAAAACTGGTAGAAGACTTTGGTGAGTTTGACCCTACGCTAGAGTTGGCAAAATTTAAATTCCCACCTATAG
This sequence comes from Dokdonia genika, assembly GCF_042652845.1. Lineage (NCBI taxonomy): Bacteria > Pseudomonadati > Bacteroidota > Flavobacteriia > Flavobacteriales > Flavobacteriaceae > Dokdonia > Dokdonia genika. Next base: position 526,585 of record NZ_JBHSHB010000008.1, on the reverse strand, counting down.
ACTTATTAAAAGACTACACAAACGGACAGGGAATTACCATTAATCAAGAAGAACTTGAAGAGAATAAAAACCGTATTGTAGAGACACTCAACAACTACAAAATAGGAATCTCAAACATAAAAGCAACCGTAGGTCCTACCGTAACCTTATACGAGATTGTACCAGAAGCGGGTGTACGTATTTCAAAAATTAAGAATCTAGAAGATGATATTGCACTATCACTAAGTGCCCTTGGTATACGTATCATTGCTCCTATCCCTGGTCGCGGTACGATAGGTATTGAGGTTCCTAATAAGAATCCTCGTATTGTAAGTATGCGCTCTGCAGTGGCTAGTAAGAAGTTTCAAGAAGCAGAGATGGAGTTACCACTTACGCTAGGTAAAACCATCTCAAACGAGACTTTTGTGGTAGATCTTGCAAAGATGCCTCACCTACTTATGGCAGGTGCTACGGGACAAGGTAAGTCTGTAGGGCTTAATGCCATCCTTACCTCATTGCTATACAAAAAACACCCTGCAGAGGTAAAGTTTGTACTGGTAGATCCAAAAAAGGTGGAGCTTACTTTATTTAATAAAATAGAACGCCACTATCTCGCAAAACTTCCAGATACAGAAGAGGCTATTATCACAGATAACTCAAAGGTGATTAACACACTCAACTCTATGTGTATAGAGATGGATGCTAGATATGACCTTCTTAAAAATGCAATGTGCCGTAATATTAAGGAGTACAATGCAAAGTTTAAAGCAAGAAAACTCAATCCAGAAAACGGCCACAAGTTTTTACCATACATTATACTGGTAGTAGACGAGTTTGCAGATTTAATTATGACTTCTGGTAAGGAAGTAGAGACTCCTATTGCCCGTCTGGCCCAGCTTGCACGTGCCATTGGGATACACCTTATAATCGCAACACAACGTCCTTCTGTAAATGTTATTACAGGTATTATTAAGGCAAACTTCCCAGCGCGTATCGCTTTTAGAGTAACTTCAAAAATTGATAGTCGCACCATACTTGACACCTCTGGAGCAGACCAGCTTATAGGTCGTGGGGATATGTTATACACTCAGGGTAATGATGTTGTGCGTATACAATGTGCCTTTGTAGACACTCCAGAAGTAGAGCGCATTGTAGAGTATATAGGTAATCAAAAAGCATATCCAGATGCGCACTTACTGCCAGAGTATGTAGGTGAAGAGAGTGGCACAAGTCTTGATATAGATGCATCAGATAGAGATGCACTTTTTCGTGATGCTGCCGAAGTTTTGGTAATAGCTCAACAAGGTAGTGCCTCACTATTGCAACGTAAACTTAAATTAGGATATAATCGAGCAGGTAGAATCATAGATCAACTAGAAGCTGCAGGTGTGGTAGGACCTTTTGAAGGTAGTAAAGCACGACAGGTTCTGGTTCCAGATATGATGGCTCTCGATCAACTCCTTAACAATGAATAAACCAAGATGAAGAAGAGATTAATTTTTTGGCTGGCACCTATACTATTTAAGAAGGTCTTAGTTCCAGTCGCAGTAAAAGGGTACAGAAAATTTGCAAAGCGTGCAATGCCAGTGGTATTGTTGTTATTTATGACCGCTTTCGCGAAAGCGCAATCTGTACAAACACTCCTTAAAGAGGTAGACACTAAAGTTAAGAGCTACGATAATATAGCAATAGACTTTAAGTATGCCCTTAGCAATGAAGCCGAAGGTGTAAATCAAGAGACTAAAGGTAACGTAGTAATGGCAGGTGATAATTATAAGTTATCACTTATGGGTACGACTCAATTATTTGACGGGACAAACGTCTACACGATTGTACCGGAAGATGAAGAGGTAACCATAAGCGCGATGAGTGATCAAGATGAAAATGCGATCACACCGTCTAAGATGCTTTCTTTCTTTAATGAAGGGTACACGCAAAAGATGGACATCAAGCAAAAAGTAAATGGTAGAGAGATACAATTTGTAAAACTCACACCTATGGATTCTAATAGTGATGTGAAGTATACTTTGCTAGGTGTAGATGCTCAGACTAAGCATATACACAAACTTATTATTACGCAAAACAATGGTACTAAAGTGACTATAACGGTAAACTCTTTTAAGACTAACCAGCCACTTGCAAAGAATACCTTTACTTTTGATAAGGGTAAATACACAGACTATTATATCAATAAATTATAACAGTAGATACTAGAGCTAAGGGCGCAGACTTCTTATTTTTGTCTGCGCCCTTATCATTTATAGATGAAAATACTTGACCGCTATATCTTCTTTACGTTTGTAAAAACGTTTCTGAGCATCTTTTCTATATTGATGTTCATTTTTGTTTTACAGAGTGTATGGTTATATATACAAGAACTAGCAGGTAGAGATCTGGACTTTGATGTGATATTAAAGTTTTTACTCTTTGCAATGCCTAGTCTTGTAACACTTGTATTGCCTCTTTCTGTGCTACTTACGAGTATAATGACCTTTGGAAATTTTGCCGAGAATTATGAGTTTGCAGCAATGAAGTCTACGGGGATCTCACTACAGCGGGCAATGAAGAGTGTTATATTCTTCATTATATTTTTAGGTATCGCATCCTTCTTATTTGCAAATTATGTGATTCCCGCATCACAGGTTGAGTTTAGAAACCTACGTAATAACATAGGTAAGATGAAACCTGCTATGCTCATACGTAGTGGCCAGTTTAATGAAATAGGTGACGACTTTAATATGCGTGTTGCAGAAAAGTATGGAGATAGAGATCAATATCTCAGAGATGTTGTCATACATCAAAAGGAAAAAGGACGGCTTGGTAATTATACGGTTATCGTTGCAAAAGAAGGAGAGCTCATAAGTTCTATAGACTCCCCTACTCTCTCACTACAACTCAAGGAGGGTAACTATTATACAGAAGTACAAAAGAAGAAGACTAAGGAAAAACTTAAAGAGCCTTTTGCAAAGAGTTATTTTGAGACCTACACGCTCAACATAGACCTAAGCGCCCTAGGCAATGAAGATCTAGATGCCAGAGATATAAACAACACCTACCAGATGATGGATATTGTACTACTAGATTCTAGTATTACAGCCCTATCTGAAAGGTTTGTTGAAGACAGAACAAAATTTACAAATAAGTATGTAAGCCGCATAAAACCACCGCCTGTAGATACTCTTTATCAAGGTAATGTAAAACAACAAAGCGCAGAGATAAAAGAGGCCATATTAGACAACTACGAGATTAAAGACCGCGTGCGTATCTTAGAAATTGCAAAGTCTAATATAAGTAACACCATTGCAGATATAGAGAACAGAAAAAAGATTCTCAAAATAGATGTAAAGCGATTAAGCAAATTTGAAATCTCACTACACGAGAAATATGTATTGGGCTTTAGCTGTATTCTACTCTTTTTTGTGGGAGCTCCACTAGGCGCTATTATACGCAAAGGTGGACTTGGCTTGCCTATTGTAATAGGTGTGGTGCTCTTTCTTACCTTTCACTTCATAGGTATTTTTGCAAAAAATAGTGCAGAAGACAACTCAATTAGTCCGTTTATAGCAAGCTGGTTAAGTACATTTATTTTGTTCCCGCTTGGGGTGTATCTCACCTATCGTGCAACGACAGACCAAGGCATATTTGATGTAGACATTATGCCTACGTTTATTAAAAAACTATTTGCAAGACCTAAAAAGAAAGCTATCAATATTGATGCGCTAGACTTAAGTTACTCGATAAGTGATGAAGAAGAAAAAATGCTAGACACCCTTTCTTCAAACCAGCTCAAGGACATTGTAAAAAACTATAAAGAATCTGGACACTCTACAGACGTACGCAAGGCTGCTATCTCAAGACTAGGCAAGCTAGGTATTACCTTAGATAATTTAAAAACTCAAGGATATTTTACTGATAATCTATAAGGCTATCTGGACTAAATGAATATCCATTATATACACACGTTCTTGTATCTTTGTGCAAAACGTTACTCATACAAATGACAGCACCCAAAACGATACAACTACACACTATAGAAGAAGCCATAGAAGATATTAAAAATGGCAAAGTAATCATAGTAGTAGATGATGAAGACCGAGAAAATGAAGGAGACTTTGTAGCGGCAGCAGAGACAGTAACACCAGAGATGATTAACTTTATGGCTACACACGGGCGTGGTCTTATCTGTGCTCCTATTACTGAGGATCGTTGTGAAGAGTTGCAACTCAATATGATGGTAACAAGCAACACAGACCCTATGGAGACAGCCTTTACCATCTCTGTAGATTTAAAAGGTCAAGGGGTAACCACCGGTATATCTGCCTCAGATAGGGCAAAAACCGTACAAGCACTTATAGACCCGCAGACTAAACCTTATGATTTAAGTAGACCGGGACACATTTTTCCGCTTAAGGCAAAGGAAGGTGGCGTACTGCGTCGTACAGGTCACACAGAAGCCGCAATAGATTTCGCTAGACTTGCTGGTTTTAAACCTGCAGGAGCCATCGTAGAGATAATGAATGAAGATGGTACAATGGCACGACTCCCTCAACTTATGGAGGTGGCAGAAAAGTTTGACCTCAAAATTGTTTCTATAGAAGATCTAGTGGCCTACCGTATGAACCACGATAGCCTTATAGACAAGAAAGAAGACTTTGAGATAAAAACTCGTTTTGGAGATTTTAGACTTCGCGCTTATGAGCAAACCACAAATGACACTGTGCATATCGCACTTACAAAAGGTGGATGGGAAGATGATGAGCCAGTACTAGTGCGTGTAAACTCTACTCAAATTAACAACGACCTACTAGGCACGCTTACCAATAATCCAGATGCCAAACTAGACGATATGTTTAAAGCCGTAAATGAGGCTGGCAAAGGAGCTATAGTTTTTATAAATCAAGAAAATGCATCGGCAAATTTATTGGGACGATTAAGGGAGCTCAAAAACATTCAAAAAGATGGAGTAATGAAAGCTCCTAATATTGTTATGGACTCAAAAGACTTTGGTATAGGTGCACAGATTTTACACGATCTACGCATTTCTAAAGTGAAACTTATGACTAACAGCGAGGGACTTAAACGTATCGGTATCGTAGGCTACGGTCTTGAGATTGTAGAACGCGTAGGGTACTAAGACCTATTTATCATATACTTAAAAAGCCATCTCAATAAAGAGATGGCTTTTTTTATGGGTTTTAATTACGCTTTCGCGAAAGCGTAAAAAAGAAAATCTCAAACATCATTACTGAGGTTTGAGATTGTTATATATCATTGTCAAATTACTTGACTTGTGCGCACAAAAAAAGGCAAGCTACCTACATCACACCGCTACGACCATCTACCCTTGCTGCGTTCCCACCCTGGGGGATTCGACAGGAGCTGGTTGTGTAGGACTTGCCGCTGCAAAGATATAGCTTCTTTGAGAAGTCACAAGGTTTTTTAGCCCGATTTTTTGTTTTAAATTGCTATAAAATTCAACAAAAAATGACAGCAAAAGCTAAGCACCTCATTCTATTCATATTACCGCTACTTTTAATCGCTTGTAGCGACACAGGTTCTCTAGATGGAAACTATACTATTACAACAGATGCACAAAAAAATGCTATCAAAAATGGTGGAGAAATAACCATCTCGCTTAAAGCGAAAAAAAATATCGCATTTGACTCTGTTTCATACGCCTTTGACGGGAAGCGCATAGGTTCAAGTAACGGTCTGGAGGGTGTCACCACTACCCTATCTTCTCAAAAACTGGGACAACGCGAGTTGAGTGCTACTATTTATGCCGGAGGAGAAAGTACGACCACCACACAAAAACTAAACATTTTACATACAAAAGCGCCAAAAGTATATGGCTATAAAATCATAAACAGATACCCGCACCAGACAGATGCCTATACACAGGGGCTAGAATTTGTAGGTGATACACTGTATGAAAGCAATGGTAGTTATGGCGAGTCTAACCTGAGAAAAGTAGACTACAAAACTGGAAAAGTACTTAAGGAAGAAAAACTAGACAAAGCATACTTTGCCGAAGGGATGACCATTATAGGCGATAATATATACCAGCTTACCTGGAAGGGTAATACTGGCTTTATTTACGACCGTAATACATTTGAGACTACCGGAACTTTTACCTACAATAAAAGTAGAGAAGGCTGGGGGCTTGCAAATGATGATAAAGTAATTTACAAGTCTGACGGAACTAGTAAAATCTGGACCTTAGACCCTTCTAATCTATCTGAACAATCGTATATAGAGCCTACTGACAATACAAAGGTTACTAGCAAACTCAACGAACTAGAATGGGTAAATGGTAAAATATATGCAAACAATTATCAAGTAGACCTTATCTCTATAATTGACCCTACAACAGGGGCGCTAGAAGGTCTTATTGATTTACGCACGCTCAAAAACGAAGTACAAAAACTTACAGATCCAGCAAATGAGGTACTTAATGGTATTGCCTATAAAGCAAACGAGGGGCGCCTTTTTGTAACCGGTAAACACTGGAACACACTTTTTGAAATAGAGATTGTAGAAAAATAGGTCGTTCACTCACCACAACAGCCCGTTTACTCATTTACGATACTGGCAAGGTGCTTGATTAACTAGATTTACATCAGTTAATCAAGATATTATGAAAAAGCCTATCGCCATCACCATCCCAAAACCTTGTCACGAAGACTGGGCAAAAATGACACCTGTACAGCAAGGTAAACACTGCGCTGTATGCAGTAAAGAGGTTGTAGACTTTACAGCCTTTACTAAGGATGCCCTGTATAAACGCGTCACAAAAGGCAATCATCTTTGTGGTCGGTTTAGAAAAGACCAGCTCGATACGCCTATCTATGCAACGCGTGATAAAGGCAGGAGCTTTGCTCAAGCAGCAGCGGCACTGCTTGTCCCTATGGCAATGCTTTCGGTTACAGAGGCATCTGGACAGACTACACCTGAGACTATAATTATGGGCGATATTGCACCGGTAGAACTTCCTGTAAAAAAATATGATAGTTTGGGTATAGGTACGCTTTCGCGAAAGCAAAATACACCGCAGAAACTTATTACAATTAAAGGAAAAGTAAGAGGTGATGATAAACTACTTGCTGAGGCATATGTGCTTGTTCAGGGAACTACTAAAGGAACTATGACTGATTGTAATGGAAATTACTCTTTAAAGACACGAGCTGGCGAGACTTTAGTTTATTTTTCATCAGGCTTCAAGACACAAAAAATTCTTATTAATTCACAAAAGGAAATTATTGTTAACCTTAAACGTGAAATTCTAGAAGAAGAAGTTGTTGTTGCTGGCAGAATTAAAATTCAAGATTATAAGTCCTTCAACAAAAAATTACGTAAAAAAAGAAAGGGTAAAAAGAAACAAAACAAGAAGCAATGACACCGCTCTTAAAAAGTTATATTTGTTACAAACTATAACTTAATGCGCAGTCTCTACTTTCTTATTGCGCTTGCCGGTATAATTACGGTAAGCTCTTGCCGTAATGATTTTGAAACCACTCCTAGTACAGGTAATCTAGAATTCTCAAGAGATACCATTTTTCTTGATACGGTGTTTACAAACATAGGCTCTAGCACGTATAACCTTAAGGTGTATAATCGCAGTGATGAGGCAATCTCTATACCATCTGTACGACTAGGTCGTGGTCAAGACTCAGACTATAGACTTAATGTAGACGGTGTGGCTGGTAAAGAATTTGAAGAGGTAGAAATTCTCGCAAACGACAGTATTTTTGTGTTTGTAGAGACTACCTTAGATATCAATGAAGTAGGCAATGCCTCTGATGAGTTTTTATATACAGACGCTATTGAATTTAATAGCGTGGGTACATCACAAAATGTAGAACTCGTAACGCTTGTAAAGGATGCCATTTTTCTATTTCCGGAGCGTGACGGTGCTACAGGTATGGTTGAAACACTTACTGTAAATAATGTAGAAACTACACTTGAAGGACGTTACCTTATGGATGACGAACTTACTTTTACAAATGATAAACCTTACGTAATATACGGTTATATGGCTGTAGGTGATCCAGACGGAACAACAGCAAAAACCTTAACGATAGAAGCTGGAGCCAGAGTGCATTTTCACGCAGATAGTGGTTTACTCATAGCAGATAATGCAACACTAGCTATAAATGGTGCACTAAGCGCAGATCCCATAGCGCTAGAGAATGAAGTGATTTTTGAAAGTGATAGACTAGAGCCCGCATTTTCTAACGTGCCTGGCCAGTGGGGAACTATATTACTTACAGATGGTAGTGTAAATAACACAATTAACTATACCACCATAAAAAATGCTACTGTGGGAATACTTAATGAGGCTTCACCAAATGCTTCTGGAGCTAGTCTTACACTCACAAATACCCAAATTTACAACGCCTCTGCTGTAGGCTTACTTAATAGATTTACCTCTGTTGAGGCTTCAAATACGGTAATTAACAACTGCGGGCAGTTCTCTATGCTGGTACAACTGGGCGGTATTTACAATTTTACGCACTGTACCTTTGCAAACTACTGGACGCAAAGCTTTAGAGATACGCCTGCTGTATTTTTAGACAACACCTTACAAACGCAAGAAACCTTACTTGTAGGAGACCTTGCTCAAGCTAATTTTACTAATTGTATAGTGTACGGTAATCAAGGGGAAGAAATAGGCTTTAACCAAGATAACGACGCTACTTTTAATTTTAAATTTACAAACTCACAAATACGATTTGATGATGTTTTTGGTGACTTTATAGGGGAGCCACTTTATGATTTTACAAATGTAAATTTATATCAAGATATCATACGTAGTGAAGACCCAGACTTTTTACTCCCTACAGAAAATATGTTACAAGTAGGTGAAAATACTGCTGGTAACGGTTTTGGTTTACAGAGCGCTGCAAATGCAGTTCCTACAGATATTATTGGGACTAACAGAACACTGGCTCCAGATATAGGTGCCTATGAGAGTATTATATTTCCAGAATAAATTATAGACTCAAGCCTATAAGAAAAGTACCCTTATTTCCTCCTAGTGCACCTTGTCCATAAACGTAGTCTACACGCAGTAATCTAAATTTACCCCAGCCTACATTGCTTAAACCTACATTAAACTCACGATACAGTCTTTGTTCTTGAGTACTTAAAAGGTGTGCACCGGCTACAAGGTTAAAATTGAGTTTATTTATACCTGGTATTTTACCTAGAATCCAACCTTTAAAATTGTGCTCTGCGTGTGCCTCAAAGTAACCGGTATTTGTACTGCGCTCATAATATGGCAAGACGTTAAACCTATTTATAGCACCAGGCTCAAAAAGCACGGTCTCATTACCATTAAAATGCTGCCTATCTACAAAGCTTATCTCATCTCCAGTGCCCAAAAATGTCCCTGCACGCAAATCATATGATAACCTACCTTTATTACCCACATTAAACTCTTGCTGAGCAACAATGCGTAATTGATCAAAATTATAATCAGCTACCGAGGCTCCAAAGCCTTTCTCATATACTAGCGTTATAGCTGGATATCTTTCAGACTGTACATTAAACTTTCCGCTAGGGTAACTATAATATTTTTGCCCAAAGTTTATCGTTGCACTTGAAAAAAACTTCCCTATGCGATGTGTTGTGATTGCAGCACTCCCGTTACTTGATGGAGCTAGAGGATTATTGCTGGTAAACTCGCGGTCATCACTAGGAAAAAATGTTTGGTCTGTCGTATTAAAAACGGGGTTACGTTTCTCATAAGCTAGAATTGCATTTACTCGTAAACCATTAACAAGCTCTTGCCCGTAGCCTATTTGTGCAAATTCTTTTTCATAATACTTAGCAAAATTTTTCTCTCTAAGGAGTGAGTATGCAGTATTAAATATAGGGCGTATAGGTTCGGCGTTATTAAACTGTTCTAAATCTACACCTCCTGTAAGGCTCACCACTGCCCTATTTGTTCTATTAAAACGCCTTGTGACTCCTAAGGTATAACGTAGTTGGTCTTCAGAAAAGCCGTAGTTCGCTTTCGCGAAAGCGTAAAAAGTCTTTGTATAATCATCATCGCTCCAGTTTGAATAACTGGCTTGCAGGCTACCATTCCAGCCCTGTACGGTATTGTACTGAATAGCCTGTAAAGGTGAAGAAACTCCCACTCTCCATCTATTATATGTGTCTGTATAATCATACCCAAAAATAGGTGAAGTTATCTTAAAACGGTTACCACGTGCATCTATACTATCTAGGTACTTCTTTGATTTTCTAATGACTTGTATGCTATCCTTTTTCACATAATCTTCTTGCTCTAGCAGTGTGAGTGGTACTGGGCGTCTTTGATCCCAGAAGGTACTGTCTTTTTTATTTGCATTTTGAGAAAAAGACAAGATCTCTGCCGAAAAAGAGTCTTTGCTAAATGCCGGATTAAAATTATAATCTGAGTAAGCAGCTGTAAATCTCCCGTCACCTTTAAGCCCTAAAAATCCAAAACTAAAATCTATGACCTGAGATATTTTTACCCACTGCTTAAGCTCGTCCTCATATTTAAAATTCTGTTTAAAATTAAGAGATTCTATAAAAGGCACTTGTATAGCGGCACCATCTGTATGTAAATCTACACCGTACAATTGCCAGCTATCTTCTACTATATAAATTGTGCCTGTAAACACACGGTCATTAACACGTCTAGGTGTTACCGTTACCTTATTTATGAGCTGGTTGTTTTCATAAAAGGTACCTTCTAGGGTGTATTTGTAATAAGCAAACGCATTTGAAGCGATGGGTGATACGATCTGAGCATTGAGATTTAATGTATTTTCATAAAAAGAAAAATTTGCATCACTAGCGGTATTAAAGCTAAAACCGTTATCATCACCACTTACCTTACTTGCCACAATAACCTCACTAAAGTTATCTGGACGCTGGTATTTTATATCTGATATAGTCTCACTAAGATAGATAATACCAGTACGTGTGGAGTCTAGACCACCACCCAGGTCACCTACTTCTTGCCCTAGTATTTTATCTGGAGCATCTTGTACTTGCCATAGTCCACGAGAGTAAAACTTTGCAGTATACTCCCCTATGACGTCAAGATTCTTCTTTCGGTTTGCTATGGTTGCACGTATTATTCTGTCGGCAGGGTTGACACCTGCTTCAACTATAACTTCATCTAGAGAGGTTGTTGCCTCTGTCATTACAATGTCTAAGACTACTTGTGGCGACCCTATCTCTACCGTACGTGTGATGGTCTCAAAACCTAAAAATTGAAAAACCACGACCATCTCCTTACCTTGATCTTCTCTTTCTAGAAGGAGCTCGTAAGCCCCATCACCATTTGTAGTAGTTCCTCTATTTGAGTTTTCTATGTATACGTTTACAAATGGGAGTTGCTCTCCATTTTGGCTTGTCACAACACCTGTAATTTGGGCTGTGAGGGTTGATGACAACAGTGTTAGGAAAATGATAAAGTAATGTGTACGCATATGCTGATTTTTGATTTGATAAAATGTTTACTCTTTTACAAGCCTAAGATACTGCTCACAGAGCCAAAGCTGTACCTGCAACTCATTTTCTTGATGCGCTTTACTTTGAAACTCTGGTAGGTCTACCAGGTAATTTATAAACTGTTTAAGCTCATCTTCTGTAAGCTCAAAACGTTCTCTCAAAAACTGTGTATATTTTTCCATCATAAGGTCATAAGCTGCTATTTCTTTATCTATAGCTACATATTTTTTGAGTCTTTTGGTACGACCGCTTATAGCATTTATAATAGGATCCAGCTGCAGACTCCCCCCTAGAAGACCAAGTAGATGAACTGGTTTAAAATCACCAGCAGTTTGTAGCCTACGCTCATTTGTGGTGGGGATGGGGCGCTCTCCTTGTATAATCCCCACGCTTTGAACGGTGATTTTATCACTACTATTTAAAACGACTTCATCAAGGGTGTTCTCTTTTTCTTTGAGTATTATACTTAAAAAGGGATTTGATGCCAGCTCTTCAAATATTACAACATATTGATCTCTGGCACTTAAGTGAGTGACAAGTAAAACGTCACCTTTATTTACAGCCATCACAAAACGACCATCACTATCTGTAGTAATACTTTGTTGCGAGTTAAGATTATTTACGTGTGCGTCTTCTAGTTTAAAGTCGCCTATTCTTACCTCTCCTTGGGTAGATAGTGGGAACTGGGCAAGGCATACCTGAGCACAGCATAAAAAGAGAACAAAAAGTCTAATGACCATAAGAATATTTCTAACTCAAAAAAAGCTAGAAATTTATAAAGAGCTGCCCAACAAATTGTTAAACTCTTAACCGCGGTCGTTAATTATTAAAAGCCTTTTTAATTCTATCAAGATTTTTCTTGTTGTCACGATCCTTAATGGTCTCGCGCTTGTCGTACGTTTTCTTACCCTTAGCTAGTGCAATCTCGAGTTTTGCAAAACCCTTCTCATTTGTAAAAAGTCTTAAGGGTACAATAGTAAGACCAGATTTATTAACCTCACGCTCCCATTTTTTAAGTTCGCGCTTGTTAAGAAGTAACTTGCGCTCACTCTTAGGGTTATGATTAAAGTAAGTAGCGTGTGAGTACTCTTGTACGGTCATATTAATTACAAACATCTCCCCTTGATCATTAAACTCACAAAAACTCTCGGCTATAGAGGCTTTACCCTCTCTTATAGCCTTAATCTCTGTACCAGCAAGTACAATACCTGCAACGAGCCTATCAAGTATCTCGTATTCAAAACGAGCTTTTCTGTTCTTTATGTTTACCGTATTTGACATTCTTACAAAGATACAATGTTACACGATTAATAATCATTTACAGTCTTAAAAAATCCTAATGCACAGCTCGTCTTAAGCACTTTTAAAATTATGGATTGTATTTTTGTATCCCTTTCATATAAATGTAAGCACATCCATTGTTCCTCGACTATATCCTCCATATAACTAACACTATGCACAGATTATTTTATATCGCTTTTTTATTACTACTTGCTACAAGTTGTACAACGCCAGCGCCTACTGCACAAGAGATTGTCGATAAGGCAATCGCCGCATCTGGTGGTGAGGTAATTGCAAACTCTAGCATACATTTTAAATTTAGAAAGTATTACTACAGAGCTACTAGAAAAGACGGATTGAGAACATTAGAACGTTGCACAGACGCCGCTTGTCAAGTACAACAGGATGTTATAAAAAATAATGGAGAGTTTGTACGCTTTCGCGAAAGCGCACCTACAACCCTTCCAGATAGTATGAAAAATCGCTATGCAAATAGTGTAAATTCTGTACACTACTTTTCTGTATTACCTTATGGCCTTAATGACCCAGCGGTGCGTAAATCACTTGTAGATGAAAGCATTGTAAAAGGAGAGCCTTACTACCGCATCAAGGTAACTTTTGCCCAAGAAGGTGGTGGTGAAGATTTTCAAGATGAGTATATGTACTGGATACACAAAAACCGCTACACGGTAGACTATCTTGCATATAATTACCAAACATCAGAAGGTGGGACACGTTTTAGAGAGGCTTACAATGAGCGTATTATAAACGGCATACGCTTTGTAGATTATCGCAATTACAAGCCAGAAGAGCAGTATCCACCATTGCAAACACTAGATGCACTTTATGAAAAAAATAGTCTTGGTTTACTTAGCATTATTGAACTAGAAGATGTGGAGGTATCTAGTTGTCCTGCTTGCTAGTCTATGACTAGCACTTCTTTTTTCTTAACCAGGTCTTTACCTTCGCCCGCAAGCTGCACGTGGTAGAGATGAAAATACTCAGACTCGTCTATTTCTTTAAACACATCTGGCTCACCGTAGACAGCATTTGCAAAGTTTGGTGTTGTATTACTGTGGCCTACTACCACAACATTAAGTCCCGTAGTCGCAAGTTTAAAAGCTTCGTCATTTAAAGCTCTGGGATCATATTTTTTTATAGCTAGGCTATTTGCCTTTGCCGTAGGCTCTGCCGTGCGCATAGTACGTAAATAGTTTGTAGAGTAAACAGCGTCTATATCCTTATCTGTAAAAAAATCTTTCCAGCGCTCTGCACGCGCCTCTCCTTCTGGAGTGAGATCTGGATTACTATTAGACGGATCACTTAGCACTTTTTCGGCGTGACGAATGAAGTAATAATTAGTCACCTGCTCGGTAGTTGCTTTGTTTTTCTTCTGTCCATCACAGCTTACAGAGACGGTAATTAATACGAGTAATACTAGGAGTTTGCGCATTGCTATTATTTTTAATCAAATATACATTTTTTTGTAAGGTCACCTTTTTTCTACCGACTTATGATGTGTCTTTCACCCTTACAATAGCGTGATGGATAAAAATCTGCTATGAAAGAGCAAAATCCGTTTCTTATTAAGAAACGGATTTTGTGTTTTATTATACTAAGGAGTATTACGCTTTCGCGAAAGCGTAAAAAGAAAAAACACAGCTTGATGAAGGCTGTGTTTTTAGATTTTAATTAATTTACTCTACATTGAGAAATACTGTACCAGTGTGTAGGCAGAAATAAAAAATGTTGAGAGGACTACATATATCCCCAAAATGGTGTTTCTTCCCTGTCTAGGATCTCGTGCTGTTGCTGTTTTTGCTTGCGTTTTCATAATATCTGTTTTTATTGATTGATACTATAAAGACGAAGCACGAGGGTAATTGTTACAATTATGCTTCAGAATTTTCTTCAGAAGTCTCATTTTGAGCATTTTCTGCAGCTTCTTGAGCAGCAGCTGCTTCCTCCTCAGCTTTTTGATTTTGAGCTACTAAGGTTTTTATCTTACGTAGTTTTGAAGTCCATACATTAAGTTCTTCTTTATGACGTGAAATGTTTTTATGCACCTCTACTACCATCGGGTTATCGTCTGCCACGTGCTGGAAGAAACCTAGATTGTTCTCTAGCTGATTAATCTCTGCTTTAGTCTCATCTATTTTCTTTCTAATAAAGAAACGTTCCTTTTCTATAGCGCGGTCATCTGCTCCGCCTGCCATAATTTGCACACGATTTTCATACTTAATAAGCTCTGCTTCTTTCTTGTCTATATCAAGTTGTTTAAAGAGGCCGTCTAGTACTTTATTAAAGTCTTGATCTATATTCTTTTTTGAATAAGGAACACGACCTATACCTTTCCACTGGTCTATAAATTCTTTAATAGTCGCAAGATCTGCAGTGCGCTCACCCGTCATCTTTGTTTCCTTAACAGTATTCATTAAGGCCTGTTTTTTATCAAAGTTTTCTTGCTCGCCTGCACTTGCCTGCTTTTTAGAATCTTTAAGACGGTCAAAAAAGTGATTACAAGCATCTTTAAACTGCTTCCATACCTTATCGCTTTCTTTACGTGGTACGTGACCTACCTTTTTCCAGTCTGCCTGGATGCGCTTCATCACATCTAGCGTTCCTTTTATATCATCGCTATCTTTGTGTTCTTCGGCTATTTTTACAAGCTCTTGCTTTTTTGCAAGGTTATCGTACTGCTCTTGTTTTTGAGATTTATAGAAGCCATTCTTTTTCTGATTAAAAAGCTTTGTAGCTGCTTTAAAAGATGCCCAAGTTTCTTCATTATTTTCTTTTGGGACTTTACCTGCTTTAAAGAATTGCTCACGTAGTGCTTCTACTTTTTTAATCTTGTCTTGTACGCTCTTGTGAGATTTAATATCATCTTGTGCTACTTCATTAATTTGCGCTATGATATCATTTTTAGTCTCAAGATTCTTCACCCATACGAGCTCTATCTCCTTTTGCTTTTCATCACGAGCATCGTGTATTTTTTTTGTAGCAGCGCTAAATTTATCCCAGATAGCGTCACTGTGCTCACGTGCTACAGGACCTATTTCCTCCTTCCACATACGGTGTAGGAGTTGTAATTCTTTAAAAGCCTTATTAATGTTAGGCTCTGCTCCAAGCTCCTCTGCTCTTTCTATAAGAAGTAGTTTTTTATCTAGGTTTTCTTTAAAGTGTTTATCTCTAAAGTCACGGTTAAGGTGCAGCAGTTCATAAAACGCATCTACGTGAAAATAGTAGTCATTCCACACAAGGTTATAACGATCTCTCGGTATGTTACCCGCATTATTCCAGCGCTCTTGTATTTCTTTAAATTTATTAAATGTCGTGTTTACACTCTCAGCCCCACCTAGCTCATTGCGCAAAGCTTTTACTTCATCAATAAGGGATTGTCGCTCTGCAAGGTTTGCATTTTGATCTTTACGCTTACGCTCATAAAACTCTTGGCGCTTGTTTCTATACTCATAGTATACCTCATTATATGCCTTTTTAAGTGGCGAGAAGTATCTAAAATCTATAATGTTACCACCTTCCTCTAGAAAAGCAGCCTTAGCCTCTTCTTGCTCTTTATCAAACTGAGCATTTATAACTGTACTTATCTCCTCTACGTGTTCTTTTATAGCGGTTACTTTCTCACTTTTAATAAGCGATTGTAACTCCTCTATAAGCTCTTCTTTTGTAAGAGTTGCATAGTCTTTTTTAGGGATTTCTTTTACCACTGGAGCAGCCGGTGCCACTTCTGTAGTTTCTGGTGTTGCAGCAGCCTGATCTGGAGAAGCAACTTCTTCTGCATCAATCTCAGATGCTACCTCAGCGTCATCTGGAAGTTCTGTAGCATTTGCTTCTGCAGCCAGTGCTTCTATTTCATCATTCATAGTGCGATCTGTTGCTGGCGCTGTTTCTTCTAGATGTTCTTCTACTTTTGGGTCTTGAGGTTTCTTCTCTTCAGACATATCTTTCAATGTTAGGGTTCTATTTTATAAGAAGTAAATATACTATTTAGTGCGCACATAGGACAATAATCTAGAGCTAGCTATTCCAGATGCTCCAAGAGGCCTCTGCTTGCAATTCTAACATTCTAATTCCGTTTATAATTTGAGCACCTTGCTGCAATGCTTTTGTAAGAAAAGTAGATTGCTCAGGATTATAAATAAGATCAAAAGCTATATGAGAATCACCTATATATTGATACGGTATCGCTGGCGCCATCTCAACCTCTGGAAAAGTTCCTACAGGTGTGGTATTAACTATAAAAGTGTGGTCCTTTATAATTTGCTCATTAAGATCTTCATATTGTAATGAGTTATTAGAACGCTTTCGCGAAACAAAAGTGCAGTCTACCCCCAGCTGTTGCATTGCATAATGAACAGCCTTTGAGGCACCTCCTGTTCCTAAAATCAAACATTTATAAGAAGATGCTGAAAGAACTGTCTCATCAAAATCAGAAAAATGACTCTCACCAAAACGTTCTAATAATGAATCTCTAAAACCTATATAATCTGTATTATACCCCGTAAGTGTGCCATCATCTTCTGTCTTTACGGTATTTACAGCACCTATAGCGGCTGCGTGTGCGTCAAGTCTATCTAAAAAAGGAATAATATCTTGTTTATAAGGTATAGTGACATTATACCCTGCGGCAGATTTTGCTAGGAGTACCTCTTGCATCGCAGTAGCATCTGGCACATCAAAATTTACATATTGTGCATTAATTTGAAGCCTATCAAACTTTTCCTTAAAGTATCCTCTAGAAAATGAATATCCTATATCCTTACCAAAAAGGCCATATTTATTTACCTTGTCTTGTTCTCTCTCCATATTTACCTAGTGCAACAATCATAAAGATACCAGCGAGTATAAAAAATATAGCAAGCACATTTTCTATATTAAAAGCTGTGGGTAAATAACGATCGTAATTATCTAAAATTGGGGTTCCGTTTATATCTAGTGCAATCTCTCCCGATAGATCGCGCTCAAAGACTTCTGTTTTCCAAGGCCATACAACACCTAGCGAACCTATTATGAACCCAAGTATAGCAGCGTTAGTAGCCCATTTAAACTTTTTTAATAAAAAAGTTAAGAAGTGCGATATCGTCACTAGCCCTGTAAGTGAGCCTAAGGCAAAAACAGCAAGCACTGTAAGAAGTCGCATATGTATAGGGTCATCTATAAAAGAAAAGTCTCCAGAAAATGTTTTTGTAATCGTTACAAATAATGCGTTTACAGAATCTACAAGCAGTAGTACATAATTACCTAATAAGATAAGTATAAAGGAACCAGAGAGGCCTGGTAATGTCATCCCAGAAACACCTATAATACCACAAATAAATACAAAGAGAAGATTATCATTTTCTTGTGCGGGCTCCATAAGACTTATGGCTACACCAAAAACAACCCCCGAAATAAGCATTACAATATTGCGATTAGTCCACTCTTCAAAATCTTTACCTATATAATAGATAGAACCTATTATCATACCAAAGAAAGCACTCCACACTAACAAGGGGTAATTTCTTATAGCGAGATCTAGTAATAATGAAACACTAAAATAACTTATGAGCATTCCTAAAATAAGGAGTCCTAAAAATCGTCCATTTATGTATTGCCAGAAACTACGAAACCGCCCTCCAAAAAGAAGTCGTAAAGCTTTTCCATTTACCTTTTGGAGCGAATAAATAAACTCTTCATAAAATCCTGCAACATAGGCTACAACACCTCCAGATACTCCCGGAACTTTATTTGCAGCACCCATAGCAAGACCTTTAAGAACGAGCCAGAGCTTATCAGAAAGCGATCTAGTCTCAGTCTGCATATACCTTCTTTTTACCTGCAGCTCTTTCCAGCAATAAGATTAATGCAAATCCAACAATAGCAAATGTCACTGCATATAGCACCTGCGGATCTCCATCAAAGTTCGACGGGAGTATACTCTTTGCCTCTACTGCAACCTCATCTCCGTGCCTATCTATGCGTGTAGATAATACTTTTTTCCAAGGCCATATTTTATTAAGAGACCCTATCATAAAACCAGTAAGTACGGCAAGTGTAATTTCTTTTTTATGCTCAAACATCCATTTGAGAATTTTTGAAAAGAGTTTGAGACCCACAATGCAGCCTAAACCGAAAAGTATAATTTTCCATATGGCACTTCTTAGCAGGGCCCAGTCTCTGGTAAGTAATGCATCTTGCGCATCTGTAATTGTGCCTAGCACCATCCCATAAGAACCCAGTAATACGAGTATAAATGAACCAGAAACTCCTGGTAAAATCATTGCGATAATAGCAATACCACCAGAAACAAAATAAAACCACCACGCGTTAGGCGCTTCTGTAGGTACGGCTATTGTGATGAAATATGCTACTGCAACACCTGCTATGAGGGCAATAATAGTAGCCACATTCCATTTTGTAATTTGTTTTCCTATATAAACAATACTTGCAAGTACAAGACCAAAGAAAAAAGACCAGACTAGTATAGGGTACGATTCTAAAAGATAAGATATAACCCTAGCAAGTGAGAGTATACTTATAGCTACTCCTAAAAATAAACTTCCTAAAAATTTAAGATTGTATTGAGTTATTGCAGCTTTTATCCCTTCTTTTTTCCAAACTTTAAAAATTCCAAAGTCTAGTTTATCTATTGTTTCTATAAGTTCTTGATAGATACCAGATATAAATGCAATGGTACCACCAGATACCCCGGGAACCACATCTGCTGCTCCCATTGCCATTCCTTTTAAGATAACAAATACGTAAGCGAGTGAAGTTTTTGGCATAGGGTTATTTTTAAAGTCTAAGCTAAAATACTAGCTTTCACTTTATGCACCTATTTTTAAACAAAATTTTAGAATTTGCTAGTTTGAATATTTCTCAATTAACTCACGCACTTCCTTCTTTGCAGCCACATAAGGAAAAAGTTCATCTATAATTATAGAAAATTCGGCATCTAGTTTTAGACCATTTTTCAAAAAGTAACGTCCTTGTATATCACTTCCTTGTATATAGTTAAGACCTGCCAGTCTAAAAGCTACCTCGGCATTTTCTGGATAAAACTCCATAGCCTGCGTTAAATTAATAACTGCAGCATTATGTTCACCTAGTTGTAAAAGTATATCTGCTCTGTTTAACCAAGTTTCAAGTTCATAATTACCCAGTTCTAACGTACGGCGATACCCTTCTTCTGCCTCTTCATAAAACTTAAGCCTGTGATTAATTTTTGCATAACGTTTCCAGTAAAGTACGTTATCGCTATCTATATTAATCGCTTTGTTTATATAATATAATGCCTTTTGAAAGTTAAGACGTTTTTTATAGAAATCTGTAATGGCAATCCACCCATTATCTAGTAAAGGATCTTCGTGCACACAACGCTCAAAGTGCTTTATAGCAAGTTCATCACTTCCTAACTTATCATAGCATTTACCCATACGAAGTAATGCAAAAGACGTGGGATCTTCAAGCTCTAGTGTAATCTGGTAGTTTTCTAAAGCTTCATTATAACGCCCTAATTTCTCCAGCACTTTACCTTTCTCAAGGTATGCTCCTACAAAACGGTCATCACTTATAATGGCAAAATCATAGGCCGAGAGCGCTTTTTCATACTCCTTAAGTCCAAAATATTGTTTACCCACTTGATGCCAAGCTACTTCACAATAAGGATTATTATTTAAAAACATATTGAGGTAATCTATAGCTTCTGTATGTTGCTCTAAAAAATCAAAACAATAAATTACATTATAAAGCGCACTATAATCTTGATCATCTACCTCTAGGCATTTCATAAAATTAACCTTGGCATTCTGAAAATCTTCTATAAAAAGATATTCCATCCCTATGAGGTTATAAACATCTGCAGGGTCATTAGTAAGATCTATAGCCTGCTCTAGTAAGTAAATCGCCTTTTTGTGATCATCCTGTTTGCTATAAATATTTGCCTTCTGGATGAAAACTTCTTCATTATGTGGTTCTAACTCGTGTAGCTCTGTAAGAATTTGTTCGGCTTTTTCAAACTTATTTTCAAAGATGAAAAGCTCTGCTTTAAAAAGTCTAAGATTTGATGATGTGGGATGCTGCTCTAGACCAAGCTTTACAGCTTTTCGCGCAAGCGCAATTTTACCACTCTCGATATAGTAATTTGCAATATTCTCAAACTCCTCTGCGTCAAAAAAAAGAACATCATTAGTCTTTAACATAGACTCAAAGCGAGTGAGTGATATACTATTTCCTTCTTGGCTAAAATCCATAGGCGACATTTTAAAATTACTCTTACTATAAATGTAATAATAGTTAAGAGTGATGTTGAGCTTCTACTACTTAGTTGTCAACATAGTAATGAACAGCCAATAATCGCGCCAAACTGAATATATGACAATCACAACGTTAACCTTCTGATTATGAGGCGAAAATATAATCACAAAAAGATTACCTGTAACATATTACATTATTTTGCATCATATCATTACAAGAAAAGTTATGAAAAACATCCTATATAAAGAGACACAATATTTCCGCTCCCTTATTCTTATACTTTTACTGGTAGTCGTTATTCTGGCAGCTACAAATGTATATTTGAGTAATGCACAGGCTGCTGCTAGTCCCGCTATTTATATAACAACTACTTTGCTTTTTACAGGGATTATTATCCTTTTTTACAAGCTAGATATTATCATTACAAAAGATGAAGCTATATTAAGTTTTGGGATAGGTCTTGTTAAGAGAAAAATAGCTACTAACCGTCTAGACCTTGCAAGTACAAAAATCTTAAAGACAACATTGCTCTGGGGAATAGGCTATAGATTTACACCTCACGGCACGCTTTTTAACACACGTCTAGGTAAAGCCATTCACATTAAAACAAAGAATAAAAACTCAGAGTTCTTTGTGGTGACAGATAATATAGAGGCTATAAAAACTGCTATAAAAAAAGCTCAAAGCATTAGTAATACTTAGACTTACCTAGGTAATCTTTTATTATTTCATTCCACTCAGGGCCTATACGTAAGGCGGTTGTATAAGGAATGGCATATAGATTATCATAATCTGTATATCCAGATTTTAATAATTCTTCTAGATAAAAAAGAGAAGCATTAATATCACCCTCGCGAGCACTAAGTCCTATAACTTGTATAAACGCATCTTGGTTAGACGGGTTTACCAGTGTGCGTAAGATATTTACAAAAAGTAGTTTTTCTGGGGTGCTATTTTGTGCTTTTACAATCTCATATTGCTGCTCTACACTGTTTTGTACAAATCCTTTGAGACGTATAGCAGCCTTACGCTCTTGTTTACTGCTTGCAGTACTATCTATTTTTACATCTAGCTCATCCATCTGGTAACTCCACCAGCCTAGGTTATCAAAAAACGCCTTTTGCGTGTCTTCTGCTAGGTAATACTTAAAATCTTCTGCTAGCAGACCTTCTCCGTAGGCAATTACAGTACTCCTATCTCGCTTAGCGCGAAAAGCTTTATTAAAACGTATTTCCTTTGCGAGTTCTTTCTGGCTGTTTATATCAAGAATCTTCTTGTACTTATCTTTAAGCGCTGTCACAAAGTTATATGCATAAACGTGCTTTTGCTTTTTGTACAATAAATCTGCAAAGGCCATATCTGTATCATAAAATTGCTGTACGCGCTCTTCTTTTACGTCCTCGTCTATTAGAATATCTGTAAGCGCTGTCGCCAGGTAACCAGATTCTGGCAGATCACCTCCATCATACACGTGGTAACCCTTTATAAATTTATCTAAGCTATATCCTGTACCATAAGCACGTAGCTTATAAAACTGCTTACCCTCATCTGGTGAGAGTATAGACACCTTAAGTTTTGGGTTTTTGCTAAGAAGCTTCTTGTCTAAAAATGCATCTCCTACCGCAATAAGACCATAAGTGCTATTAGACAACTGCGCGCTGGTACTCGTTACTAAACTTGCATCGCCAAAACCCGCAAGAATTATCTTGTCACGATCTATAGCATACTCATCATAAGAGCGGTTTATCAACTCCTCCATCTGTTTTAGTGCCGGCTTTATCGTGCTATCTAGCTCATAATTTGCTCCTATAACAATACTACTAGTGAGCGCGGCACCTATAGAAAACTGTTGTGTAATGAGATCTCCCCTTCCTTTCTCATCAAAAACAAACACTACAGGATATGTGCTCTGTGCATCATAATCTCTAGGGAGATATATTGCATACGTTTTATCAGAAGTAGGGTCTTGCTTCACCTTGGGGTGCACCATACCTGGTGTAATGGCAGATTGCCCAAAAGTAATAGATGTAATAAGGAGTAAAAAATAAAAATTGCGCATACAGTATAAAATGAATATTGCAGGTATCAAAAACCGTGCACAAAATAAAGGTAGCACATTCTAAACGTACTTTTATAAAGATGTTGCAATAATTATTTCCGTATTTTTAGTGGTACAAATCAATCCAAATGAAATATAAGATTCTATTACTGACTGTGGTTTTTTACGCTTTCGCGAAAGCGTTATCACCGCAACTACACGCACAAGATTATTTTACAGGCAAGTATGCTCCTTTTGACTCCGCCATCCCGTCACCTGCAGAGTTTCTGGGGTACGACATAGGCGAGCAACATACCCGCCACGACCAGATTGTAGCTTACTTGCAAGAACTAGCAGAGATATCAAACCAGGCTACCATAGCACAATACGGCAAGTCACACGAAAGCCGAAAGCTAGTTATGCTCACCATATCTACTGCAGAAAACCTTGCAAACTTGCCGGACATTAAAAAACAACATCTCGCCTTTGTAGACACAAAGCAAAATGTGACTAATTATAATGAAGTCCCCGTTTTTATACAACTAGGGTATAATGTGCACGGTAATGAACCATCAAGTTCTGAGGCGGCATTGCTTACCGCATACACACTAGTAGCATCACAGCATCCAGATATTGTAAACTACCGTAAAAACAGTGTTATCTTTTTAGACCCTACCATAAACCCAGATGGTCGTGATCGCCACACACAGTGGGCAAATAGTTATAAAGGCTCACCACTTGTATCTGATAATATAGACGCAGAGCATACAGAAATGTGGCCACGCGGAAGGACAAATCACTACTGGTTTGACCTTAACAGAGACTGGTTACTCGCTATTAACCCAGAGAGTCGTGGTAAACTAGACTGGTATCACAACTGGTATCCTAATGTGGTTACAGATTTTCACGAGATGGGTACAAACAGTACACACTTCTTTGAGCCTATGTTGCCTATAGGAAGTAAAGACCCTATTATGCCTAAGGAAAATTATGAGGAGCTCAATAACCTTTTTGCACCATACTTTTCTAGTGCGCTAGATGAGATAGGGAGTTTTTATTTTACAAAGGAAGCCTTTGACGGCACCTACCCAGGCTACGGATCTTCATATCCAGATTTACAAGGAGCGCTCGCCTTACTTTTTGAGCAAGCAAGTAGCCGTGGTCATTTACAAGACACAGATTTTGGCACCATTAGTTTTCCATTTACAATAAGAAACCAGTTTACATCTGGAATGGCTACCGTAAAGGCCGCTGTAGAGAACAAAGCTAGACTACGCGAGTATCAACAAGAGTTCTTTAAAAGCGCCTTTAAGAAAGGAAAAACAGATCAAGCAGCCGCATACGAGTTTGGTGATTCTTATGATGCAAATAGAACAAAGGCTTTTATAGATAAGCTCTTAAAGCACCGTATTAAACTATATGATAAAGGTGATGGCCGTTATGTAGTACCTACTAACCAAGCTCAAAAAAGAATGGTACAATCATTTTTTGAAACTTATAGCACGTATCGTGATAGTGTATACTATGATGCAAGTGCGTGGTCTGTAGGTAACTTTTACAATATGCGTTACAAAGGTTTGAACAGCACACCAAGTTTAGGAAAAGAGATCACCACAACAGAAAATTTAGTCCGCGTAGCACCACTTACAAAAACAAGCTATGCCTACCTTATAGATTATGATGATTATAATGCACCAGCACTACTTAACTACCTACAAAAAGAAGGACTCGTGCTTGCCACCGCTTTTAAACCATTTACAGCAAATACTACAAGCGGTGTTAGAGATTTTAATTATGGTACACTTTTGTTACCAGTAAGTCGTCAAGATGAGACCGAAGATGAAGTATATGACATACTAGCAGCTGCACAACAAAAATATCAAGTACCTATTTATGCGGCAAATACTGGTTTTAGCATAAAAGGAATTGATTTAGGAAGCCGAAACTTTCAAAAAATAGACGCTCCTAAAGCACTTATGGTTATAGGTAATGGTACTAGCTCTTATGAGGCTGGAGAGGTATGGCACTTGCTTGACACACGTGTGCATATGCCTATCACAAAAGTGATGATGAGCAACTTTAACCGTGTAGATTTAAGTAAGTACAACACGATAGTGATGGTGTCTGGCAACTACAACGCCATATCAGACAGACAGCAAAAAAACTTGAAAGCTTGGATTGCTCAAGGCAATACTCTTATTACTTCTGGAACTGCGAGTAGCTGGGCTATAAAATCAAAAATTGCTACGGGTAAACTTACAAAAGATAAGAAAGAAGACTCCACAAAGACCGAAGAGCGCAAACCTTATGTAAATAAAGGTCCTAATCGTGGTAAGGAGCGTCTAGGCGGAGCCATTTTTGAGGTAGATCTGGACTTAACACACCCACTCGCTTTTGGCTACAGATATAACACACTACCTGTTTATAAGAACAATAACGTATGGCTACAACCTTCAAAAAGTGAATATAATACCGTTGCTCAATATACAGACACACCGCATATAGATGGATTTATATCTGATAAAAACTTAAATGACTTTATGAAAAAGAGTGCCTCACTTATCGTTTCTCCGCAAGGTAGAGGCCGTGTGGTCCTTTTTGCAGATAATCCTAACTTTAGAGGAAGCTGGTATGGTACCAATAAACTCTTTCTTAACGCAATCTTCTTCGGGAGTTTAATAAACTAGTTATGCATAAATCTATTATCACATTTATATGCGGAGTGTTGTTTTTTTCCGCTTTCGCGAAAGCGCAATCACCCCTACAAGAAGGTCCTTTTAATCAGCTCATCATACGTGGCGTAACGCTCATAAATGGTAATGGTGCACCACCGATAAGTCCTGTAGATATTGTAGTAGAAGGAAATAAAATCACCGAAATTAAAGTAGTAGGATATCCAGGTGTAGCGATTAACGAAGCAAAACGCCCAAAACTACGTGCAGACGGAAAAGAGCTAGATGCAAATGGAATGTACCTTTTACCGGGGTTTGTAGACTGTCACGTGCATATAGGCGGAGAAGCTCAAGGAGCAGATCCAGATTATGTTTTTAAATTATGGATGGCACACGGCGTTACAACCGTACGTGAGGTTTCTGGAAGAGGAAGAGACTTTACCCTAGATCTCAAGAAAAAATCTGCACGCAATAGCATCATTGCTCCACGTATCATCTCGCATACAGGCTTTGGCCAAGGTAGTAAAGAGACTATAACTACTGCACAACAAGCAAGAGAGTGGGTTCAAAATAATAGCAAAAATGGTTCAGACGGAATTAAGTTTTTTGGCGCTCCACCAGAGGTTATGCAAGCAGCTCTTGAAGAAAACAAGAAACTGGGACTTACCTCATCTATGCACCACGCTCAAATGAGCGTTGCACGCTGGAATGTACTTAACAGCGCACGAGCTGGACTTACGTCTATGGAGCACTGGTACGGACTGCCAGAAGCACTGTTTGAAAACACGACGGTACAAAACTATCCGCTTGACTATAATTATAACAATGAGCAACACCGTTTTGGCGAGGCAGGACGCCTATGGGCACAAGCGGCTAAGCCAGGGTCTGAAAAATGGAATGCAGTGATGGAAGAGCTTATCGCGCTAGATTTCACACTAGATCCTACCTTTAATATTTATGAAGCCAGTCGTGACTTAATGAGAGCAAGAAGAGCCGAGTGGCACGAAGACTACACCCTTCCTTCCTTATGGAGGTTTTATCAACCTAGTAAAATTTCACACGGTAGCTACTGGCACTTCTGGGGCACAGAAGAAGAAGTACACTGGAAAAACAACTACCGAATGTGGATGGCTTTCGTAAATGAATATAAAAATAGAGGTGGTCGTGTGACTGTAGGTACAGATTCTGGCTTTATTTTTCAATTATATGGATTTGCATACCCTAGAGAATTAGAGCTACTTAGGGAAGCAGGTTTTCATCCTCTGGAAGTTATAAGAGCGGCAACCCTCAATGGCGCAGAATTGCTTAATATGGAAGACCAAGTGGGCTCTGTAGAAGTAAATAAACTTGCAGACTTTGTCATTGTAGAAGAAAACCCATTGCAAAATCTCAAAGTACTTTATGGAACAGGCGCTATAAAACTAACAGATGATAATGAAGTAGTGCGTGTAGGTGGAGTTAAGTACACCATAAAAGACGGGATAATCTATGATGCAAAAGAACTTTTGAGAGATGTAAAAAGCCAAGTAGATAAGGCAAAAAAGGAAGAAAACTTCACACTAAAACAACCGGGAGTTAATGATTAAATAATATATTTTATGACTTCACATCAGATAAACTGCATAATTTTATCGCTGTAACGGAATTATTCGTAAAATGTATGGTTCAAAAATTTTTAAATTACTTAGACGCAACCTTTTACATATTTTAGTATCTATAAAGTGAAACCATAAAACTATCAAGATGATACGCATTGAATTTAATAACAAACTGATCCTAATTAATAAGTCAATACTTATTGTATCTGTTATTATACTCGCCTTATGTGCTATGCTATTTTTCTTTATGTAGCGGTATTTTACAATTAACACTTAAAATAAAAACGCCCCATACAGTTATGTATGGGGCGTTTTTCATTGTATGTAATTACTTACCTTACTAACTTCTTGTATTTAATACGCTTAGGCATTAAATCACCACCTAATCTCTTTTTCTTATTAGCCTCATATTCTGAGAAACTACCTTCAAAGAAATACACTTGACTATCTCCCTCAAAAGCAAGAATGTGAGTACATATACGATCTAAGAACCAGCGGTCGTGACTAATTACTACTGCACAGCCTGCAAAGTTCTCTAGTCCTTCTTCTAGGGCTCTTAGTGTGTTTACATCAAGGTCGTTTGTAGGCTCATCCAGTAATAGTACGTTTCCTTCCTCTCTTAAAGTCATCGCGAGGTGTAAACGGTTGCGCTCACCACCAGATAGTGTTGCTACTTTCTTATTTTGCTCACTACCTGAGAAGTTAAATCTACTTAGGTAGGCTCTTGAATTTACTTCCTTACCTCCCATCATTACAAGCTCTTGCTCGTCTGAGAAGTTTTGCCAGATAGTTTTCTCTGGGTCTATATTGCTGTGACTCTGGTCTACATATGCGATTTGAGCCGTCTCTCCTACGTTAAAGGTTCCTTTATCTGGAGCCTCTTCACCCATAATCATTTTAAAGATAGTAGTTTTACCAGCTCCGTTAGGACCTATAATACCTACGATACCAGCCTGCGGCAAGTTAAAGTTAAGGTCTTCATACAGTAACTTATCGCCAAAGGCTTTACTCACTCCAGATGCCTCAATAACATTAGTACCAAGACGTGGCCCATTAGGGATATAGATCTCAAGCTTCTCATCTACTTGCTTTTGATCTTGACTCATCATCTTGTCATAGTTCTGTAAACGAGCTTTTTGTTTAGTCTGGCGACCTTTTGCTCCTTGACGTACCCACTCTAGCTCTCGCTCTAGTGTTTTTTGCCTTTTTGAAGCGGTCTTACTCTCTTGCGCCATACGCTTAGACTTCTGGTCTAGCCAAGAAGAGTAGTTTCCTTTCCAAGGGATTCCCTCTCCTCTATCCAGCTCTAATATCCATCCTGCTACGTTATCAAGGAAGTAACGGTCGTGTGTTACGGCTATTACCGTTCCTTTATATTGTGCAAGGTGATGCTCTAACCAGTGCACAGACTCTGCGTCAAGGTGGTTAGTAGGCTCATCTAGTAATAACACATCTGGCTCTTGTAATAATAATCTACATAAAGCCACACGACGCTTTTCTCCTCCAGAGAGTACACCCACTTTTTGATCTGCCGGTGGGGTGCGTAGTGCATCCATCGCGATCTCTAGTTTTGTATCTAGCTCCCAGGCACCGCGAGCATCTATCTCATCTTGTAAAACTGCCTGGCGTGCCATAAGCTTATCCATCTTATCTGCATCTGAGTATACCTCTTCTAGACCAAATGAATCATTAATCTTATTGTACTCATCAAGAATAGCAACCGTTTCGGCTGCGCCTTCTTTTACAATCTCAAGAACCGTTTTTTCTGGATCTAGCTTAGGCTCTTGCTCAAGATACCCTACAGAAAATTCTTTATCTGAAGTTACATCTCCCTGAAAGTTTGTATCTAATCCTGCGATGATTTTCATCAAGGTAGATTTACCAGAACCGTTAAGACCTAAGATTCCTATTTTTGCTCCATAAAAGAAGCTTAGGTATATCTTTTTAAGTACAGGTGTCTGTGCTCCAGGAAACGTTTTTGAAACGCCCTGCATTGAAAAAATGATCTTTTTATCGTCGCTCATAATTTGGCTTTTGGCTCTAAGCTGTATGCTTTAAGCTAGTTGTTTTATTGTTAGTACGCTTTCGCGAAAGCGGAAGGCAAAAATACAAAATATCGCTACTATTCTCCCTCTAAAACGGCACGCATCGCCTTAGCCTTGAGTAAGCACTCTTCATACTCACTATCTGGATCAGAACCAGCGGTAATGGCGCCGCCTACTGAGTATGAGATGTACTGTTTCTCTGCATTGTAGAGTATACTGCGTATGATTACATTAAAATCAAAATCGCCTGCCGGGGTAAAATAGCCCACTGAGCCGCTGTATAAACCCCGCTTTGACTCTTCTAGTGACTCGATGATTTGCATTGCTCGCAATTTTGGCGCTCCGGTCATACTTCCCATTGGGAAGGTACTACGTATCACATCTACCGGTGAGATACCTACGGCTAGTTGTGAGGTAACGGTAGAGATCATTTGGTGAACTTGCTTAAAGGGATATACCTCGCATAACTCCTCTACTACAACAGATCCTCTGCGAGCTGTGCGAGACAGGTCGTTGCGCACGAGATCTACAATCATTATGTTTTCTGAGCGCTCTTTTGGGTTTTGTTGTAACGCTTTCGCGAAAGCGTAATCCTCCACCTCATTATCACTACGTCTAGCCGTTCCCTTTATGGGCTGGGTAACAATCTTCTCTCCTATTTTTTTAATATACCGCTCTGGTGTTGCCGAAAGTAAATACTGATCTTCCATCCTTAAATAAGTGGCAAACGGTGGGGTACTTATTGCATTGAGTCGCTCATAGGTTTCTAGCGGATCGATGGCGCCTGTTGCATAAAACTCTTGACACATATTTGCCTCATAAATATCACCTCTTTGTATGTGAGCAAGCATCTCACGTACCTTTTCTTTATAAGCTTCTTTGTGAATTTTGAGTTTAATAGATAATGGGTCTGCAGGGATATAGGGTTCATAGTTTACACCATTTATTATCTCCTTATAATCCTCTTCTATCTCATCATCTACCATACCTAGGTAGTGCATCTCGAGGGTGCCACCTTTGAGTAAAAAAACCTTTTTGGGCTGAAAGAAATATAAGTCTGCAAAGTTGAGACTGTCATCATTTTTTGACGTAAGTCGCTCAGTATCATTCTTAAGATCATAACTGAGGTATCCAAAAATCCAATCTTTTGTTGTACTTTGATACTCCTCCAGTTGATCAAAAGCTCCTTGATAGTCAGTCTTTAAACTTGTAAAAGCATCTACTGCTAGTATGGCCTCGTACTCAGGATAATTTTGTCGCTCGTAACTATTACTATCAAGCCACACAATGTCTTCATACTGCTGTGCCCAAGAAAGTAGTTGTTTCTTAAAGGCAATAAGGTCTGTTATAGTTATGGTTTTAATAGTACGATTCACAGCGGTAAAAATACACAAGAATGAGACGGATATAAATTGATGTTAAAAACATTTTTATTTGAAAAAAAGTTATTAACCTAGTGATATGGTAGACTAATAAATACTTAAACACATAACACACTGATACTATGGTATCCAAAGCATTACAAGCCACCTATAGAGAGCGACTTTTTAGACACTTAGACGGTATCGCTACCGCTCCATCTGCGTTTTCGCTTCACAAAAAGGGCGTGACTACATATATATTAGACAAAAAAGAGGTCACAATTGGTGATTTGACATCAACATTTGATGCAAATGAGGGATACCTCAACGTGGCATTGCGACTACTAGCCTCACAAGGATGGCTCGTGCAGCACATAGATAATAGCACAAATACGGTTACTTATAGTATTAATGAGCATACGCCAACTGCTTTTGCACTCTTCCCGCTTTATGAAGAGGTTACAGCATTACAAAAGCTTTCTGAAAATTACCATTTTAGAAAATTTGAGGTTGTTCCTTTTAAAATGTTACAAGATATTTTTTCAAAATACCGCAATCATTATGGTATCACGCTATCACAAGATCCAGCAGAAAGAGCAATACAAGAACAAGTACTTGCTCATATAGAAGGAAGTATACTAGGTCCTACTCTTGTACACCTGTCTATGAATGGGGCTTTTCATAAATACTTTATGCAGGCAAGCTTTAGGCCAGAAGAGTTTCACGCAGATGGGGAGAACTTTAAAAAACTATTAGACATACTCACTTATTTTAAACTGTTTACTCGCAAAGAACACACGTATCAATTTACAGACAAAGGACTGTTCTTTGCAAAGAGAGCCAGCGCATACGGTGTGACTGTTTCTTACATACCTACCTTGCGTAAGCTTGACGACCTGCTTTTTGGTAATGCGCTTGCGGCAAAATCACAAGGTGACGGTAGCCAAGAAGGACACGTAGACAGAGCTATGAATGTATGGGGAAGCGGTGGTGCGCACGCTAACTACTTTAAAGTGGTAGATACTATTATACTTGATATTTTTAACAAACCTCTAGACGAGCAACCTAAAGGGATATTAGATATGGGCTGCGGTAACGGTGCTTTTTTAATACACCTTTACAATCTTATTGAGCGTCACACACTACGTGGCAAGCATCTAGATGAACACCCACTTATACTAGTAGGAGCAGATTATAACCAGACAGCAATAGATATTACTAAGCAAAATCTCATCCAAGCCGAAATATGGGCAAAAGTGATGTGGGGAGATATAGGTGACCCAGACAGACTCGCTGCCGACTTACAGGAGGAGTATGACATCACGCTAGGAGATCTTCTTAATGTGCGTTCTTTCTTAGATCATAATCGTGTATGGAAAGCCCCAGCGCAATCTACAAAGAGTCCAAGCACATCTACTGGAGCCTTTGCATATGAGGGCGCTCGCATTTCAAATAACAATGCTGAAGCCTCGCTTGCAGAACATTTTGGAAAATGGTCTCCATATACTGGAAAACACGGTTTATTACTTATAGAGTTACATAGTGTACCTCCAGCAATTGCAGCAGATTATATAGGAAAAACAGCCGTAACCGCCTATGATGCTACGCACGGCTACTCAGATCAATTTATAGTAGAAGTACCTGTTTTCCATAAAGTGCTAGATAGTATAGGTATGAAGAGAGATGAAAAACTAAGTAAAAAATTTCCAAATAATGATGCTGCAACAGTAACCGTAAATCTATTTAGACACTAGATTGCTTTATCTTTGCTATTATGGAAGAGAAGCAGCAACAACCTAATAACCCGTTACACGGGGTAAAACTTGTAGACATCTTAGAGTTTCTAGTAACAAATTATGGCTGGAAGGAAATGAGTCTACAGGTAGATATAAATTGTTTCAAAAAAGATCCTTCTATAAAATCTAGTCTCAAATTTTTGAGACGTACTCCTTGGGCTAGAGAAAAAGTAGAGCAATTATACCTGCAGTCTATATAAAAAAAACGCGTTATCAATAACTGAATAACGCGTTTACAAACAAACTAAAAAACAGTTCTTCTACAAGGCGCTCTCTACACCTGCGTATTTCTCAATGAGACGTACTATGAGGTCATTGAGCTTTTCTACTTTTACATCTTCTGTAGTAGGCTCCATATGGTCATTACCTATACCGCTATCATCTGTAAGGAAAACATAAGTTCCATTAGTAGCAACACTAAATGATCGCATCAAGAATTCTACTTCTTTATTTGCTCCACTAGCAACGACAGGTATTATTTTTACGCCCATCTCTTGCGCTTTTTTTATCTGTGATTTTATGAGCTCCACATTTTGCTCCGTGTAGTGTGGAGGTGCGTCTAGCATCAAGAATAGTAGCTTTGCCTTTGCATCCACATTCCAAGATTGAGAGAGGGATACTTTTAAAGCTTCCTCTACTGCCTCTTCATAATCTCCACCTCCATTTGCGTCTTGCTGTGATAAAAAGTCTTTTACCTCATTTACATCTTCTTTAAAATCTATCGATCTAGTTACATAGCTATCACCGTGATCTCTATACACTGTGAGCGCTACTCGTTTTTGTGCGATTTGTGCATCTATTCTATTCATAATATTTTTAAGCTCAGATTTGAGATAAGCAATCTCATCACCCATAGAGCCTGTAGCATCTACAGCAAATAGAACGTCTACTGTATTAGTCGCAGCAATACTTGACGCTAGGGTAATCTCTACCGCCTGTTGCCCACCGCTTATAGATTTTCCCACAACAGTACCCTCACTATATACTTGTAATAAGAAGCGATCACTCAGATTGTGTGCTCCTTTATAAAGTACTAGTGATCCATTAACATCTGTACGACCTTTCATAAGCTGCTTTTTATTTTTATAGAGAGCAACCATTGTATTTGCTACCGGAGTGTGATCTTTATTCTTGAGGGAAATGTCTATTTTATTTTTATGGATAAATCCCCAGCGGCCGGCAACTTTTTGTGCCTCCCCACTTGAGAAAATCTCATAATACTCAGACCACTTTTCTAAGTCATTAATCTCACCTGCCGTAAGCTGTCCATAAGCTAGATCATTATATCTAGAAGGATGACTAGAACCTTCTGTCACTGCAACGCCAGAAACTTTACCTCTTATAACGATACTAGCATCTGAGGTGGCATACCCTACAGCACGTTTCTCTCTCTTTACTCCAGAAGCTGTTACAATTACTTCTTCTAGCTCAGGACTGCCTAGCATCGCGACATTAATTAAGGCAGCATCTCCTACAATGATTTCTTGAGTATCAAAACCTACAAATGAAAATACGAGCGTATCCAGCTTTGCCGCTCTGATCTCATAATTACCATCAAAATCTGAGACTGATTTACGATCCTCCCCTTTTACTAAGATATTTGCACCCGGAAGTGGGTTACCCTCTGCAGTGATTGTTCCTGTGATGTTTACTTCTTGAGCATAAGAAACAAGACTAAGAAATATTAAGATAGATGTGATGATAGCTCTCATAATGTTTGGTTTTTAAGTATGAGGTAAAACTACCTTAGCTATACTCTAAACTAAACCTACGATGAGTGAACACATCTTTTGAGCTAGGCAAGTGCCCTAACGCCCATCATAATCATCAAGATTATATCGCCTTTACAATTGCTTTGCCTCTTCCCAAAAGATATCCATCTCTTTAAGCGTCATATCTGAAAGGTCTTTATTAAGCTCTTTGGCCTTACCTTCTAGGTACTGAAAGCGTTTTATAAACTTCTTATTAGTGCGTTCAAGAGCGCTTTCTGGGTCTACTTTTAAGAAACGAGCATAGTTAATCATAGAGAACAGCACATCGCCAAACTCGGCTTCTATCTTCTCTTGATTATTTTCGTTTACTTCGTGTTGTAGTTCTTCTAGCTCTTCTTGTACTTTTTCAAAAACCTGCTGTGGCTCTTCCCAGTCAAAACCTACACCCGCTACTTTATCTTGTATGCGGCTTGCTTTTACAAGTGCTGGCAGGCTTCTAGGCACTCCTTCTAGCACAGATTTCTTACCTTCTTTGAGTTTGAGTTTCTCCCAGTTAGTAGCTACTTCATCGGCATTTGCTACATCTATATCACCATATATATGTGGGTGACGAGAGATAAGCTTTTCTGAGATACTGTTTGCCACATCTGCTATATCAAAGTCTTGGGTCTCGCTTCCTATTTTTGCATAAAAGACAATGTGTAATAAGAGATCTCCTAGTTCCTTTTTTACTTCTTCTAGGTCATTATCTAGTATGGCATCGCCTAGCTCATAAGTCTCCTCTATGGTGAGATGGCGTAGGCTCTCCATCGTTTGTTTTTTATCCCAAGGGCATCCTACTCTAAGTTCATCCATAATGGTGAGTAATCTATCTATGGCTTTGAGCTGTGCTTCTCTTGAGTACTTCATAATGGTTCTTTTTACAGTAGATATAATGAGGGTTTATATTACGCTTTCGCGAAAGCGTACTAAAGTTTAAAACTAAAAAAGCCTTCACATATAGATTGTAAAGGCTCTTTAATATTATAAAAAGTTATGCACTATTCTTCTTCTTCGCTTGCTGCTGCAGGAGCTGCTGGCGCTTCAAAATTGAGCATATCTTTTGCTTGTAAGATGTTGTACCACTGTACTACCTTCTTTATATCGCTGGCATACACGCGGTCTTCATCATAATCTGGTACTACGTTAAAGAAAAACTCTTCGAGCTCATCTTTTGACACCTTGTGGTGTATGGTAGGACCACCATTTTCTTTTTCCTTTATAGCTTGAAAAACCTCTCTTAACGGCTTTTCTGCACTTAGTGTATAGATGGCTATCTCAGACAGAACACTCACATTGTGACGAATCCCTACGGTAATTCTCTTACCATCCACGAGTGACTCTGCTACAAAACCACTACGTGTTTGTTGCTTTAACTCATATATACCAGGCTTTCCTGCGATTGCGATTACTTTATCTAAACTCATATATTATTTTATTGGGTGGCAAAGATGCACTTTGCACCACATATTTACAAATTAGTTTTTTGGGTTTAACGTTTTAGCGTTTTTTTGACGCTGCCGGAAAACGCATACGGTAGTCTGCACTGCACTTCCCTTTTGAGATATTTGCTAGCTTTCCTTTTATTAAACGTTTTTTAAGACTCGATAGTTTATCTGTAAAAAGTATACCGTCTATGTGATCATACTCGTGTTGTATCACACGTGCTATAAGACCTTCATAGGTCTCTGTATGCTCCTTAAAGTTTTCGTCTTGATACTTGATGGTTACCGTAGGCTTTCTAAAAACATCTTCGTTTATACCAGGTATACTCAAGCATCCTTCAGAAAAAGCCCACTCCTCGCCTTCTTCTTTTAGAATCTCTGCATTTATGAAGGTTTTCTTAAAGCTAGATAGTTGCTTTTGCTCCTCTGGTGTAAAGCTCTCATCATCTGCAAATGGTGTTGTATCTACAAGAAAGATGCGTATAGGTAATCCCACTTGTGGTGCTGCAAGGCCTACACCGTGTGCTCCATACATTGTCTCATACATATTCTCAAGGAGCTCACTCAGGTTAGGGTACTCTGGAGTAATGTCTTTTGCCTTTTTCTTAAGCACGGGACTCCCGTATGCTACTATAGGTAATATCATATCTATTTATTATACAGGTAATCCTGCAGTATAATGGTTGCACTTATTTGATCTACAAGTGCTTTATTTTGTCTTTTCTTTTTACCGATACCGCTATCTATCATTGTCTGGAAAGCCATCTTTGAGGTAAAACGTTCATCTTGCCTAATGATTTTAAGCTCGGGATGTTTTTTTTCTACGCTTTCGCGAAAGCGTACTATATGCTCCTCAACATCACTCGCCTCATTATTCATACGTTTAGGCTCTCCTATGACCATTGCCTCTACTTTTTCTTCGGCTAGGTAGGTGGCTAAAAATTTAAAAATATCTTTAGTCGGTACCG
Source organism: Dokdonia genika (assembly GCF_042652845.1). NCBI lineage: Bacteria > Pseudomonadati > Bacteroidota > Flavobacteriia > Flavobacteriales > Flavobacteriaceae > Dokdonia > Dokdonia genika. The sequence continues at coordinate 489,905 of NZ_JBHSHB010000008.1, read as the reverse complement.
TGGTTAAGCCAGAAGCAATAAGTTGCAACTCATCTGTCACCGCGACTCCCGTGCGCTTTGTTCCATAATCTATTGCAATGATGCGTGCCATCTGTAAAATTTGGTGCAAAAATAAGTAAAAACAAGCAAGAATATAAGCGATATGCACACCGATAAATAAACCCACACCCATAAGCAACAGTCTATTACTCACTATAGGCTTTGCTTATTGTAACATATATAACAAAAAAGCACTTCCTTGTGCAGCTTTTACAACAAAGAGTACCTTTATAAACTCAATTGATACTTTATCTTTGGGCCAAAGATTATAGCACCGTGAGCCACTATACTCACTTGTAAAACTTAAAAGAATATACAATGACACAACTTCAGAATATTATTGAAGAAGCGTGGGACGACCGTACGCACCTTACTAACCCAGTAACTATAAACGCCATACGTGAGGTGGTAGATATGCTAGACCGCGGTACCCTGCGTGTTGCAGAGCCTACAGAAAATGGATGGCAAGTAAACGAGTGGGTAAAAAAAGCTGTAGTACTTTATTTCCCTATCCAAAAAATGGAAACTCTTGAAGCTGGTATATTTGAATATCACGACAAAATTCCTCTCAAGAGAGATTACGAAAACCGTGGTATACGTGTAGTACCTAACGCTGTCGCAAGACACGGAGCATACGTATCAAAAGGAGTTATCCTTATGCCTAGCTATGTAAATATAGGTGCCTATGTAGACGAGGGTACAATGGTAGACACCTGGGCAACCGTAGGTAGCTGTGCTCAAATAGGTAAAAATGTTCACCTTAGTGGTGGTGTAGGTATAGGTGGTGTACTTGAGCCATTACAAGCCTCTCCAGTAATTATAGAAGATGGTGCTTTTATAGGATCTAGATGTATCGTAGTAGAAGGTGTACACGTAGAGAAAGAAGCCGTACTAGGAGCAAACGTAGTACTTACTATGAGTACAAAAATTATAGACGTTACTGGTGACGAGCCAGTAGAGATGAAAGGCCGCGTGCCAGCTCGCTCTGTAGTAATACCAGGAAGTTATACAAAAAAGTTTGCCGCCGGAGAGTACCAAGTACCTTGTGCACTTATTATAGGTAAACGTAAAGAAAGTACAAATAAGAAAACCTCTCTTAATGACGCACTAAGAGAGTATGATGTAGCCGTATAAACGATCTATTGAAAAAAGTTCTCATCATACAACAGAAAATGATAGGCGATGTCTTGACATCGTCTATCTTATGTGAAGCGATAAAATTACGCTTTCGCGAAAGCGAGATACACTACCTCATAAACGCTCACACTACACCCGTACTTGAGAATAATCCTTTTATAGACAAGCTCATTATCTATACACCAGAGATAGAAAAGAGTGCAAAGGCAAAATCACAATTTAAAAAACAGCTCAAGACAGAAGCCTATGACACCGTTATAGATGTGTACTCTAAAATAGGTAGCGCTTTTTTAACTAAAGCTACTGGAGCAAAAAACAGCGTGGGTTATCATAAATGGTATACCCACCTTTTTTATACAGACACCCTAAGTCGCCGAAAGAAGTCTTATACCCTAGCTGGTCTCGCCATAGAGAATAGAATGCTCTTACTAGAGCAACTCACAGGTAAACAATTTGATGCTATTGCTCCAAAAATTTACCTCACCGAGCAGGAAAAGACAAACGCAAAACATATCATAGAATCTTGCGGTATTGACCTTTCAAAAAAGTTGTACCAAATAAGTGCCCTAGGCAGCGGATCTACAAAAACATATCCACTACCCTATCTAGCAACCTTACTAGATTATATTGTAGAAAGCACAGATGCACAACTCATCTTTAATTACATACCCTCACAGGTAGATTTAATAACTACCTTATACAATCACTGTGCAGTAAAGACCAGAGCTCATATATTTTTAGACTGTTATGGTAAAAGCCTTAGAGAGTTTATAGCGATCACAAGTCACTGTGATGCTATTATAGGTAACGAGGGCGGAGCTATAAATATGGCAAAGGCTATAAATATCCCTACGTTTGCCATCTTCTGCCCGTGGATTAATAAAGAAGAATGGAGTGTGTACGACGATCATAAAAGACACGTCTCTGTACATCTATATGACTACATAGATTATAACCCTAGATTTAATAAACGTGAGCGCGCACCTCAAAAGGTAGCTGCAAACTACCAGCAGTTTAAACCAGAGCTCATTGTACCAAAACTCAGTGCCTTTTTAAAAGAAAGCACGGTGGTTAACGATGGTAGTGTAAAGATGTCTGCCACGATTATCACCTATAATGAAGAAAGGAACATTGCAAGGTGTATAGAGTCGCTACTACCCGTGGTAGATGAAGTTGTGATAGTAGATTCATACAGCACAGATAAGACCCAATATATCTGCGAGCAATATCCTGTGCGATTTATACAGCATACATTTGAGGGACACATACAGCAAAAAAACGTAGCCCTTGACCTTGCTACCCATAACCATATTGTATCTCTAGATGCAGATGAGGCTTTGAGCAAAGAATTACAAACTGCTATACAGCGTGTTAAAAGAGATTTTAACAAGGACGGCTACATCGTAAAACGATACAACAACTACTGCGGCCAGTGGATTAACCATACAGACTGGAGTCGTGATAAAAAATTACGTGTTTTTGACAAAACAAAGGCTCGATGGGGCGGTGTAAATCCGCACGATAAAGTACAGATGAGTGATGGGGCTACAGTAGGCTCTTTACAGGGAGAGATACTGCACTGGGTACACGCAACTCACGAGGAGCATAGACAAAAGACAGAAAAATTCTCCACCATCGCTTCAAAAGAGTACTACAAAAGAGGGCGTAAAGCGAGTATACTTGACCTCATTATAAAACCCACGTGGATTTTTATAAGATCATACATTATAAGGATGGGATTCTTAGATGGGCGTAATGGTTTTATTCTTTGTACATTTAGTGCGAAGACAACCTACTTAAAGTACTGCAAGCTACGCAGGCTTAGATTACAAAAGAAAACACCCAACTAGTGAAAACAATCATTCTCGCAGCTGGCATAGGCTCACGCCTAGGCAATCCCTACCCTAAACCACTTACCCCTCTCAAGAATGGAAAAAGCATTATGGAAATGATGATAGAAAGCTTATCATCTTATTTTTCTATAAATGACTTATTAACCGTAGTAGGCTTTAAGAAGAATAGTATTATGGAACGTTTTCCAGACATTACGTATATCTACAATCCATATTTTGACACGACAAATACCTCTAAGAGTCTTTTATGCGCGCTTAAAAAATGTCGTGATGAATCTGTATTATGGTTAAATGGAGATGTGGTTTTTGACCCATTACTACTTAACGAGCTTGTACCATATATAGAAAAGGATCAAAGTTTTGTAGCGGTAAACACCTGCTCTGTAGCAGATGAGGAGGTAAAGTATACTCTTGAAAACGGGTACATACAAAATCTCTCAAAAGAAGTAATAAATGGACTGGGAGAAGCTGTAGGTATAAATTACATCTCTGCAAAAGATGTTCCGCTCTTTATAAAAGAACTAGAAGCCTGTGAAGCACAAGACTATTTTGAAAAAGGACTAGAGGTTATGATTGCCAAGCATCAAACTAAAATAAAGGCGGTAGACATCTCAAAATTCAACTGTATGGAGGTAGATTTTAAAGAAGATCTAGAACACGTAAATAGTTTTTTATAAATGAAAGTGATTCTCTTCTGTCAAAACGCATATGCCTTTGGGATTATGCAAACCATAAGAGAAGAACTCGCTCAAAGTGGAGACCAAGTACTATGGTTTATAATGCCAAAACTTCTTGATGTATTTCCTTTTCATAACGATGCTGTAACTACTAGCATACAAGAATTAATAGCCTTTAACAGTGACGCTATAATTTGTCCTGGTAATGAAGTACCTTATTACTTGCGTGGTCTTAAGGTGCAAATCTTTCACGGACTTGCTGGAGAAAAAAAAGGGCATTTTAGAATACGTGATTACTTTGATCTTTACCTTACCCAAGGACCCTATTTTACAGAAGGTTTTAATAAGCTCAAGAAAAAGCACAACAATATATCTGTAATAGAAACTGGCTGGCCCAAGCTAGATAGCTATCAGAAAATCAAAGATGATACCTCTGCATACAAGCTAGAAATACTTGAACGCCACAATGCTCGTAACATCATTCTCTACGCACCTACATTTTCTCCATCACTCACCTCTGCCCACGTTTTAAAGAAAGAAATTGAGGCGCTCGCATCGCATAGAGAATATGTAATACATATTAAATTTCACGATTTAATGCATCCAGAGCTTATTTCTTACTACAAAGATCTAGCTGCTCGTTATGATACTATTTATTTTATAGAAGAAAAGGATATCGTAAAACAACTTGTCCTGGCAGATCTCTTAATAAGTGACACCTCTTCTGTGATATATGAATTTTTACTTTTAGACAAGCCGGTTATCACTCTCAACAATATTTCGGATGCTATACGGTGGGAAAATATCAGAAACCCAAAAGATTTAATTCCCAGTATCTTAAAAATACGTACTCAAGATAATTTTGCCTCAGAGCGTGCCAGTATTATAGCTCAATATCATCCTTATACAGATGGAAAATCATCGGCAAGAGTAGTCGCTGCAATTAAGGAGCATATCTCTGAGCACGGTGTGCCAGAAAAACGTAAAATTTCTTGGCTACGAAGACGTAAGATTAATAAATTATTTGATAGAAAGTCTTAGTACGCTTTCGCGAAAGCGTAATAAACACAAACACATCTATTTATAAGTTACTAAAACGAAAAAACCTCTCAATTACTTGAGAGGTTTTCTGTATTAAAATGTGTGGTTGAGATTACTCTCCTCCTTCCATTTTCTTTTTAAGAGCTGCAAGAGCATCGTTTGCATCACCTAGTGTAGGCTTAGACTCATCTGCTTGAGCTTTAGCTTTCTTAGCTGCTTGTTTAACGATTTTTGCTTCTTCTTCTTTATGGATTACCATATGTGAAGCTACTACACGCTTGAAGTCTTTGTTGAACTCTATAATCTGGAATTCAGCCTCTTCTCCTTTTCCTAGTTTTGTACCGTCTTCTTTCTCAAGGTGACGTGTAGGAACAAATGCAGTGATATCTTCATTAAAGTCTATTGTAGCACCTTTGTCTACTATCTCTGTGATAGCCGCTTTGTGTGTTGTACCTACTTTAAACTCATCTTCATACTTATCCCAAGGGTTTGCCTCGATCTGTTTGTGTCCTAGTGAAAGTTTACGTCCATCTACGTCAAGTTCAAGAACCACTACTTCTAACTTATCTCCTACCTCACAGAATTCTGATGGGTGCTTCACTTTCTTAGTCCAAGAAAGGTCTGAGATGTAAATTAATCCATCAATTCCTTCTTCTAGTTCTAAGAACACTCCAAAGTTTGTAAAGTTACGTACGATACCCTCGTGACGTGACCCTACTGGATACTTAGAAGTAATATCTGTCCAAGGATCTTGCGTAAGTTGCTTGATACCTAGGCTCATCTTACGATCTTCACGATCTAGTGTAAGAATTTGTGCATCTACTACGTCTCCTACTTTTACAAAGTCTTGAGCGCTACGTAAGTGTGTAGACCAAGACATTTCAGATACGTGTATAAGACCTTCTACTCCTTCTTCTACTTCGATAAATGCACCGTAATCTGCGATTACAACTACTTTACCTTTTACGTTATCTCCTACTTTAAGCTCGTCTCCTAAAGCTTCCCAAGGATGCTTAGAAAGTTGCTTAAGACCTAACTGGATACGTGTTTTATCCTCATCAAAGTCAAGGATTACTACGTTCAGTTTCTGATCAAGCTCAACGATTTCATTCGGGTGGTTGATACGTGACCAAGAAAGGTCTGTAATGTGTACCAGTCCATCAACACCTCCAAGATCAACAAATACACCGTAAGAAGTAATGTTTTTAACAACACCTTCAAGTACTTGTCCTTTCTCAAGCTGCCCGATGATCTCCTTCTTCTGCTCTTCGATATCTGCTTCGATAAGCGCTTTGTGAGATACAACAACGTTTTTAAACTCGTGGTTGATTTTTACAACCTTGAATTCCATAGTTTTATTTACATACTGATCGTAATCACGTATAGGCTTCACATCAATCTGTGATCCTGGTAAGAATGCTTCGATACCGAAAACATCTACGATCATACCTCCTTTAGTACGTGCTTTTACAAATCCGTTTACGATAGTTCCCTCATCGTGTGCAGCGTTAACGCGATCCCAAGCCTTGATAACACGTGCCTTACGGTGTGATAATATCAATTGCCCAGTTGCATCCTCACGTACATCGATAAGTACTTCTACTTTATCACCTACTTTAAGGTCTGGATTGTAACGGAATTCGTTAAGAGAGATTACACCTTCAGACTTTGCATTAATGTCGATAATTGCATCACGATCAGTAATTGTAATCACTGTTCCTTCTACTACGTCGTCATCAAGAGTGTCTACAAAGTTGTTTTCTACAAGTGCTTCAAACTCTTCAAGCTGCTTGTCATCTACTGTATCGATTCCTTCTTCGTACTTCTCCCAGTTAAAGTCTTTAAGAAATTGCTCTGGGTTTTCTTGAGCTGGAGATAGCTCAACTTTTGGTGCTACTACTGTAGCTTCTTCCTGAACTTCAGGATTTTTTGTTTCTTCAGCCATTTGTGCTAAAATTACATCTCACTTAAAACTAGCGTTTTAAAGCGGGATGGGTTTTGTATTTTACGTTTCTCCGAAAGCTAGATAAACCAAGAAACCGTAAAAGGGTTTGTTTTGTTTTTTATAAATCCTCTGTGACAGCTTTCTACCGGTGGTCAAAAAGGTGTGCAAAAATACATCCTTTATATTGATTTACAAAGGGGTTACAAAATAAAATATGGCGAGTTATTGAAGTGGTTTTATAGCTGTAAGAATTTACGTGTTAGATTTAGTATTTTTATGCTTTCGCGAAAGCGTAAAACTTACACATACCTGTATATTTAAACAATCAAATGAAAGGTACCTTATACATAATCTTTACGCTCTTTTGTGCTCTATATCCAAATGCCCAGAACTATGATTTTCCTCTAAATGCTGAATCTGGCAAATGCTATGAGCGCTGCTTTGAGTATGACAAAAAATTTACTTGGAAAGAAATAAACTGCGACACTCTTGCAATGCGCGCCCAAAAGAGTAAGACAAAAGAAGCCATTATAAAAGCTCGTCAAGCCAAAATAAAATTGACGAAATACCAAGAGAAACTTAAAGACTTAGGATATAAAATAGAGATCACGGGTAAACTCAATAATCAAACAATTAAGGCCCACCATAAATATCTCAAAAGGCAAAAAAAGAAAAAGAGAAAACAGCAGCGTCTATAATAGACATTACAAACCTTTATCTACTTTTTTACTATTTTAGTCTGACTAATTCCCTACACAATGACATATCTAGAGCCTTCATATTTTTTTGATTACAACAGTAGCCCTATACAGCAACTCATAGCAGAGTTTGATATAGATACTTTATCTAAAAAGGAGAAGGCAGTGGGCATTTATACAAAGATACGTGATGGCTATATGTATAATGCATATGCCATAAGCCTCAACCAGGATAATTATAGAGCTAGTATAATTGCTCAAAAAGACATAGGTAATTGTGTTACAAAATCCATCTTACTCATTGCTTGTTTACGTGGCTTAGGAATACCTGCACGTCTACACTTAGGGAAGGTGAAAAATCACATTGCTGTAGAGCGTCTGGTAGAAAAATTTGGCTCAAATGAGCTAACTCCTCACGGTATGGTAAATGCCTATATAAATGGTAAATGGCTCAAAATGTCACCAGCCTTTAACGCCTCATTATGTCACAAGATGAATGTTGCTCCGCTAGAATTTGATGGTGAAAATAATTCTTTCTTACAGCAATTCAATAGTGAAGGTAATCGCTTTATGGAGTATATAGACGACTATGGTTTTTTTGACGATGTACCGCTAGTGTTTATGATGAATAATATTAAAGAACACTACCCACATATTTTTGATACGGGAGATGCTACAACTGAGTTTAATCTATAAATGTAATACTTAACAAATTTTTAATCGTAATAGCATTTTCGCGAAAGCGTAATTGAGTATCTTTAATATACAACGGTAAAACTAATATTATGAAACTTACAGACGATCAGATTAAAAACAGATTAGAGGATTTTCCAGATTGGGAGTTTGATGATAACGCCATCCATACCACAATAGAGTTTGAAAACTTTAGAGAAGTATTTGCCACTATGACACGTATTGCTTTTGAGTGTGAAAAAATGGACCACCACCCTACCTGGACTAATACGTATAATGAGCTGGAAATAACGCTAAATACACACGATGCAAATGGTGTGACAGAAAAAGATTTTGATCTTGCAGCGGCAATAGATGATATTTTGGGCGCTTAAGGAACTATAAATTTTAAAGAAATCAAGCGATTTCATATTTTTACAGCGATCTGTACAGGTGTACAGATCGTTTTTTTAGTTTATACAATTACATTTAACACGAGAAACCTGCCTTTGCAGGTATAATCACTATATCCTTATTATTTATGGGAAGAGCATTTGAGTTTAGAAAAGCACGTAAAATGAAGCGCTGGAGCGCAATGTCTAAAGCCTTTACACGTATAGGTAAAGATATCGTGATGGCGGTAAAAGAAGGAGGACCAGATCCAGACTCAAACTCAAGGTTACGTGCAGTTATACAAAATGCTAAGGCAGTAAATATGCCTAAGGATAATGTAGAGCGTGCAATAAAGCGTGCATCAGATAAGAGTCAAGGTGATTATAAAGAGGTAATCTTTGAAGGCTATGCACAGCACGGTATTGCAATACTTGTAGAAACAGCTACAGATAATAATACCCGTACGGTAGCAAATGTGCGTGCAGCCTTTAATAAATGTGATGGCAACCTAGGTACTTCTGGATCTGTTGTATTTATGTTTGATCACACGTGTACCTTTAGAGTAAATGCAGAGGGACAAGATGTAGATGAGATAGAGCTTGAGTTTATAGATTTTGGTGCCGAGGAGGTTTTTCAAGATGAAGATGGCATACACATTTATGCTCCTTTTGAGAGTTTTGGAGCAATACAAAGCGCTCTAGAAGAAAAGGGTATAGAAATATTAGAATCTGGTTTTGACCGCATACCTCAAGTAACAAAAACACTTACACCAGAACAAGAGGCAGATGTAAACAAACTTATAGACAAGCTAGAAGAAGATGATGATGTACAGAATGTGTTTTCAACAATGCAAGCAAACGAGGTAGAAGAATAAATCTACCACACTATATATAAAAAAGGCGCGCTAGATATCTAGCGCGCCTTTTTTATTTGATCCCATAATGGCACAATAAAAAGCCTCTCAGAAATACTGAGAGGCTTTTATTATAAAATAATCATTGGGTAAATGATTACTCGTTTAGGTATAATGAAGATGCTCCTTCTAGTTCATTATTTACAGATGGAGTAAGGTTACCTCCAGCTTGTGCGTTTGAGAAGGCAAGAATTCTTCCGCCACCGTTTGCACGCTCTGCAATAAACACTACGTTAGACTCTGCATCATATTCGGCTGCAACTGGGTTTCCTAAAAATGTTGCGTCACCCGCTACACGTACTTGGTTACCTACTACTGCAAGTGTCTCACCGTTTGCTACACCAGCAAATTTTGAAGCGTAGTCAGATATGATATGAAAAGCACCATCTGCATCATCCATTGCGCTACCTACATCTGTAAGGATAAGTGTACCACCATCTACAGCAAGACCGTGAGTTCTTACAATACCTTCTATAGTTATTCTTTTTGTAGCTTCTACTGTAGCATCTGTTGTGTTTGAGTCTGCAAAGTTTTCGAAGATTGCTACGTCAGACGTTTTGTCTACAACTGCGATAAGAGTATCTCCATCAAACTCGATTCCCCATACAGCAAAGTTTACTGTCACTGTGTTTCTTAATGTGATAGATCCATCATCACCTCTTGTATAGATAAATAAACGACCATCATCTGTACTATCATCACCATCTACATCTGCATTATCTGCCACAACATAAATATTATCATTTACAGCAAGATCACGAGGACTTGATAAAGAAGCTGTACTGCTTACAGATGCATTAAGAGCGATACCAGCCACATTAAGTGAAAGGTCTCCAAAAGCTTGTATCTGTGACTCAGAGCGTGAAATCTGTATCACCTCATCATCACTACTATCATAATAGATACCCTCTGTATCTGTAGCTGCTGTCCCAAAAGTAGATGCCGTAACACTCGCTATATCTTCTACATCATATACTGTAATGTCACCACTTGTGTTACTTGTTGCAAACAGTGAGTTATCTAATTCTAGGTTTGCAGATCCATCATCATCTGTTGTTGTTGATAATCCGTTATCATCAGTTTCACAGGCTATAAATCCTGCAGATGCGATAAGTAGTATTCCTAATTTGCTAGTTAATTTCATAAATAAAAGGTTTAATTGTTTTTAATTTCTAGCATAGTTACGCAGTGATTTGAGGTTTGGTTTTGGCAACATTACACTATTAACATTCTTTAACTTTTTAAGAAATAGAAGCCACTCTTTTTACGATAATTTAACCAAAAACCGCACTTACGCTTTAACGATAATTTTGTGAATATTTTTTACGTTACGAGTCTTTAGGGTAGTTTTTATAAGTACGCTTTCGCGAAAGCGGTAAAAATTCTCCGCATTACCAATAATAAGAAACCCAATATTTACAGGGCTTAACAACCACTCGCAGAGAAATTACAACTTATATTTACTTTTTTTTATGCGTTTTTGTAACCTTCTCTATATTAATAACGTATAATGTGCAGGGTAAAATCCTAGGTTGGGAAATCTGAACAATAGTGGTCGCACACGCGGCTTTTTGAATTAACAAACACTTTTAATTTACACTATTATGAAAACACTTTTTATTGCCTTATTTACACTTGCTACTATTGCTTACAACACAACTTCTGAAACAGTAACCGCAACCTTTACTGGCTATAGTGACGAGACGTATTACTTTACAGATAGCGACGACTTAACTTATGCTTTTGAGTCAATAAGTGCTACAGCTGCTCAAGAATTTGACCTTACCCAAGACATTTATAAAGGACAGCAGTTTAAAATTACATTTACAACTTCTACAGAACTTAATGAAGATGATGAGGAGTATGATATGCTCTCTATCACTGCTCTAGAGCTCGTGAAGTAAAAGAATAATTATAAAGGCTATTAATAAAAAAACCTACGATCTAGATCGTAGGTTTTTTTGTGTATAATAATTGAGATTCCACAAACCCCATACGGTGAGTATGGCTTCTCCTATCATACCTAATCCATATTGTGGAGACCAGCCGTCTAGCAAAGTGCTTATAAGCCTGCCAGCGGTAAGACCTCCCATAAATAATACATTAAATAAAGTAGCGCGCTCCCAGTGCATAGGCTTTACAACACCATAAAGCCAATAAACTCCTAGTGCGAGGTATACACCCATTATGGCTCTAAAGATATTTTTGAGCTCAAGATCTTGGACCTTAAATCCAAAAATATCAAACAGTATAACACTGGGGTTTGCTCCATAAACAAATGCCATCACGATAACTATGCTTGCAGAGAGTATAAGGTGGGCTTGTTTAGGAAGTTTTGACATTATATACGTTGTGCAATGCGATCTTTTGCGAGTTGTAAGATGGTATGAAACTGGTCTTCTAAATTCGTTTCTGTATTATCTATCTCAATAGCATCTGCTGCTTTTACTAGTGGAGAGTCTTCTCTAGTGGTATCTATGTGATCACGCTCTACTACGTTAGATAGCACGGCATCATAGTTTACATCATCACCGCGCTCTACAAGCTCGTTGTAACGCCTTTTTGCACGCTCTTCTGCACTGGCTGTCATAAATATCTTAAGCTCTGCCGTAGGAAATACTACAGTACCTATATCACGACCGTCCATCACAATACCTTTTTCTTCACCCATACGTTGCTGCTGCTCTACAAGCTTTGCTCGCACTTCTGACACGGTGGCTATAGGACTTACAAAAGAAGATACCTCAAGTGTTCTAATATATTGCTCTACATTTTCTCCATTAAGACAGACTTCTGCCTGTCCAGAAGTGGTGTCTCTGGTAAATGAAATATTAATGTCTGATAATTTATTGATAAGTGATTCTTTATCAAAAAAACCATCAGATATAAGACCTTTACGCATTGCATAAAGGGTTACTGCACGATACATCGCGCCGGTGTCTACATATATGTATTCTAGCCAGTCTGCTAGTTGTTTTGCTACGGTACTTTTTCCGGTTGAGGAATATCCGTCTATGGCGATGGTTATTTTCACGTATGGTGTGTTTTGAGCAAAAATAGGGAATATGATTATGAGATGTAAGGAACTCCAAAAGTACTTTCAAAAGGTATATAGATACGCACAATACAGCTATTACAAACACGCACTATCTCAAGTCTCTAGCCCCGATTGTAATGAAAATCCCGCAACAAGCGTGAGCGCCGTGAGGAATTGCAATGAAAAGCGGGATACTGCCGTGAATACTTAAAAATAAGTGGTTGCTCCCACAAAGAGAATTACTGCAAATCTATACCTATGCCAAAAAAGCTACTAGCGGCAGCACTATTGTAACGTGCGTAAGCATAGTTAAATCGCATCTTATTAATCTTAATGCCAAAACCGGCGCTTATCCCTGCAAAGCTACGCTGGTTTATAATACGCAACTCCTCACTACGTCTAAAGTTATAACCTAGTCTCAGGTTAAAGCCTCCTCGTGGAAAGAGTTCTACACCCACAATGGCGTGGCGTATGACGTTATCTAGAATACCTATTTTCTCAGCAGTTGTGTTTCCGTCTAGATCTGTGGTGGCGCGGGCTTCATTCTCAAAAGCGATGTTCCAGAGTTGTAAGTTTTCAAGCGTAAGGTGCCAGCGTATGGGCACATTAGGCACTATCTGGGAGATACCAGCATCTATCTCTAGTGGCAACTTCTCTATGGTGTCTACATATGGTGTAAACTGCGTGCCTATATTGCGCACTACTACGGCTGCGTTAAGATCCCAGTCTTCATAATTATAAGTTAGACCCAGGTCTATCGCTCCGCCGGCAGAGGTATACTCGGCCAGTGTGGAAGTGATGAGTTTTACATTTGCTCCTACATAAAAGTCTGTGTAAGGAATATTAGTCGCATAGCCTAGCGAGAGCGCTGCCTCACTACCACCAAATTCTCCTGTTGCATTTCCGTTCTCGTCCCGCCCGTCAAAGCTCCCGTAGTTTACATACGTTATGCCGGCGTGAAGTACTTGTGTGCGTCTGTCCCATAAATAGGCATATGAGGCGGTACCATAATTTATATCTGAAAGGTAGTTTACATAGTTTACAGAAAGCTGGTTATCCATTCTGTAATTAATATTTGCAGGGTTGTAAAGGGCAGAGTCTGGATCATAATCATAGTTTGTGATTATTTTTCCGCCCAGGGCTGCTTGCCTAGGTGATGACATTAAATTGAGAAACTGGTATGTTGCTCTCCCTCCTAACTGCCCGTAAGCAGATACTGCGGTTAGAAATAAGAGTATGTAACAGACTTTTCTCATCATACAAGGCGATAACACAATGGTAAACGATTGCAATGATAGTATATTTTGATAGGGATGGGAAATAATTAGCCTTTTGTATGCTTGGTATCTTTACTATAACCTCATAATGTTTACTTAAGCAAAAGTGCGCTTTCGCGAAAGTGTACAATTTCTTAGCAATTGCTTAATATGTATATTGTTGATTATTTAATATTTATGTTAAATTTACAGGAAAATTCATACAAAATGGCAAGATTTTTACACTTAAAAACATTTCATCTATTTGTACTGTGCTTTATTAGTTATTCTGGAATTGTGCTAGCGCAAAACAATGCTTGGATAAACGAGTTTCATTACGATAACAATGGAGCTGACACCAATGAAAGTGTTGAAATAATTATTGAAAACCCTGGAACACTTACAGATTATGCTGTTGTACGCTACAACGGAAATGGTGGTGTGACCTATGGTACTACATCGCTTGATGAATTTACAATAGGTGAAACTGTAAATACGTATACTGTATACAGCTTTGTCTTCTCCTCTGGAGGTCTACAAAACGATACTGATGGCCTCGCACTCACTTATCAAGGTACATTAATAACTGGTCAATTTCTAAGTTATGAAGGAGTATTTACGGCTACAAATGGTCCAGCAAGTGGAGTTACCTCTACAGATATAGGTGTAGCAGAGAGCGGATCTACCCTGGCAACAGAATCCTTACAGCTCACTGGTTCGGGTATTGCATATACTGATTTTACGTGGTCTGCTCCTACCACATCAAGCCTAGGGAGCTTAAATACAGGGCAGACACTAGGAGCTGGAGCAAATATTGCCCCTGAAATCACAAACATCGTTGCATCACCAGAGGTTGTAACCCCGACAGATGTTGTGACCGTGAGCGCAACCATTACAGACGCTCAAGATAATATAGATAGTGCAAACTTATCGTGGGGTTTACAAGACGGTGGTCCTTATCCTAATACAATTGTATTAAATAACACTACTGGCACAACTTATGAAACAAGTACAGCGATCCCCGCACAAATGGATGGAACAACTGTTTATTATACCCTAAGCGCTACAGATGATAATGCAATGCCAGAAACAGCTGTGAGTATGCAACTTACATACACCGTAAATGATATGACTCAGCTAGGGTTTCAATTAAATAATACAGATTTTAATTATACTATAAACTTTGATACAAGTCTAACAGGAGTGAATGAAGGTGGTTTTACGGGTGATGGATTATCACCAGCACCGTCTTCAGGACAATTAGACTCAAATACTTGGCTCATAGAAGGATTAAGCGATGGAGACTCTAGTTTTGGCGATACAAATACCTCATCAGACTTTACGGGTACTGCAAACTTTGGCTCTGCAGGTAGTGGTATAAATTCTTATACTATTGCTCCAGAAGATTATGCACTCGGTTTTCAACCTACTGGATCTGACCTTACGCCGGGTATCATCGCTTTTAGATTTCAAAATAATACAGGTGAGGTTATAACTAATCTACAAGTGGCATATGATTTATATGTCTATAATGACCAACCTAGATCTAATTATGTCACACTTGTACACGGTACTGAAACAGATCTCACAAACTCAAGTCTAAGCACTCCAGGCGAGGTGTACCTTAACAGTCCTGAGGTAGATGACCTTTCTCCAAGCGCTCTAAAATCTGTACTTACCTACGATATAAATACGAATGCTGCTGGTGATGAAACCTTAAATATAGCACCTGGTGAGACGTACATCATAGCTTGGCAAACTGATGATGTCTCTGGAGGTGGTAGTAGAGATGAGTTTGCAATAGATAATATACAATTCAAGGCAAACGCGACAACTCCTGGTTTCAGTTTTATAGGGGGACCTGTAGAAAATTTAATTCTAGGTACCAATTATTCAATTCTTAATGAAACAGATCTCTTTAATGAATTACGTGTTGTATCGGGTACATTACAAACTAACAATAACTTAACGCTACGAAGTACAGCAGATCAACAAGCCTATACTGGCGCATTTACAAATGGGGCGACAGTAGTAGGAGATGTTACAGTAGAAAGATATATCCCTGGTAAACGTGCTTTTAGAATACTATCTAGCCCCGTAAACACGAGTTCTACCATACAGACAAACTGGCAAGAGGGTGCCACCAGCGCAACTCAAGACCCAAATCCAGGTTACGGTATACATATAACTGGTAGTGAAACTGGTGCAAACGGTTTTGACGCATCACCTTCTGGTAATGCTTCTGCTTTTACTCTTAATAACGCAACTCAAGCCTTTGAACCTATACCAAATACCAATATAGATGTGCTCGAAGCTGGTAAACCTCTTCTTACATTAATACGTGGTAGTAGAGCAATAGACGTTACAGATAATGAAGCTATGGCAGACGATACCGTACTTAGAACTACCGGAACCCTAGAACTCGATGCTGTTACACAATCTTTTACAACTACAGCGGCAACGCAAGATGCTTCTGGAGGTGACGGTACATTTTTCCTTTTTGGCAATCCTTTTGCGAGAACTGTAGATATGAATGCTGTTTTTAATGGAGATGCTACTAATGGTGCACAACAAAACCTTAACCCTAATTTTTACTACATATTTGATCCTCAAATAAACGGCGATAATGGGCGCGGTGGTTATGTAACTATAGATTTATCTGACGGAAGTAATAATACAGCTGGGGTATCTGCTGCAAATGGTTCACTACAAGCATACCAAGGTGGCTTTGCTCAAATAGTAGATAATACACCTGGCACACTTACGAGTATCACCTTTGGAGAAAATGCCGAAGGGCCAACCGGTGAATCTCAGACAAACACCTTCAATTCAAACACGATACCGGCTATCATAGCAGGTAAGCTCTCACGTGTAGAAAGTGGCATATCAATATTTTCTGATGGATTTAAAGTTACAGCTAGTAGTGACTACACATCTCAGGTAGATTTATATGATGCGCAAAAACTAGCAAACCTAGATGAAAATATTGCCATAGCAGTAGATGATCATTTGCTCGCCATAGAAAAACGAGACGCGTTTACCGAAAACACTGTGATGCAATTACACATAGATAATTACAGGTTTGCCAATTATGACCTAGAGCTTACTCTAGATAATGTAGAGATTCCGTCATATCTGCACGACAGATATTTAGACACCGTATCACCACTAGAAAGTGGTGAAAACCATATAGCCTTTACAATATCTGACAATGAGCAGAGTAGTGCTGCAGATCGTTTTGCTATTATTTTTAATAGTGAACCTCTAGCAACTGAGACATACACAACAAATGAATTATTAATAGCTCCAAATCCGTTTAATGATAATGGATTTACAATACGTATCCCAGATGCTACAACTACAACTGCGACAGTGCAAATAGTAAATGTGCTAGGTCAAAATGCATATCAAGCTGAAGAGACACTTATAAATAATGAGATTACTATCTCAAAAGTAGATGCACTTCCTACTGGGATTTACTATGTAAAAGTAAAAAGTGGAACAATGACCGCAGCACGTAAACTGATTAAAAACTAAAAAGAAAATTATGAAAATTAGACATAAATATATCACCCGAGTTTTAGCTATTGCTTTATTTTTCTTTTGCTTTCAGAGTGCACAAGCTCAAATCTCTTTTCCAGATAACGTAAATGATGAAGCTCCTGCAGCTCCCATAAATGGGCTCATTGCTCTCGGTCTTGTGGCTGGGGCTGCCCTGGGACTTAAAAAAACCAATAAAGATTTATAATACCCACAGCGCTATAAAAAAAGGGAACCTACATTTAGGTTCCCTTTTTTATTTACGCTTTCGCGAAAGCGGAATTATTTATAGTCTCAAGTTTATAACTTCTTTGCGTTTTTAACTTTTTGCTTAGTAAGAGCAAGTTCTAATACCTCACTCATATCTTTTACATAGTGGAAGGTAAGACCTTTTAAGTAATCTGGCTTTATCTCTTCTATGTCGCGACGGTTTTGCTCACAAAGTAAAATCTCTTTAATTTTTGCACGCTTTGCAGCAAGAATCTTTTCTTTGATTCCTCCTACTGGTAATACTTTACCACGCAGGGTTATCTCACCTGTCATTGCGATGCTCTTCTTGACTTTGCGTTGTGTAAATAATGATACTAGAGAGGTAAGCATTGTGATACCTGCACTAGGACCATCCTTAGGCGTTGCTCCTTCTGGCACGTGAATGTGTACGTTATAGCTGTCAAATATTTTTGAGTCTAGACCAAGAAGTTCTGCATTTGCTTTTATATACTCCATTGCAATGGTAGCACTCTCCTTCATCACCTTACCAAGGTTACCAGTGATAGATAGTGTTCCTTTTCCTTTTGATAAGGCAGACTCTATAAATAAAATATCACCACCTACACGTGTCCAAGCAAGACCTGTTACTACTCCAGCAACATCATTGTTTTCATACTTGTCACGCTCCATTCTAGGAGACCCTAAAACCTCTATGATGTCTTCGTTAGAGACTTTTACATTGTACTCCTCCTCCATTGCAAGATTTTTGGCACCGTAGCGCACCATCTTTGCAACTTGCTTCTCAAGACCACGTACTCCAGACTCACGAGTGTACCCCTCAACAATTTTTTCTAGTTGTGGCTTTGCAATCTTAAGCTGCTCTGGTGTCATACCGTGCTCCTTAAGTTGCTTAGGTAATAAGTGTCTCTTTGCAATCTCTGTCTTTTCTTCTATAGTATAACCCGTTACATTTATAATCTCCATACGATCGCGTAATGCTGGCTGTATGGTATTAAGGCTATTTGAAGTTGCGATAAACATTACCTTAGAAAGGTCAAACCCCATCTCAAGGAAGTTATCGTGAAACTCACTATTCTGCTCTGGGTCAAGTACCTCTAGTAATGCAGAAGATGGATCTCCCTGACTCCCCATACTTAACTTATCTATCTCATCTAGTACAAAGACTGGGTTACTTGTACCTGCCTTACGAAGGCTCTGTATGATACGACCCGGCATTGCTCCTATATAAGTCTTTCTGTGACCACGTATCTCAGACTCGTCACGCATACCACCTAGACTCATACGTATGTACTCTCGACCAAGTGCCTCGGCAACAGATTTACCTAGTGAGGTTTTACCCACTCCAGGAGGTCCGTAAAGACAGAGTATAGGTGACTTCATATCATTACGTAATTTTAATACTGCTAGGTATTCTATAATACGACGCTTTACATCATCAAGACCATAGTGATCACGGTCTAAGATTTTCATAGCACGTTTTAAATCAAATTTATCTTCACTAAACTCGTTCCAAGGAAGGTCTAAAAAGAGGTCAAGATAGTTGCGCTGTATACTATACTCCGCTACTTGAGGATTCATACGTTGCATTTTAGAAAGCTCTTTCTTAAAATGCTTTTCTACTTTTTCTCCCCATTTTTTTGTCTTTGCACGCTCGCGCATCTCTTCAAGATCATCCTCAGAGGTAGATCCTCCTAGTTCTTCTTGAATGGTCTTCATTTGCTGGTGCAAGAAGTACTCGCGCTGCTGCTGGCTCATATCATTTTGAACCTTGTTTTGGATATCATTTTTGAGTTCCAGCTTCTGGCGCTCCATATCCATAAACTTAAGCGTCTCGATAGCGCGTTTATGTAAATCGTTTATGTGAAGTAATTCCTGCTTCTCAGCCACCGTGAGATTCATATTAGAACTCACAAAGTTTATTAAGAAAGAATCGCTCTGTATGTTTTTTATTGCAAAAGATGCCTCAGATGGGATATTTGGCGAGTCTTGAATAATTTTAAGAGCAAGATCTTTTATAGAGTCTATCGCAGCCTTAAATTCTTGACTTCCTTTATCTGGACGTGTTTCTGGAAATTCTTTTATCGTGGCTCTTAAGTAAGGTTCGGTTTGAGTCACTTCATTAATCTCAAAGCGTTTTTTACCTTGTATGATTACGGTTACATTACCGTCAGGCATTTTAAGAACACGCAGTATACGTGCTACCACGCCTACTTTATTTATATCATCTGCCGTAGGGTTTTCTACAGACTCATCTTTTTGAGCCACTACTCCTACTACCTTTCCTCCTTTATTTGCCTCGTCTATAAGTTTTATAGAGGTGTCTCTTCCTGCCGAAATAGGAATCACAACTCCAGGAAAAAGTACCGTATTACGTAAAGGTAATATTGCTAGACTTTCTGGGAGCTCTTCATTATTAATCGCCTCCTCATCTTCTGGGGTCATTAACGGGATAAGCTCTGCATCTCCATCTATCTCTTGCAGTGACAATCTGTCTAATGTTGTAAATTTTGGTTTTGCCATATAATATATGTGCCACAATGTCGGGTATTGCTACACTCATTATGACTATCTAAGTATTACTATTCTATTAAAATCGGCGAGTGACGCTGTAATGTATGGTATATAGTCACTCACCATTACATTAAGTCAATTCTTATGCCAAGTGATGTACGCTTTCGCGAAAATGTAAACCACAACCCTTATCTTTCCTTATAATTATAGTAAAACCTTTGGCCGGAAGAACCATCTTTAGGGAGACTAGCCTGCTAGTGCTCAAAAGGAGAATCAAAAAAATAAAATAAATTTTTCACGAAAGTGTAACAACTTAAAAATTACCACATCTTTACTATAGAATTAACCAAAAGTGAATTTTACCAACCATCAAATAACCGATCTATTATCACTATGCCAGCAAGGTGAGCAGGGTGCACAAATGGAAGTTTATAATCGCTATTACAAGGCGATGTATAACACCTCATTGCGCATTGTAAAACACGAAGCAGAAGCAGAAGATATTATGCAAGAGTCCTTCTTAAGTGCTTTTACAAAACTAGACAGCTACAAGGGTGAGGCATCTTTTGGGAGTTGGTTAAAACGTATCGTTGTAAATAATAGCCTCAATGCTTACAATAAAAGTAAGCGACTAGATGAAACGTCTATAGATGACCATCTATATAAAATAGAAGACGATGCAGCTGGTGTAGCAGAGATGGATCTCTCTAGTGTACGTGCTCAAGAAGTGGTAAACGCAATGAGTGAATTAAAGGACAACTACAGACAGTCTCTGTCATTACATCTTATAGAGGGTTATGACTATGAAGAAATGAGTGAAATAATGAATGTAAGCTATGCAAACTGCAGAACGATGGTGTCAAGAGCAAAAGACAGCTTACGAAGAATTTTAAATAAAAATGAAAAAGGAACCTATAGATCAAGTATTTAAGCGCCTAGAAGGCAAGCTAGATACAGCTGCACCTAGTGCAGATCACAAAGCAAACTTTCTTGCAAAGTTACAGGCGCAAGCTGCTCCCGTAACTCCAGAGAAAGAAACTAAAGTCATAAAGTGGATGCGTCCTCTTTTTATAGCAGCGAGTATGCTCTTGCTTGCCGGAGTCATTTTTACTCAGTTCAACACGAGCTCGAGTGATAAAGAACTTGCAGATGTCTCACCAGAAATGCAAGAAACTCAAGACTTCTTTACAAAGACTATAGAACGAGAGCTTTTTGACATCAAAGAAAAGATGACTCCAGAAAACCAAGCTATGGTAGAAGATGCCATAAGCCAGCTGGAAGTGCTAGAGCAGCAATATGATAAACTTAAAATTGACCTTTCTGAGAGTGGTGAAGATAAGCGTGTGATCTACGCTATGATAGACAACTTCCAGAACCGCATTGACCTCCTACAAAATGTAGTAGAGCAAATGAAAGCCATCGAAGAATTAAGAAAAATTGAAAAAGCAGTAACTCTCTAGTTACTTAAATAATATACTATTACTATGAAAACAAAAATTACACACCTCCTACTCTTTGTACTCGCTATGCCTTTTATGGTAATGGCAAGTGACAACTACCCTAAAGGGAAATATACTAAGGAGAAAAGAATCAAAAAAGAATATAACGTTAATGCAGATGCAAAACTGGTTATAGATAACTCATACGGTAATGTAAATATGGTAAGCTGGAATGAAAACCGTATTGTCATAGAAGTGCTTGTAAAAACTAATGGAAATGATGAAGAGCGCGTGCAAGAAAAGCTAGATGAGATAGATGTACGTTTTGAAGGCTCTCCATCTTATGTAAGTGCTAAGACTAATTTTGAGAGAAGTAGCAGTCGCTCGTGGTGGAATAGCTGGAAAAACAATAATGTAAATATGGAAATTAACTACACCATAAAACTCCCAGCTACTAATATGATAGATATAAGCAATGATTACGGGGGTATAAGCCTTGACCGTCTTGAGGGCAATGCAAAAATAAACTGTGACTATGGTAAAATCACTATAGGCGAGTTACTTGCAGAGGATAACTACCTCAACTTTGACTACACAAAAAACAGTACCATCTCTTATATGAAAAGTGGCCGTATTAATGCAGACTACTCAAGCTTTATGTTAGAACGTGGTGGTGATATAGAACTCAATGCAGATTATACGAAGTCTGAATTTGGAAAAATTGAAAATCTCAACTACAACTGTGATTATGGATCTGTAAAAACAACAGAAAGTAATGACATTATAGGTCGTGGTGATTACCTCTCTGCAAAGATAGGAGTTGTACACGGTAACTTAAATATTAATGCAGATTATGGTAGTATACGTATAGAAGAACTTGCTGGTGATGCTGGTGATGTGGTGATACAAAGCGATTATACTGGCATAAAAGTGGGATACAGTCCTGCTTATGACTTTACCTTTAATATTAAACTTGAGTATGCAGGCTTGAGTGGTAAAGATGAACTTACTTTTAATGTAGAGCGTGTAGAATCTTCAGACAAATATTATGAAGGGTACAAAGGATCATCTTCTACTAACAACAACATAAACATCAACTCAGAGTATGGGGGTGTTACATTATTTAGAAACTAAATTCAATCATCAACTAAACAATCTATTATGAAAAAATTAATCACACTCAGCTTAGTCCTTTTAGCAAGTACTCAAATACACGCACAATGGTGGGGAAAAAGCGTAAAAGGTAATGGCGAACTAGAAACTATAACTCGTAACGTAGGTGACTATGATGAGATAAGTGTTGCTGGCTTTTTTGACGTGACACTTGTTGCCGGTAATGAAGGAGAAATTACTATTGAAGGAGAGAGTAACCTACTTGAATACATTGAGACCGAAGTAAATGGTGACAGACTTACTATCAAGGTAAAAAATAAGCAAAACCTAAAAACGAGCTGGGGAAAAGACATTAAAATACGCGTACCTTTTAGAGATTTAAACCAAGTATCATTATCTGGATCTGGCGAGATTATGAGTACAGATGTTATAAAGGCGAATAACTTTAGAGTTTCTGTATCTGGATCTGGTGATATAAATCTTGTAGTAGAAGCTAGCAGCACAGAGAGTCGTGTTACTGGATCTGGTGATTTGGTATTACGAGGTAGCACAAGAGATCACGAGACAAGTGTAACGGGATCTGGAGATCTTGAAGCAGGACGCTTTAAAGCAGATAATGTAGATGCAAAGGTTACAGGGTCTGGAGATATAAGAGTAAGTTGTGAGAAGAGCATACGCGCTAGAGTAACAGGATCTGGAGATATAGAATATGTAGGTAACCCTACAAAGCAAGACACAAAGGTTTCTGGATCTGGAGATATCTCTAGAGGATAAAACTATTGCCCCAAATACAATAAAAGCCCTCTTGCGAGGGCTTTTTTACCTATAACATATTATAGTTCTTTCTTAAGTAGTCTCGCGGTACCAGAAAATCGTTCTACTATAATTTTTGGCTCGCCATAAAGTTGTACCATACTCTTATCTGAAAGGTCAAGTGTTACCTTCTCATCTACACTTAGCGTCACGCTACCGCTTTCTCTTCCTACTATCTGCACTATGTCTGCATCAAAGGAGAGTCCTTTACATTGAGCGGTTTGATTTACTGTAAAAGTAGCTTCACTAGCATTTCCTGTAAACGCTATATCAGATCTTCCTGAAGCAATTATTGAGAGTTTTACGGTGTTTATATCCGCTTTCGCGAAAGCGTTATCACTTAAATTCACACGTATATCGTCTCCAGTGTAATCTATCTCAAACTTTGAGTTGCCGTTTGCCATAATATCTGCCTCTCTCGTTTTGAGCTCACCGTTGAAACGACTTCCATCTAGAAAACTACCCGTAAACATATCTCCCTCTATGGCTGTAGATACAAAGGCACTACTTTTTGAATCTAAACTTACAGCGCTCAGTGCTGTATATCGCACAGTAATGTTAAGTCTTTTTGCACTACGTATATCCTTGCGGGTTGAGACCACAAGTAGACTATCTTTAATGTCAAAATCTATAAGTTCAACTAGGTTATCATCCATCTCTAGGTCATAACCGGTTTGAGAATCTGCCATAAGTGTCACCTCTAGACCATCTGTCACCTTGATTGCGGTAAAGCCATCTAGTCTCTCAGAAACATCTATGACATTACGACTACCTTTTACTCGCTCGCGTTGTGCAGCGACACTTGTAGTTACAACTAGAAGTATTGCAACCCCAAAACTCTTTATATATCTATTCTTCATATAATTAAAAGTACAATAAATGAGCCATCCTTAATAACCGCACATAAAAAAAGCATCTGGTTACAGATGCTCTTTAAAAATATGTCGTTTATGGATACTAATAAGCAATATTAATAACTCCATCTACCGTAAATACTTCTTCGTTATCTGGGTTTGTAAATGCTCCAGAAAAGGTTCCTACGATTATAGTACCATCGTTTGCCGTAATTGTATTAATAAAAGGTGATGTTCCTCCAGGTGCTGCAGTAAGTACTACACCATCTATAGTAATAATTGTGTTTTGCATCACATTATCTCCAGTTTGTTGTAATACAATATCAAAAGTGAAGGTGTCGCCAGTATCTGTATCTGTTGCTACAACGCTTAATAGAGAACCATCTATAGTTACTACTGCATTATCAAAGTTTGTAAACGTTCCTCCTATAGTTCCATACACCGGTCCATCATCTTCTGGTGGGTTACAATCCCCTAGCTCTTGAACAATTGCATCTAGACTTCCGTCTGGATCTCCACAAGCTGTAATCTGTTCCTGCAGTGCAAATGAGTAATCTGCGCAGGCAGCCGTATAAGCATCACTATCTTGAGGGTCTACTGCGTTAAATATTTCTTGAGCTTCTGCTGTTGCAATTTCGGCAGCGGCACAATCTCCACCACAGTTAAGACTATCTATAGTTGCTTGTAAACTACCATTTGCATCTCCGCACGCTTCTATTTGTGCACTTAACGCGGCACTATATGCGAGACATAACTGCTCTTCATTTTCTTCTGTAGCATTGTTAAGTGCCTCCAGCGCTGCCTCTGTAGCTAGCTCTGCTTGTAAGCACGGGTCTGGTGTTGTACAGTCGCCTAGCGTAGTAAGTATGGATTGTAGCTCTCCAGAACTATCACCGCATATTTCTATAGTTGCCTCAAGTGCAAGCGCATAGGTCGTACAGGCCTGTGTATAATTTGCTTCAGAAGATGAAGCAAATACTGCTTGTGAAGTTTGCAATACATCAAATGCTGTTTCACACGTATCACTATCTGGATCTGTCTCTCCAGGCTCAGAACCATCTCCAGTTACAGAAAACTCGCCCTCTAGTTGTTCATCATCACAAGAGATTACTGTGACTGAGGCTAGCATTATAAATAAGAGTAGGTAGTGTAGCTTTTTCATCGATGTAGGATTTTGTGAACCTTAAACGCAAACATAAACATTTTATTGGACTGTTATACAAGCAATTTATGACTCCTTATGTGATCTAAGAATCTTGTTTTGCTCTTGCATTAAGTGTTCAATATTTGCTAAGAGTTCAATGTTTTTTGGTGTTTTTTCTTCCGTATTTTTTGGGTCCTCAGATTTTTCTTTAAATCTGTTAATCCCTTTTATGACTATAAATATAGTCAAAGCTATGATAACAAAATCTATCCCCACCTCTATGAGCTCACCATAGCCTATCGCAACAACATCTGCCTCATTTTCGGCGTCTCGTAAAATGTACTTACGCTCTCGTAGGTTTATGCCATCGGTAAGTAAAGAAAGTGGTGGCATTACCACCTTTTTTACAATGGTATTTACCACATTATTAAAAGCAGTACCTATGATGATACCCACTGCCATATCTACCATATTACCTTTTACGGCAAAATCTTTAAATTCTTGTATAAAACTCTTCATAGTATATAAATATTAGAAAAACGCTTCAAGCCATTCTAGACCGTTTAATAAACAGATTAATTGCTTGCAAAGATTGTTTTGTTGTACGCTTTCGCGAAAGCGGAAACCTTATGTTTATTTATTCTCTTTTGGGACTCTGTACAGAAGCACTACTCCTACTGCAAAAAACAGTATAAGAAATACAATAGAGTAACGCATACTACCGGTGATCTCTTCTATAAAACCATATAAGAACATCCCGATGATGATCCCTATTTTTTCGGCAACGTCATAAAAGCTAAAGTATGATGTTGTGTCTTCTGTCTCTGGTAAAAACTTTGCATACGTAGACCTCGAGAGTGATTGTATACCACCCATTACTAAACCTACAAAACCGGCAGTAATATAAAACTGGAAGGGCGTATATACAAAGTATGCCCAGGCACAAATTACAATCCAGATCACATTAATAATGACCAGTGCTTTTATGTTACCCACACGTGCCGAAAGTTTTGAAGTAAGTATGGCACCCAGCACTGCCACAAGTTGTATTAAAAGTATACTTACAATTAATCCCGTCGTGCGCTCACTATCACTCCCCCACTCTAGTTCTTGCTCCCCAAAATATGCTGCAGCAAGCATCACTGTCTGTACCGCCATACTGTATACAAAGAAGGCAATAAGATATTTTTTAAGACGTAGCTGGTCTTGCATAGAAGACCAAATGGCTCTTAGCTCCTTAAAGCCATTAAAGAACACATCTTTGGTAAGTTTTCCTTGCGCTTGATTTCCTTGAGGTAAATAAGCATACGTATACTGGCTAAAACCTATCCACCAGACACCAGTAAGCACAAAAGATAGTCGTGTAGGGAAACCTTCATCTTCAAAACCAAATGTTTCATACCCAAGTATCATTACTAAACAAGCTATAAGTAGCAACACACTCCCTATGTAGCCTAGGGAATACCCTTTTGCACTTATCTTATCGTGTTGTTCTGGATAGGCTATATCTGGCAAGTATGAATTATAAAAAACGAGACTCCCCCAGAAACCTATAAGTCCCAGGGCATATAACGTAAGGCTCAGGTATATATGCTCAAGGCTAAACCAGTACAAACCTATTGTAGATAAAGCTCCTAGATAGCAGAAGAGTTTTAAAAAGAACTTTTTGTTACCCAGATAATCTGCCACACCAGAGAGTATGGGAGATATGATAGCCACGACTAAAAATGCAATAGCAGTGGTATAAAATATAAGCGGACTACGACGTAACATCATCCCAAAAACCTCAATTTCTTCTATACCTGCTCCTCTAAAAAGTGCACCATAAAACAAAGGGAATATAGCAGATGCAATGACAAGACTGTATGTAGAGTTTGCCCAGTCATAAAACGCCCAAGCGTTTAATAACTTCTTATCGCCTTTTTTGAGTTGTTCTTTCATAGCACTAAAATAAAAAAGCTGTGCGAGTGCACAGCTTTTTAAACTATATATTATTGTAAATTCTTATTTGAAACTTGTCACTCCAAACTTTGCTGCCTCTGCTCTTGCCATAGGCGCTTTTGCAGTGAGGTTTGCAATACGCGAGTCTGATGATGGGTGCGTGCTTAATATTTGTGGTGGTGCTTGACCTCCACTAGCAGCTTTCATACGTTTCCATAACTCTGCAGCCTCATCTGGGTTGTAACCTGCTATTGCAGCAATTACAATACCTATCTCGTCTGCCTGTGTCTCGTGACTACGTGAAAAAGGAAGCATACCCCCTACTTGTGAACCTACACCGTACAGTTGCATTATCTGTTGTTGCTTGCTTTGCTCTTGCCCACTTACTGCTACTGCAGTGGCTACGGCACCAAATTGCTGTAACTGTGCAGCACTCATACGCTGTGCACCGTGATCTGCAAGTGCGTGAGCAAGCTCGTGCCCCATAACCATTGCAAGACCTGTTTCAGACTGTGTGATAGGTAATATACCTGTATACACTACAATTTTCCCACCTGGCATACACCACGCATTTACAGCCTCGTCTTTTACTAGGTTATATTCCCAGCGATAATCTTGTAAATAACCTGGCTCTCCCAGAGCTGTAAGGTAACGCTCTGCAGCTACAGCAATTTTCTCACCTACACTCTTTACCATATTTGCATCTGCCGTACCGGTAATAACATTATTTTCTGAAAGAAAGGCATCATATTGTTGAAAAGCCATCGGAAATAGCTGATCGTTACTTACAAAGTTAAGTGTCTTTTTTCCTGTAAAAGGGCTCGTCTTACAAGCACATACTAAGAGTACGGTCATTATAAGAACAAATGTATTTTTAAGTTTCATTGTAATAAGGTTTGATATTATTTATAAAAATACAGAAATGTTAAATACCACTTAGATGAAGCTCTGTGAAATCTTTCTTAATGATTAAAGCACAAGCTTTCGGGTCAAACTGCACATCTTCCATAGAAATTACTTCATTATCTAACTCTATAGTCGTAATTTCAAAAGGTAGACCTATTAAATGTATTCGAAAAGTGTCATAAGTAGTGATAAAGTCACCACGCTTGTGTTGCTGTATAATCCAGTCTTTTTCTCTACCTACCATTTTAAAAGTGCGGTAACTGTAACGATCTTTTTTATAATCGTACCCATCTTGAGCATCTTCATATAATTTTGAAGCATTTTTACCAAGACCGTAATATACCTCAAGTTCTACTTGCTCTATCTCAAGCTCACCTACATATTGCTGGATAGGGTACTTAGGTAAGATAGTTCCTTCTTTTACAAACATTGGGATTTCATCTATATCTGCATCTACCCATTGCTCCTTACCTCCTTTTACAGGAGTTTTTGTCCAGTAATTATACCATTCTCCTCTAGGCACGTACATACGTCTACCTTTTGCATTAGGTTCTAAAATAGGACATACAAGGATGTGATGCCCAAAGATAAACTCATCTGTACGATAGTGCGTTTGTGCATCTTCTTGATCAAAATATACAAGAGGCTTTAGTAGAGGGGTCCCCTTCTTTATATACTCATAAAACATTGTATATAAATAGGGTAGTAACCTATATCGTAAGCTTATAAACTTACGTGCAATGTCTGTCACACCCTCATCAAAAGTCCAAGGCTCTTGATCACCGTGATGACCAGAAGAGTGTGTTCTACAAAATGGATGAAAAACACCTAGCTGTATCCATCTTGCATATAACTCGCCTGTAGGCTGCTCTGCAAAGCCTCCTATATCCGTTCCGGTAAAGCTCATACCAGAGATACACATACGCTGTACCTGTATATTTGCTACCCATAGGTGCTCCCAGCTTGCGATATTATCTCCCGTCCAGCTACTTGTGTAGCGCTGCGCGCCAGAGTAAGCAGATCGTGTGATTACAAATGGTCTCTTAGGGTAGGCAAATTTCTTAACACCCTCATAAGTGGCTCTCGCCATCTGTGTACCATAAATGTTATGTGCTTTATTATGACTACAAGGGTGCCCATCATAGTTATGTCTCACATCTGCAGGAAAGGTTTTTCCTGGAACCTCCATCACTGCAGGCTCGTTCATATCATTCCACACACCTTTTACACCTACTTCTTGTATGAGTTCTTTAAATAATCCAGCCCACCAGTCACGTACTTCAGGATTTGTATAATCTGGGAAGTTACATTCACCTGGCCATACCTTACCTTTCATATAAGGACCATCTGCACGTTTACAGAAATAGTCATTTTCTATCCCTTCTTGATACACCCAGTAATCTTTGTCTATCTTAATACCTGGGTCTATAATAACAACTGTTTTAAAGCCGTCATCTGCAAGCTCCTTTACCATACGTTTTGGATCTGGAAAGTAGTCTTTGTTCCAAGTAAAACATCTCCAGCCGTCCATATAATCGATATCTAGATAAATACCATCACAAGGTATTTTTAGTTCTCTAAACTTATTTGCTACCTCCTTTACATTACTTTCTGGAAAATAACTCCACTTACACTGGTGATAACCCAGTGCCCATAATGGTGGTAGCTCTGGCACTCCTGTTAGGTTAGTATAACTACCTACAACATCTGCCATTTCTGGACCATAAATAAAGTAGTAATTCATCTCACCACCTTGTGCCCAGAAGCTTGTAACACCCATACGCTCTTGACAGAAGTCAAAAAACGTTTTAAACGTATTATCAAAAAATATCCCGTAAGCCCTCTTTTGAGTAAGACCTATATAAAAAGGAACCGACTTATAAATAGGATCTTGATCCTTGCCAAAGGCATACTGGTCTGTCGCCCAGTTGTGCACTCTCTTTCCTCTTAAGTTTGAGTGCATAGGCTTATCACCCAGCCCATAATAGGACTCTGCGTGTTGTGCCTTTTTACTCATTTTTACAATATTCCCTCCGTATTCAAAGCTCTCCTCAAAGTGAAAACCTAACTCATCTTCATTTATAAGATTACCTTCTATGTCAAATATGGAAGTTTGTAAACTATTTTTTTCTATCCTTATTTTGAGCTTTGCAGTATGCACAAAATAATAAGCATCATCTTCCTCAAGCTCGAGGTGGTTGTACCCTCTTATACCATCTTCATCTATCGCATAAGAGAAGTCTGGCTCAAAGACACCACCTGTTCCAAAACGAAATCTAATCACACTGTCACGCAATACCGTGAGCTGGAGAATTACTTCATTTTCGGTTGTAAAATATAATATATCTGCATCCTTTTTAAAATCAACGACTTTATTTGGAAACTGGTTGCCTTTTTGCTGCAACTCTGTATTTGTAATCATATTTCTAAAATTTGGAGATTTCAAAATAAGGTTAACTCTTTGAGTTACCTCGCTAATACTTAAATACTTATTAACTCTAACGTTTTCGTACTATAATAAGCTACGTTGATTTCCGCTTTCGCGAAAATTATATCACATTCAATCTCTTTTAACCCTATTATTATGGCATTATTAATCTGCCTTTAATTCAAAAATCACTCCCGATAAGGGCGGTACTGTAATAGATGTACTATGTGTTTTTCCGTTCCAGCCTTCGTTTATAACAGTTAGGTCTACATTTTTATAAGCCCCTGTACCCGAAAACTCTAACGCGTCGCTATTGAAAATTTCGCGAAAGCGTCCAAAAAATGGTACTCCAATGCGGTAATCTTCTCTCGGTACTGGTGTCATATTAAACACGCACACAATCACCGTTTTTGGGTCGTTACCCTTACGTATGTAACTTAGTACGGCATTCTTACTATCATCGTGAGCAATCCACTCAAAACCTGCGGGATCAAACTGCTTTTCGTACAGTGTAGGTGTACTTGTATACAATCCGTTTATAGCAGCAAAAGCCTTTTGCATATTGCTGTGTATTTCATAATCTAGCACATACCAGTCTAACTGATCTTGAAAATTCCACTCTGTACCTTGTCCCAACTCGCTCCCCATAAAGAGTAACTTTGCTCCTGGATGAGTATACATATATGTGTAGAGTAATCTAAGGTTTGCAAAGCGTTGCCACTCATCACCAGGCATTCGACCTAATATAGAACCCTTGCCGTATACAACCTCATCGTGTGATAATGGTAGCATAAAGTTTTCTGTAAAACCATAAGTCATTGAGAAGGAAATCTCATTGTGATGGTGATTTCTGTAAATAGCATCTCTCTTAAAGTAGTTAAGTGTATCGTGCATCCACCCCATCATCCACTTCATACCAAAGCCTAAGCCTCCGGAAAAGACAGGCTTGCTCACCATAGGAAAACTGGTAGACTCCTCTGCTATAATCTGGATATCTGGAAAAGCACCGTAAAGCGCCTCGTTGAGTTCTTTTAGTAAAGAGATAACGGCTAGGTTTTCTCTACCTCCTTGATCATTAGGTTCCCACTCTCCATCTTCTCTACTATAATCTAGATATAGCATAGATGCCACTGCATCTACCCTGAGCCCATCTACGTGGTATTGCTCTAGCCAGAACATTGCGTTACTTATGAGAAAACTACGTACCTCGTTGCGTTCATAATTAAAGATGAGTGATTTCCAGTCTTGATGATATCCTTTCTTTCTATCTGGATGCTCGTAACAGGCTGTCCCGTCAAAGTTACCCAGCCCGTGTGGATCTTCTGGAAAATGTGATGGCACCCAGTCTAAAATTACGCCTATATCACTTGCGTGCAAGGCATCAATGAGTGTCATTAATTCCTCTGGATATCCAAATCTTGAGGTAGGTGCAAAATAACCAGTTACCTGATATCCCCAGCTAGGGTCATATGGATACTCCATAATAGGCATAAACTCTACGTGAGTAAAATTTAGCTTTTTTACATAGTCTACAAGTGTTGTTGCTAGCTCTGAGTAACTCAGGCTGCGATTACCCTCTTCTTGCTTGCGACGCCAGGAGCCCAGGTGTAGCTCATAAACAGAAATAGGCGCATCTAGGCCGTTGTGTTTATGACGCTTATCCATCCACTTTTTATCTTTCCAGGTGTGGCTTGTTTTATAAACTACAGATGCTGTTTGTGGAGGGTGCTCTGCTCTACGTGCATAAGGATCTGCCTTTTCTGTCACGACACCGTTGTGCGTAGCGTGAATTTTATATTTGTATAACTCTCCGTGGCCGATATCTGGTATAAAGCCTTCCCAAATACCACTACTATCCCATCGCACGTTAAGCTTATGCTCTCCATCTTGCCAGTGATTAAAATTTCCTACTACAGATACTTGTTGAGCACTAGGTGCCCATACTGCAAAGTAGGTTCCCTTTACACCCGCTCGCTCGCAAATGTGGCTTCCCAGTTTTTCATATAGTTTATAATGCTTGCCTGATTTAAAAAGATTAATATCAAAATCTGTAAGTAAGCTATGTGCTAGTACCTTGCTCATTAAATAATAGTTCCAGAAGGTATGGTAGCCCCATTTCTAATCACAACAATACCGTCACGTACTACGTAAGTATCTGTCTCAATGTCTTCAAGGTGCTTACCACCAGTGATGCGCACATCGTCACCTATTTTTGCGTTTTTATCTACAATACAATTGGTAAGAAAGCAGCGATCACCTATTCCTACGTGAGGTACTCCCTTTGCTCTGGCTTGATTTATTTCTTCTAGGTCTAAAAATCTATTACTTCCCATCACATAACAACTTTCTAAAACAGTGCCTTTTCCTATACGTGATCGTATACCTATAATAGAGTTCTCAATACGGCTGCCGTGCACGATACTCCCTTCTGCTACGATAGATTTTTCAAGTGTAGTTCCAGAGATTTTTGTGGGAGGTAATACACGAGGTCGTGTAAGGATGTTTTGCCCTTTGTTAAATAAATTAAACTTTGGTAAATCTGATGTGAGATCAATATTTGCTTCAAAAAATGAATCTATATTTCCTATATCTGTCCAGTATCCCTCGTAAGCATAACTTAACACCTTGTGATTCTCTATAGACTGAGGAATGATTTCTTTACCAAAATCATTTGTATCTGTTCCCTCTAGCAACTCGATAAGCAAATCCTTATTAAAGATATAAATACCCATAGAGGCAAGGTAGTGTTTACCTTGTGCTGCCATAGCATCTGAGACTGGTGACTCCCAGTCTGGAAGTAAATCTGCAGATGGTTTTTCTATAAAGGATGTTATCGTATTATCTTCGGCGGTTTTGAGAATCCCAAAAGAAGTAGCATCTTTTGCATTAACAGGTAGGGATGCGATACTAATCTTTGCATCTGCTTCTATATGCGCCTCAAGCATAGCATTAAAATCCATCTGGTACAGCTGGTCACCAGAGAGTATCATTATATACTCAGACTCGTACCCTTTAAAATGGTGTAAACTTTGCCTTACCGCATCTGCAGTACCTTGAAACCAACCTTTATTATGCGGTGTTTGCTCTGCTGCAAGTATATCTACAAAAGCCTCAGAAAAGTAAGAAAACTGATAGGTATGTTTGATATGCTTATTAAGCGAGGCAGAGTTAAACTGCGTGAGCACAAACATTCTCTTTATATTAGAATTTATACAGTTTGAGATAGGGATATCTACAAGGCGATACTTCCCAGCAATAGGCACGGCAGGTTTTGAACGCTCTGCTGTGAGTGGATATAGTCTTGTTCCTTGACCGCCTCCTAATATAATGGCTACTACTTTTTTATTCATTTCTAATCGTTTTTTGAGGTTGGATTACTTGCTATTTTTTTATTGACTTGCCTGTTTTTACTGCTACTGGCTTAGGTTGTAATTCTTCATAGAGAGTCACATAAGTTCCTGCTGTATTCTCCCAGCTATGATCTATCTCCATCATTTGTTTTTGATTTGTTTTAAACTGTTTCTCTTCTCTAAAAAACACTTCGGCTCTGCCTATACTATAAACAATATCAAACACAGAAGTCTGGTCGTGGCATAGACCGTGACCACCATCTCCTATATCTACCACTGTATCTTTAAGCCCTCCGGTACGTCTTAAAATGGGTACACATCCATAACGCAAGCTATAAAGCTGGTTAAGACCACAAGGCTCTACTCTACTAGGCATTAAGAGAAAATCTGCTCCGGCATAGACCTGGTGTGACATACGCTCCTCATACCCTATATGGGCATTAAACCTTCCCTTATGGGTGAATTTTAATTGTTCTAACTGTCCCTCAATATCTGATGCTCCACTACCTAGTAAAATGATGTTTATGTCATACTCATTGAGCGCTTGCTCTATAGCTTCTGGAAGCAAGTCTGCTCCTTTTTCCCATACAAGCCTGCCTATAAAACCAAAAAGCGGTTTTGAGGCATCAAGTCCAAACTCTTCACATAAAGCTTCTTTATTTGCTTTTCTGCCAGCAGCTCTTGATCTAATGGTAAAATTTTTAACTAAATATTCGTCTGTTTTAGGATTCCAAGTTTCGGTATCTATGCCATTGAGAATACCTACGCATTTTTGAGACTCGCTTCTTAGTAAACCTTCCAGTCCATTTGCCTGCTCTTTTAATTCTTCCATATATGATGGAGAAACCGTGTTTACTCTCCAGGCGCATTTTATCGCAGCGGCCAGAGGATTAATCTGTCCATACCAGTCGAGGAGTCCGTACCTGCTTTCGCGAAAGCGTGGTAACATCGCAACACCGCTTTTATCAAAATTACCTTGATACTGGGCATTGTGTATGGAGAGTACTGTAGGGACAGACATTAACTTGTCAAACTCTGGACAATACTGCATCATAAACGGGATAAAACCTGTGTGATGATCGTGACAGTGTACTACTTCTGGTAAGGTCTCAAAGGTGAGTATCCATTGCAAAGCCACACGCTGAAAAGCGATAAAACGCAGCGCATCATCTTGATGACCATACACGCCAGCCCTATCTGTAAGGCCTTGCACGCGTATCACAAATAGCGGGAAGCCCAACTCATTATCTACATCTATAACTTCTGCTAGGTACGTTGTGCCATCTACTACAAGTTGGTGCGTAAAAACCACTCTACCGGTAGCGCGCTCTACCCACGTTGTTTTGTAATAAGGCATAATAACGGCAGCCTTATGGCCTATGCGGTTTTGATATTTTGGCAGTGCTCCCACAACATCTGCCAGACCTCCTACTTTTGCAACAGGATGACACTCGGCGCTTATGTGAAGTATTTTCATAGAGAGATTGTTAGTAATAGTCTTGTTAAATTTAACGTAAGTATTTAATCTACAGGCATCCTTTGCAATAAAATATGGTTAAATACGTCAATCTTTTGCTATTTCTGCGCTTTCGCGAAAGCGTACACCCTCACAGTTACATTTAAGGGATGTAATTTTCTGAGTTCATTAACGACTCACTTTATAGCTTTACAGTAACTTTACATAAAAAAGAACATACAATGAAAAAGGTATTTATTTTAATGGCATTTGCAGCACTATTTACCAGTTGCAAGGGATCTGCTCAAGAGACTAAAAAAGAAACTTTTGAGGTAACAAAAACAGATGCTGAGTGGAAAGCGCAACTCACCCAAGAGCAATATTATGTGCTACGCCAGGCGGGTACAGAGCGACCAGGATCTAGCCCACTTAACTATATAAAGGAGGCAGGTACCTTTCACTGTGCTGGTTGTGATACACCACTTTTTAAAACAGCACATAAATTTGACAGTGGTACAGGCTGGCCTAGTTTTGATAGAGGTATAGAAGGTAACATAGCTTACAGTACAGACCGCAATCTAGGGTATACCAGAACAGAAGAGCATTGTGCAACTTGTGGAGGTCACTTAGGTCACGTTTTTAACGATGGTCCAAAAGCAACTACCGGAAAAAGACACTGTATAAACGGTGATGCACTTGTATTTGTACCATCTTCAAAATAAGAATAATGGCATATTCTATACAAAAAACCGAAGCAGAGTGGCTTGAAGAATTAGGTCCAGAACGTTATAAAATATTACGAGAGAAGGGCACAGAACGTCCTTTTACCGGCACCTATAATTTACATAATGAAGAAGGTGCCTATCACTGTGGTGCTTGTGACCAGAAGCTATTTGAAAGTGCAAGTAAATTTGACAGTGGTTGTGGGTGGCCTAGCTTTGATGAGTCTATACCTGGTACGGTAGAGTATGTACGTGATACCACACACGGTATGATACGTACAGAGATATTATGCTCAAACTGTGGTTCACACCTAGGTCACGTTTTTGACGATGGACCTACAGCTAGCGGGCAGCGCTATTGTGTAAACTCTTTAAGCATAGATTTTGAAAAATAGCACTCTAAGTAAATGAACTTAAATTAATAAAAAACCGAAGGTTAGAGCTTCGGTTTTTGTGTTTTATATATGACGGGATAATCCGTATTTTTGATCTCCAATAATTAGACTTAAAAAATTCTAGATATGAGCAAATATGATGTAATCGTTTTAGGAAGTGGTCCAGGCGGATATGTAACAGCAATACGTGCAAGCCAGTTAGGCTTAAAAACAGCGGTTGTTGAAAAAGAAAGCCTAGGAGGCGTTTGTTTGAACTGGGGATGTATCCCTACAAAAGCACTTCTTAAAAGTGCTCAAGTTTTTGAATACCTAAACCACGCAGAAGATTATGGTCTTAAGGCTACAGGTGTAGATAAAGACTTTACCGCAGTTGTAAAACGTAGTCGTGGTGTTGCAGAGGGAATGAGCAAAGGTGTTCAGTTCTTAATGAAGAAAAATAAAATAGACGTCATCAATGGTTTTGGAAAAATAAAGCCAGGTAAAAAGATAGATGTAGACGGTAAAGAATATAGCGCAGACCATATTATTATCGCAACGGGAGCTCGCTCACGTGAGTTACCTAACCTTAAACAAGATGGTGAGACGGTAATAGGATACCGCGAGGCAATGACACTTAAGGAGCAACCTAAATCTATGATTGTTGTAGGTTCTGGAGCCATAGGGGTTGAGTTTGCAAGCTTTTACAACTCAATGGGAACAGAGGTTACCATTGTAGAGTATATGCCTCACGTTGTACCAGTAGAGGATGAGGATGTTTCAAAACAATTTGAACGCTCTCTTAAAAAAGCGGGTGTAAAAGTAATGACAGGATCATCTGTAGAGAGGGTAGAAAAAACTAAATCTGGAGTAAAAGCAACTGTAAAGACTAAAAAAGGAGAAGAAACGCTAGAGGCAGATATCGTTCTTAGTGCTGTAGGTATTAAAACTAATATCGAAAACATAGGGCTAGAAGATGTAGGTATCGTTACAGATAAAGATAAAATCATTGTAAACGACTGGTACCAGACTAATATGCCAGGTTACTACGCGATAGGTGATGTAACACCTGGACCTGCACTCGCACACGTTGCCTCTGCAGAAGGGATTACTTGTGTTGAAAAAATCGCAGGTATGCACGCCGAAAAAATAGACTACTCAAACATCCCAGGATGTACTTATGCATCACCAGAGATTGCATCTGTAGGTATGACAGAAAAGCAAGCAAAAGAAGCTGGTTATGAACTTAAAGTGGGTAAATTCCCATTCTCTGCTTCTGGTAAAGCAAGCGCTTCTGGTGCAAAAGATGGGTTTGTAAAAGTAATCTTTGACGCAAAGTACGGAGAGTGGCTAGGATGCCATATGATAGGAGCTGGTGTAACAGATATGATTGCAGAGGCTGTACTAGGTCGTAAACTAGAAACTACAGGTCACGAAGTACTTAAAACCATTCACCCACACCCTACTATGAGTGAGGCCGTGATGGAAGCCGTGGCAGATGCTTATGATGAAGTAATTCACCTATAAGCCACTTATATTTTAACAACAAAAAAAGCCTCGCAATGCGAGGCTTTTTTTATGTTCTACTAACTGGATTGTTTTTGTTCCATTAAAAAATTCTCAATTGCAAGATCATAGCTTTTAAGCCCAAAACCTACAATGATACCCTTAGCATACTTAGATAGGTATGAGTGATGTCTAAACTCCTCTCTCGCAAAAGTATTTGAGATATGCACCTCTATCACCGGAATCGAGATAGACGCCACTGCATCTCCTAGGCCCACAGAAGTATGTGTATAAGCCGCGCCATTGAGCACTACCCCATCAAAGCTTTCATTTGCCTCGTGCAATTTTGAGATAAGCTCACCTTCTATATTACTTTGATAATAACTAAGCTCCGTGTCCTTAAACCTAAACTGTAATTGCGTAAAATAATCTTCAAAAGTTTCAGAACCGTAAATTTCTGGTTCGCGCTTCCCTAGCATATTAAGATTAGGGCCGTTTATTATAAGAATTTTCATAAAATATTGTTGTGATTTACGCTTTCGCGAAAGCATAAAAATACAGTAATCTCACGCATAAAAAAAGCGCCTCATATCGAGGCGCTCTTCTACATTTATCTCTATTAATTTTTAAAATGCAAATCCAGCTCCTATCATAAATACTCTATTACGAGCGTCTATATCAAAACCACCCAGATCTTCACTACTAAAAACGTCAGAAAGACCTAGATTGTAACGTGCATTAAAAAACAAACCATTGTTTAATTTATAACCTAAACCACCTACAACGCCAAAATCAATAGTGTTTATGGCATCACTATTAAAGTTTATATCGCCAGAGTCTCCATCAGGATTAGAGTCAATCTCGCTGTTTATGTTAAACCCTATTTGCGGCCCTACTTCACCATAAAACCCATCTACAAAATAATATTTTGCGAGTACAGGCACATTTATATAGTCTAGTTGAAACTCTATATCATCTGCATTGTCATTGCTTTGGATATCATACCCTTGCCCTGAATAATACACCTCTGGCTGAAGTGAAAATTTATCTGTCAATGGCACCTCTACAAATCCTCCTATATGAAAACTTGTTCTCGCATCTGGATCATCAAAATCATCACCTCCTACGGTTGCAAAGTTAACGCCTCCTTTTGCTCCAAACGACACCTCTTCTTGGGCCTGTACTGCTGTTACAGATAATAAAATGGCACTTGCTGCTACAATTAATTTTTTCATTTGATTTCTTTTTTTAAATTTTATACAAAGCTACCCAGCGAGTTGTTAATATGGTGTTAAGCCCATTGTAAACAGTTGTTAAATGAATTTTACGGTCAAAATGCCTTAATAGGTTTTAAAAGTTAATGTGAGGTTGTATTTTCACTTACGTGAAATGGGAGACCGCAATAACTAATTATAAAAATTACCTACGCATAGAGCGTAGCCTGTCTGACAATACGATAGACAATTATGCCCGTGACCTAAAAAAGCTCACACGCTACCTGGAGCAACTAGACAAACCTATAGACCCTTTACAGATTACACGTGAAGATTTGCAAGAGTTTGTATATACCATTGCAAAAGAAGTTCAAGCGAGATCACAAGCACGTGTTATCTCTGGTCTTAAAGGATTTTTTAATTATCTCGTATTTGAAGATTATCGCACAGATAACCCTATAGAACTTATAGAATCGCCAAAAATAGGTCGCAAGCTACCAGACACCTTATCTGAAGAAGAAATAGACGCCCTTATAGACGCCATAGACCTAGGTAAACCTCAAGGAGAACGCAATAGAGCAATGCTAGAGACACTCTATTCTTGCGGGCTTCGTGTGACAGAGCTTATCTCTCTTAAGCTTTCTGATCTATACTTTGAAGAAGGGTTTATAAACGTTGTAGGTAAAGGAGATAAGCAACGTTTTGTCCCCATAAGCGAGCATACCCAGAAGTATATTAATATATATCGTAATGAATTGCGAAATCATATAGATGTAAAACCAGAGCACGTAGATATTTTATTTTTAAATAGACGTGGGAGACAGCTCACCAGGGCAATGATTTTTACCATCATAAAAGATCTTGCAGTCAAGGCGGGTGTAAAGAAAAATATAAGTCCGCATACGTTTAGACACAGCTTTGCTACCCACTTGTTACAGAATGGCTCCGACTTAAGAAGTATACAGCAAATGCTAGGTCACGAGAGTATCACCACCACAGAAATCTATATGCACGTAGACCGTAATGACCTCGCCCGTGAGATGGCAAAATTTCACCCACGTGGTAAAGAATAGCTAGACTAATCACTTATATTAGATGATATGAAAGAGATTTAATTACGCTTTCGCGAAAGCGCACTTACCACTAGTCTACAAGCATAAGTTCTTCTTGTCGTCCAGAGACGTATCTAAAACCGTCTTCACCCCAAAAACCTGCTTCTTCTAGCATAATACGTATGTCTTTATTCCACTCTGGTATTTTTACCGTCGTGTTAAGCTCTATGGCGTAGCCCGTATTTTCATAAAGCGGGTAATCACCAGTACCGGGCACACCACCTTGAGAATCCCACATACCTATAGTAGGCCCCGCAGCGTGACCATACATCCCTAGCGGATGCGTATAAATAGATGGTCTCAAGCCTGCTTCTTTACCTTCTTTAAGTGCAGCGAGTAAAATCTCGTTGCCAGATCTACCCGTTTCAAAATTTGAGGTGAGTATGTCTTGTATCTTATTACCGTCCTTAAAGGCTTTTATTAAGAAGTCTGGCGCTTTTGTCTCACCATCTTTTGGCACATAAGCGTGCTGCTGGCAGTCTGTATTGAGACGTAAGTAAGTGATCCCAAAATCACAGTGTATTAAATCTCCCTTTTGTATAATCTTGCCCTCTGGCCTGTTTGAAAAAGAAACGATGTGACTTTCTAGCTTCTCTTCTGAGCGTTGTATATCTACCGTAGGGTGAAACCAGGTCTCAAGTCCCATATCTGTAACGCGCTGTCTTAAATACCAGACCACATCATCTGTACTAGTTACGCCTGGCGTTATGACCTTTGCGCTAAAGGCATCTTTTATAATATCGTGTGTTATATCTACTAGCTGCTCAAAGTAGCCTACTTCTAGAGCAGTACGAGTTTCTAACCAGCCTACGGCAAGCTGCTCTGCAGAGACTACTTTTGCTTGTTGTGTTGGAGTTAGTCTACTTATAAAAGCATCATAATCTGTTTTTACAATACCATCTGCGAGTCCATAATTATCTGAGTAGTTGAGACCTATTTTAGAAGGGTTACGTTTTTCTATAATCTCTAGTAGTCGCTGCCACTGGTCTGGTTGCTTTTCTTTATCCCAGGCAGAGATAATATTTTTACCCACATTATAACGAGCTACTGCTAGTTTTTCTATCGTGTTTGCCTCTTTATCTCTGTAAAAAACTAAGATTGTTCTCCTACGGGCGTTGAGCCAGGTAGATGGTAACATTGTTTTAAGTACCGGATCTTCATTATACTCCCTAGAGATAACCACCCACATATCTATATCTGCACGATCCATAAGCTTAGGGAGTAAGTTATTAAACCTATCTGCCAGCACCTCATCTATTACAGTTGCTCTATCTCTTTCTGATAAAACTTGACTGGTGCTAATGGTTGTTATAAATAAAAGAGCGAGTACTATTAATCTTCTCATAAGGTGATCTGTTTTATGGACTTAAATGTACTAAAAACAAAAAGGAGCATTTTAAAAAAAATGCTCCTTTTTATAAACAGAGATTAATAAATACTATTTACCATCGTCATCTTTATTCTTTTTACGCTTTTTCTTCTTGCGCTTCTCTTGTCTTTTCTCTTTATCGTATTTCTTTTTTTCTTTACCAAACTCCTCTTCGGTAAGGATTTTTTCTACTTGCTCTTCTGTAAAAACTTCTTTTAAAGACGTTTCAAATTTTTTGCGCTCTGCATTAATAAGCTCTCTTTTTGCATCAAATTTGAGATTCTCATCATACCCTATATCTACAGTGGCTGTATAATAATCTTTGAGGTAACTTTTAAGTACTTCTTTTGTAAAGACATCTATATCTAGTATTTCTTGATACATATCTGCACGTTCTATACTAAGTAAATTTACGTCTGGTTTTTCCGGTTCTCCAGCGTCTTGCTGTCTTGCGGGTGGTGAGTATCCACGTTGTCCTCTCTGTATGCTTCCGAGGTTTTGCGCATATATGGTAGACGAGCCAGCGATTAAAAAGATAAGTGCGAATAAACGAAAAATCATTGTTCTATATTTTGTGCAAATATGCATATTTATTTTTTCTTTTCTCTTTTCAATAATGATGCCTAACTATTTCTAATCCTTAATTACATCTAAAATTTCTGGCAAAATAGTAAGTGCCGTGAGTGCAATAGCACCCCCTAGATTTTTGTGCTCTGCTGCTTTTGCCTGCTTGCGTTGTACTCTTTGCGCTTGTCTCTCTTCTTTTGGTGTCGTTGTAACCTTGGCTACCTCAACCTCTTGTGCTACAAGATTTGTCTCACTTACTTTTTTATAAACACTAGTAACAGACTTTGCTTGTGCTGGCTCTTGGTGCACTCCACTACCACGTATCATTATCACATTACTCACTACATCTTCATCATAATTTGCCTCTGTAAGATCATATGCCAGAGCTATACCATCTGCCCCACTAACCTCTTTAAATGAGCCAGAAAACAACTTCTGCACGCCTTCCTCTATCACTTTGCTTACACTTACCTCTGTAAACGGTAATACAACTGCACTAACAGCACCATAGGTTCCTATAGCAATTTTATCTTCTGGCTCAAGTCTCTTTGTGAGTAGTTTTACACCTTGCTCAATATAAAATTTATGATCTTGATGTATACCTGCACTGCCCGTCTCTACAAGTATATAAACCTGAACCGGATCATCTGCCGGATAATTATCTGCCGCATAGGTGATTAATTGTTCGGCTTTGAGTACAGTTGTTTGGGTTTGATCTTGAGTCTGCGCAGTCATTTGCATCATTACAAAAAGGACTACTGCCTGTGCTAGATATTTCATACTTACTTGGTTTTATATTCAGTATAAACTTATCTCAAATGTGATTTACACCCTATTAGTAATGAGTAAACGAGCCTTGGTGTTGAGTAAAGTGGTATGAATGTGATTACGCTTTCGCGAAAGCGTACTTAAAACCTATATCGTATCTAGGTATTTTGTTAAGGTCTGACCTCGCTGAATTTTACCAGTGCTAGTGCGCTGAAATTGAGGAACCGAAATAATTTTACGAGGAAACTCATAAGGCTTAAACACCTTCATATCTTCTTCACTAATGTGAAAATCGTATGGCTCTTCTTGCTCTACAAAGAGAACTAACTGTTCTCCCAGACGATCATCTGGCATACCTGTAATGAAGTAAGGTACATCTATATAGGTAGCTAGTTTTCCTTCTACTTGCTCTGGATGTAATTTAACACCACCACTGTTAATGACATTATCTATGCGACCTAGCCAGATAAATTTTTTATAGGTCATAATTTTTACAATATCATTAGTCACCACAGGATCTGAGCTCACGTACGGTGCTTTTATTACTAAGCAACTGCGCTCATCTGCCTCTATAGTTACTTTATCTAGTACTTTAAAAGGTATAAGGCTGTCTTTATTCTTTTTTGAGTTGACACGCCTCGCGGCTATGTGAGTTACGGTTTCTGTCATTCCGTAAGTTTCATAAATCTTAGTTGCAAGTCCCTGCACTCTACTTTTAAGCGCTGGTGAAATTGCTCCTCCACCTACAATGAGTTTAGAGAGCAGATGCAATCTAGACAGGGAGTTATCTAGTTGAAAAGGTGTCATAGCACAAAAGTCGTACCTCCTATA
Organism: Dokdonia genika; assembly: GCF_042652845.1. Classification (NCBI taxonomy): domain Bacteria; kingdom Pseudomonadati; phylum Bacteroidota; class Flavobacteriia; order Flavobacteriales; family Flavobacteriaceae; genus Dokdonia; species Dokdonia genika. Next base: position 446,058 of record NZ_JBHSHB010000008.1, on the reverse strand, counting down.
TATATTATCTAACGGATTTGACTTAGGTTGTGCCATATCAATACGCCAGCCTAAAACCATTGCTCGTACAAGCATCATTTTACCTGCTATATAATGTGCTGGCAAACATAAAAGAGCTGTGGTTTTTTCATAAACATCAAAGTGCTTTGCCGTAGCTCTAGCACTATTAATCATATGAAGCTTATCTATTTTAATAGGCTTAGGGTCACCGGTAGAACCAGAAGTTTGTACGGTTACGTACTTCTTTTTATCAAGCCACTCTAGTAAAAACTCGCCTACAGACTCCTCATAAGGTTCTCCTTCTTTTATAAAACCATAGGCCTGCGCCTTGAGCGTGGCCTTTGTATGAGAAGATCCGTTAAGTTTAAACTTAGGGTGCAAAAATTTATGTCTATCTGTTGCATATAACATATGCATTAAAAATAAGTCTTACTTGTAAAATATAAGTTAGTTAGATGTAAACCTTGTATTAAATTATGAAATAGTAGTGGCTGGTGGGTGTACTGCACCTGTTAATTTTTCTTTCCAGTTAGACCATTTATATTTTTTGGCTAGTATAAAAAGAAATATAGGGTAGACTATAAGTACTGGTAGTACGAGCTCCACACCCGTATCTGCCTGACCTACAGATTTAAAAATAGCATCTGTTTGCAATGCTGAGTACTCATAGGTAAGTAATGTTGCTGCTAGTAAGTTATTACCAAAATGAAAACCTAGAGCTAACTCCATACCATCATCCATAAGTGTCATTATACCTAATAGTAAGCCAGTACCTATGTAGAAGACCATAGTGATTGCCCCCAGCTCTGCCACTTCTGGATTTGCCCAATGAAAAATACCAAAAAGTACCGATGTCAATACAAGTGGGAACCACCTATTGCGCGCCATTATACCTACTTGTTGCATCACATACCCTCTAAAAAGGTACTCCTCTAGACCTATCTGAAAAGGAAAAAACACTAAACCTATAAGAACGAGTATACCAAACTTAGAACTATCAAACTGTAGTACATAATCTTCTGGTGTCATATAATATACAATCCCAAAACTTACCACTGTATAAATAAACACCATCATAAAGCTAAAGAAAATGCGACTCCAGTCTACTTTCTTTCTTGCTGTTGTTAAGCTTAATATACTGCGTTTATGTAGTGCCCACACTAGTAAAAACAGCACTGCCAGAATAGGAATAAATACGGCAAGGTTAAATGCGAGCAATAAATTTTTTGACTTAAAAAGTCGCATCATATCATCCATCGCAGCTTGCGGGTCTACATCTACAAAAAGGAAAAACAACAGGTTTGAAATAAAAATACCCATTGTAAGTATACAGGTTATGACAAATTTCCAAGTTTCGTTTTCTCCTTTATAGGCTTGCTCTATAAACATAAATTATATTTTAAAATCCCAAGATAGCTCAGGGTTCATTTTTAAGGTTCCGTTTGTTACTTCTAGTGGCGAAGATATATTATTTGTAAATAGGCTCCCCGTGCCTAGACCTTGAGGTCCTTGCGCACCTAGTTTATACGTCCACTGGGCTATGGCATTAAGCCCTATATTACTCTCAAGAGCAGAGGTTATCCACCAGCCTATGTCACGATTATTTGCAGCTTCTATCCACTCCTCGCTTCCTTTAAAACCTCCTACAAAGCTAGGTTTTAAAATTATATATTGTGGCTTAATACTGTTTAGCACCTTGTGCTTATCTTCAAGGTTTGTTACACCTATTAACTCTTCATCTAGCGCGATAGGTACTGGCGTGCTCGCACAGAGTGCAGCCATATCATCCCATTGCTTTGTAGCGATAGGTTGCTCAATAGAGTGTATCTCAAGAGCTGCAAGTTCTTCTAATACACTTTGAACCGTTTCCTTTGTAAAACCTCCATTTGCATCTACTCTTAATGTAAGCTCACTTGCACTATGATCTTTACGTATGGCAGATAGGATAGCTAGCTCTTCTTTAAAATCTATCGCTCCTATCTTCATTTTAATGCAATTGAAACCTTGTGCTATTTTTTCTGAGACTTGCTCCCGCATAAAGGACTCATCGCCCATCCATACCAAGCCATTAATGGAGATTGCTTCTTCACCTCTTGTAAATGGCGAGGGATATATATGATAAGGATTTTGTGATTTAAGAGACATAAATGCCATTTCTACACCAGCTTGTATACTGGGAAAATCTCTTAGTGCTTCCCATAATTTATCTGGACCCTGTGAGATGTGATCACACGTCCATTTAAGCATAGACTCATATTCTGGAACATCATCATAACTAAGCCCCCTTAAAATACCGCACTCCCCTACACCATAATTGTTGCCATCTTCTATAATTAAATACCAGGTCTCTTTTGTGCGTAATACACCTCTAGAGGTGCCACTAGGTCTTTTAAACTCTAGTATATGTTTTTTATAGCTTGCTTTCAAAAGTCAATTTTTATCGTAAAAATAGCTATTGCAGTCCACTCTTAACACTAGTATGAGTAGACATTATTAGGTTTTAACCTATTAAAAATCGCTCTTTTAACACCGTTATACTATGTGCGCATAGTTTAATAAATAATTATCAAGAACAAATTATTGATTCCAAATATTGTATTTTATTGATTTTCAATATTTTAAAAATAAATTTTATGCAACTATTTTTTAATGATAAATAATTTGTATTGCTATAAAAAATAGGTAGCTTTAGTATACAAAAGGCGATAAATATGACTAAACTACCGACCAAAGGACAATTATTAGTTGCCGAGCCATCCGTACTTGGAGATGTTTCTTTCACCAGATCTGTAATTCTACTAGCAGACCATAATGAGGAGGGATCTGTAGGTTTTATACTTAACAAACCTCTAGATGTTACCCTAGCAGATTTAATAGAAGGAATGGAAGATTGCGAGATGCCCATCTATAATGGAGGTCCTGTAGAGCAAGAAAATTTATACTTTCTACACACAGCGCCAGAGCTTATAGAAGGAAGTCAAGAGATCTCTTCTGGAATATACTGGGGAGGTGACTTTCAACGTGCTGTAGATCTTATACTCGCAAAAGAAATAAGCTGCGATAACATAAAATTCTTTTTAGGTTACAGTGGCTGGGGAAGTAAACAACTTGATCAAGAAATAAGTGAGCACAGTTGGGTTATCACAAAAAATAATTTGTGCAAAGAACTCCTTAAGAGTAATCACCTTGCATTATGGAGTGATAAGTTGAGAGAACTGGGTGGATCTTATGCATTATGGTCTAATGCTCCTGCAAATCCTCAATATAACTAACCCAAGCGAGCTTTTACGTTTAATTTTTTAAGCAATGCCTCTGCAGTATTTGTTGTGTACTGTTTCTTACGGTACTTTGTAATAGGCTGTATTCCCTTAATCGTATTTGTTATAAAGAGCTCATCTGCCTTCTGCAGTTCAAAAGGAGAGATAGACGCTTCTTCTAGCGTATACTCATCCATAAGTTCTATAATACCCATTAATTGTTTTCTTATAATACCACGTAAACAACCATCGGCAAGCGGTGGAGTTTTTATAGTTGTACCTTTTACAAGAAAGAGATTACCCTGTAATGCCTCTGCAATATTTTTATCACTATTTACAAGCAGGCAGTTATCATAACCATTTTCTTGCGCATAAATACTACCTGTCACGTGCACGATTTTATTAGTCGTTTTAAGTGTAGAAATAAGATCTGCGTTTATATAGTGATCTTTATAAAGCTCTACTTCATAAGGTGCATCATTGAGTAGGTAAAATGGTTCTGAGTGCGCTTTCGCGAAAGCGTAAAACCCCACACCTCTCTCTTCTGGGAGGTAAGTGCCGTCTCCAGATCTATAGACTGTAATACGTACTCGAGCTGTCTCATTGAGTAATCCGGCGGCATCTATCGTGCTTTTGAGCTGTTCTTCTAGGTACTCTGGTGTAAACTCCATAGGGATATCCATACGCAAGATGCGCATAGAGGCCATAAGCCTGAAGTAGTGATCTTCCCAAAAGAGAAGTTTACCATTTACTGCTTTTATAGTTTCAAAGAGTCCATCACCATAGAGAAAACCTCTATTAAATGGGTCAAGCCTAGCTTCTGTTACTGCCGATATTGTTCCGTTGTGATTAATCATAAAAAAACCGCCTATTGTAAGGCGGTGCAAAGATATTAATTAGACACTAGTTAAACTGAGCCTATTACTTGTTTCAGTTCTGAAATTTGATTTTCCCAAAACATTTTACCTTCATCTATTTCATCTTCTTCGGCATAATCTGTAATCATAAGAGATACATCTTTTGTAATCTCGTCTACTTGAATACGCAACTGGAAGAAATACTCCTCTCCCTCGTCATCTAGCCATTGAAATTTTATGTACTCTCCACTCTTTTTACTTAAAAGCTTAGCTTTTTCTTCACTTCCATCCCAGATAAAAGTGTAAAACTCACCTCTAGAATTTACGTTATCTGCAAACCACTCACTCATTCCTGATGGTGTTGCCATATATTGGTATAATAGTGAAGGAGACGCTCTTACAACAAACTCTATCACATATTTCTTTTTATCGCTCATATAAACTTATAATTATAAACGACAATATATTGATATTAAAGTCTACAACAAAGCAATTAAATTAATTTTATTTGAGAAAGAGGTTTGCACTACCGCTATTATATTTTATATTTGCACCCGCTTAGACAGATGCTTTTATAGTTTTATCTTTAAAAACATAATTTTACTTAACCAGTAATTTAAAAATCTAAGTAAGATGGCGAGGTAGCTCAGTTGGTTAGAGCGTCGGATTCATAACCCGGAGGTCGGGGGATCGTGCCCCCCTCTCGCTACTTGATAATCAGGCAGTTGCAGTTATTTGCGACTGCTTTTTTATTTTAGGTACAACATAGGTACAACTTTAACATTTTTTAACAATTTTGCAGTTCTTAAGGCTCATTTTGGTTTAAAATTGATTTCATCTATTTAAAAGTTGCAACATTCTCTTCATTAAACTAATCTCTTGAGTTATAATCTCACAAGTACCCGCCAATCCTTCTCTGTAAGGAATAACTTTATTTGCCGAAGTTCTTAGTTCATTTTCTAGCTTTACCATAATACTATATTGCGACTCTAAATTAGGTACATCTGAAATTTGCATAATTTTTCCTCTCAGAAAACCGAATTCTCCCTCCGGATAACTCTCTAAAATAATTTCAACATTTTGACCTAATCTTACTCTACCATAATTAGATGGTGATACTAATATTTCTCCCACGAGCTCGCGATTAATGTTTAAATTTTCTATTAGCATAATGACCTTTTCCGTTTCGACAATCGAATTATCGTTTAGCCTTTCCAAAAAATGAACTTTTCCTTCAGATTGTGCTCGCAGTAAAAATTTTTCTTCCCATAGCTCTATGGCTGTTTCCAGTTCTTTGAGACTAGTCTGAATATCGGCTAGTTTTCTAGCTTTCTGTAAATTATAATCTAAACCTAGAATTAATTCATTTGCACTAGATTCTAGTACACTATTACCTGCGCTTGAAATTTTTACGGAATTAATGTTTAATTTCTGTTCAATAATTAATGTGTGTTTCTGGGTTGCTTCAAGCTCTATTTGAGACACCACACCAAGTTCATATAAGTTCTTATACCTTTTCTCATTTTGCTCGGCAATTATTAATTCTTTTAAAATCTGATTACGGTTCCTTTTAAGCAGACGTATATCTTCAGCAGAACTACTTGTTAAACCTTTATATGAAGAAAGTTTTACAGTTTGTATTGGAAATTCCTCTGTTCTAATATAATCAGATAGGAGGTTCTCTAAAGTATTTAATTCACCTCTAATAGTACCTAATTCTAGGTTGCCTAATTGTTTTAAAAATATTAAATCTCTTTTCAGTATAAAATCAACAACAGTATCGTTATTGCGAAACCGTAAATTTTTTAATCGATTTTTTAAAATTTCTATATCATAGAAATTTGCTTCTGAACGCAACGCAAGAAGAACCTGGTTACTCTTAATACTATCTCCATTTGAGATAAAAAGTTTTTGTACGATACCACCTTTTTTTGATTTAATTCTTTCAGGAGGGTCTAGCGTAGTAATTTTAACAGTTCCATTAATTACAACTGGGTACTTAATAACAGTAGCGGACATTAACAGGCCTATAAAAATGACAACAATTATAGTGTAACCGTACCAAACAAGTCTTTTTGGTGCAGTTTCAATAAACCCATTGGAGCTTACTTCGAGTTCATCAATATTTATATCACTGTCAATCATTAACTGCTCAAGTCTAATTGATTTTTGACTAAGCTATAATAGTTAGCTCTTTGTGCTATAAGCTGATCGTGTGTTCCTGATTCTGCTAGTTCTCCATTATTTAAAACTAAAATTTGATCAGCATTTATAACTGTACTTAATCTATGAGCAATTATGACTACTGTTTTATCTTGAAAGAATTTTTTCAGTCTATCAGTAATTAGTCTTTCATTATCAGTGTCAAGTGTGCTAGTTGCCTCGTCAAAGAATAAATACTTTGGGTTTCTATATATTGCTCTAGCTATCAAAATACGTTGGTATTGCCCACTACTTAAGCTTGTGAATTCCCTTCCTATTTTAGTCGCAAAACCTAAAGCAAGATCATCAACAAATTCTTCGATATTTGATATTTTAATAGCGTTCCGAAAATTGTTTTTATTAATATTCTCGTGACTTAAAGTTATATTATAGCGTATTGTCTCATTAAAAATGTGACTGTCTTGAAGTATAACTCCACAATTAACTCTCCATTTAGCAGGTGAAATGTGGTTTAAGGATGTGTTACCTATTTTTATTTTCCCATCATAAGTGTTGTAGTAGTGAAGTAAAAGTTTTAGAAGCGTAGTTTTACCGCTCCCGCTGTGACCGACTATAGCAGTTACCTTATTCTTAGGTATATTTATAGTCAAATCCTTGATAGCCCATCTTTTTATCCCTGGATACCGAAAACTAATATTGACTATATCTATATCTCCTAATTGTACTGAATCAGCATTAATATTATCTACAATTTTTTCTTCATTGTCCAAATTATGAATTTCAGATACTCTTCTAAATGAAATCAGAGCGTCTTGCAAGTCTCTTATGAAATTTAATAACAAGCTTATAGGAGAATTAAGCTGGCCAATTATGTAGGATATAGCTAGCATAACTCCTAAAGTAATTTGAGCATCAATGACTAATTTTGCTGCAATAACAATAATTATCAAATTCTTTACTTCGTTTAAAAGTCCTGCACCGAAGTCTTGATACTGACTTATTTTGAGCGCATCCAGATTGGTATTATAAAGTTTAGCTTGTATTTGCTCCCACGATTGACGTTGAGTACGTTCGATACCGAATAGTTTAATATCCTGCATCGCATTTATGAGCTCTAAAGTTTTACTATTATCCTCACTTTGGATATTAAAATGAGTATTATCTATAACCTTTCGCTTTTTTAAAAAAAGAATTACCCAAGAACCGTACAAGATGCTTCCTAAAAAAAAAACAGTAAAAATTAGGAGACTGTAGTAAGCCAATACAATGCTCAATATAAAAATACTTGTTGCTGAAAAAATAACGTCAAGTGATGATACTGCTATAAAGTTCTGAATTCTTCTGTGATCATTGATTCTTTGTAGTAAATCGCCAGTAAGCTTTTTATCAAAATAAGAAATAGGTAATTTCATTAGTTTCATAAAAAAGCTTGAAATCATTGCAATATTGATCCGTATACTTAGATGTAGAAGAATCCTATTTCTAATTACTTGAATGGATATTCTTCCCAAATACAGAAAAATTTGAGCTCCCAATATCACGTATATAAAATTTAAATTTTGACCTCTAATACCGATATCAACGATACTCTGTGTTAAGAATGGAATCACAAGTTGTAATAAACTCCCTATGATTAGACCTACCATTAACTGCCATATAAAAGGCTTAAAGCGCAAGAGGTAAGTCAGTATACTTTTAAATTCATATTGGTTTCTCTTGCTTTCTATGTTGCTCTCCTTACTAAAATTGAGTGGCTTTTCTAAAAGAAAGACTATTCCTTCTTTATTAGTCTTTTTAAAATTTAGCCAATGATTTTGAAGTTCATTTTCCTCTAATTGTAACATTCCAATGGCTGGATCTGCAATATGATATTTCACCTTTCCAACTCTATGACTAATTTTATAAATCACCACAAAGTGATTTTGATTCCAATGAAGAATAGCTGGTAATGGAGCTTTCTTGATTTCTGAGATATTGAGCTTAACTACTAAAGATTTAAATCCCAATTTTTCGACAGCTTGAGAAAGGAAGTAAAGATTGGAACCACTTCTATTGGTTTCAGAAATTTCCCTGAGCCTATTAAGTCCCACTTTCAATCCGTAGAATTCTAAAACCATCTGCAAGCAGGCGGGACCACAGTCCTTAGATTCTAATTGAGGATAGAAGGGAAAACTTTTCACATTTCAACATTATTTTGTTAGCTTTTAGTCTTTTAAGAAGAAATCCTTATGACCAGTTTGCCAAAAAGCAAAAGAAAATACATCTACATATTCTTGGTAATACTTGAGTTTTTCATCTACTGTACCGTGCCCTGAGTCACTATCAATTCTGAATAGAATTGGTCTTGGTGAAGATGAGTATTCTTGAGCTCGTGCGGCAAATTTCCCAGGCATCCATTTTGGAACCCTTGGATCATTTTCACCTGCTGTTAATAGAAAGGCCGGATACTCTACATCCGATTTCAAACTTAAATATGGGTCCATTTTAATTAATCCTTTAGTCTGAATAGAATCGCTTATAGACCCATACTCAAGCATATTAGATCCTCCACCTCCTTTTCTAGCCTCACTTCTTATAGGATTCATTATGGGCACTTCTGCAATCGCCACAGCAAACAATTCGGGTCGATCTGTAACAGCTTTCCCTATCATTATGCCACCAGCACTTGAACTATATATTGCAATTTTCTCAGCAGAAGTATAGTTTTTATCAATCATATACTCAGCGCTTGCAATTAAATCTTTCCAAGTATTTTCTTTCTTATTCATCATTCCGTCCTGATGCCACTGCTCTCCTTTTTCACCGCCACCGCGCACGTGAGGAATACATAAAATTCCACCTTCTTTTATCCAGTGTAGAAACGTAGTGGAATAAAATGGTTCTATTGAGGTTCCATAGGAGCCGTAGCCATAAAATAAGGTTGGATTAGATTTATCCAATACTATATTCTTATCATAAATTATCGATAATGGAACTAAAACCCCATCGTGCGATTCATATTCAATTTCTTTTGATATTATCTTACTAAACTCTGGATACTCAGCTCTTGTACTTAGTGGCATTAGAACAAACTCTTCACTCTTTAAATTATATAAATAGCGTTGATTATTCATAGTCCAACCTGAAAGACTGACATAGAGAGATGAGTCATCTGCAGGATTATCTAGAAGATAAATTGTACCCGCGTCATTTGGCAAGTAAATTATTTCGCTTTTACCATTTTTGCATTTGTACAATTTTGTGGATACACCATTGTTGGTTGTAGTGTAGTAAATTGCATCCTTCTTAATTACAAAATTTTGTAAGATTTCGTTATTCGGTGGGGTACAGATAAGTTTTGCTTTCGCGAAAGCTAAATTTTTGAGATCAATCTCATAAAGAGCATTTGAATCGAAATCTCTATCACTTTTAATAATATAATTATCGCCTATAAATCTCCCAGAATCCGTAAAGAGCCTCTCAGCTTTTGAGTGGAATTTTGTCCACTTTGGAGTTCCGTTTATAAAGTCATCCATATCAGCAACATAAGCGTCCCAAAAGTTCTCTACTGTTGCTATATATCCAATTACATAAGGATCAGTCTTGTTAAAGATTTTTGTGATTGGATAGACCCCTGTAGAGGCGATAGTAATATTGCTTTGAACTCCGGTTCCGAAAATAGGCTTAACGTTCTCTACTGGCTCTCCAAGTTTATATAAAACACTGAGATTGAGTTCTGCTTCACTGTTGCCAAATTGCAAGAAAGTAAATCCTGAATTGTCAGGTAACCACGATATTCCTAAAAAAGATTCAGGTCTAGCCCTAGGTATCACTTGTGGAGCAATGGATTGATCGCTTACTGTTAAAATAATAACATCTGAAATCTCTTTTCCAGAATTGGTAACTGCTATTGCTACTTTTTCTCCATTCCAAGAAGGTTTAAAATAGCTAATCACACTATTTTCAACTTCAGTATTATATATTTTTGGGTCATAAAGTAAAACTTCCTCACTGTCATAGTTCTTCTTGAAATAAAGGCTTGCGATATTTTCGTTCTTACCCCTTTTAAGATAAAAATGATTCCCATTTGAAGTTATTTTATTATCTAGAATAACGTTTGTAACTCTATCATCATACTCTAAAAAAGTAGCTAGCATTTTTTTCCTACCAGAAACTTTATCTAGAATATTATTTGCTAGCTGATTTTGTTTCTGATACCATATATCAACTATAGAATCGCTTTCATTTTCTAAAACTTGATACGGGTCTGAAATAGTTTCTGAGAAGTATGAAGTAGTTGAATTGGTTTTAGGCGCCTTTGGGTATTTCAAAGTGACCTCTTGAGTTTGACAAGAGGCAGCAAAGAACACAATTGCAAGGGCATAATTCTTAGAAGTTAAAACGCACTCCACCAATACTTTTAATATTATGAAATGCGCCTTTTGATTATGAATAATCATTGTCCAGTACCGTGCTTAGGTGGTTTGATTTTATCTTTATCTATCGTACCATCGCCGCCAGTTCCTCCTGAAATTGTAGCTGTGTTTTTGATTTCTTTGTCCTTAAAATCATTAATTGAAGTTGTTTTCATAATAAATTGTGTTAAGATTAATTTGATGTAATTTATACTATTATAAACTTATATCAACTCAATTAACTGAAGGTGAAGTCGTTATTTATAAATTACGTGTTTCTTATATTCTGTTGTTCTCTAAGCTTTTTGAGATAAAAGGAAGGTTTTATCTGAGTGTACTTGAAAAATGCTTTTGAAAAAGCTTCACTATTTTTAAAACCTACTTCTTCACCGAGAGATTGAATTTTATAATTAATTAAAATTGTTTCTTCGTCTAATCTCTTTAAAATATGCTCTATTCTAAGATCATTTATGTAGTTAGAAAAATTCTTTCCTTTTGTATCATTTATAACTCGTGAAACGTAAGTAGAATTGGAACCTATTTCCTTTGCTAGTCTATTAAGGGATAAATCTTCATCTGTAAATCCGAGATTTGCTTCAAATTTTTCAAGCTTTTGGATAATTAAAATTTCTATTTCGTCGGTAATCAAGTTTTTATGTGAAGAAATTTCTTCACTATGTTGTTCTCGTTTAGATTGAAGCTCTTTAAATCTTCGGGCGTTTACTATACTTCTTCGATAAAAGTAGACCAAGGGTATAAAAAGAATTATCAAGCTAGCACCAAATGCGTAAGTCATTCTAGAAGTACGTTTGTTTTTTCCATTAAGTTCTTCGATAAGATTTTTTTGATCCTCTATAAGTTCAGGTGTTTCATATTTTTTTATAATTGTTTGATTGAGGTATTCCCTATTTCTAGCTAATGAACTATCTACTTTAAGAAGCTGTCTTATATAATCTAACTCCTTAGCAGGCATACTTTTCTGACGGAAATATGTAACAAGAGACTCATATACATTACGTAATTCAGGATACTCCTCATTATTAATTTTAAATACGGAGTCAACTTTCTGATAATATTCTATTCCAAGTGTAGCATTATTTGCTTTAAAAGCCATTTGTCCTAAATAATAGTTTGTTATAGATTCTTTAAAAGTGTCGTTAGCGTTAGATGTTAAGTTCAAAAAGGCATCCTGCGCAGCAACAAAATCTGATGTCAAATATAGATTCACAGCCTCTGCGTGTCGAAAGTCTATCAGAAATAATGAATCTCTACCTTCTAAGGATTCTTCGATTCCTTTTTGAATATATATTGAAGAAGAATCAAATTTTTTATTTCTCTGGTACGATAACGATAAATTGTATAAAGTGATTAAATAATCTTCTCGATAATCTGTACCTGCCTTATCTAGCGATTTAAGAAGTCCATAGTGTTCTTTATAAATTTCGAGAGCCTCCTCATAATTTCCCCATCTATTTTTTAATGCTCCTATGACTTGAGTTATCTCTATAAGCTGATATTCATTCCCCTTCTCTTTTGCAGAATCGTAAGCCTTAAGATAATTATCAAGTGCTTTTTCGTAATCTCCAAGCGAGTAATAATTGTAACCTTTTAGCGAATATCCAACGCTAGGGTATGAACTACTCTCCAAATCTGCTGAATATAGTAATATACTGTCTGCATATGTTATGTTAGTTTCTTCTGTGTAAAGTCTTGCTAAGAGATCGAAAGATCTTACCAGTTCGAGCTTATTATTTGATCCCCTAGCTTTTTGATTATAAGCAGCAGCAATAGTTTCGGCTGTTAAGGTATTTTCATATTCATCCCAAAAGTTACTCATTAGCAACTCAAAAGACCTAGTTTTTAAAGAGTCTGGAATTATGACATTTGGATTTTGTCCTAAAAGGTAGACCGTAGGACTAAGAAATAAAGTTAAGATGGTCAATCGTACATTGAACATAAACAGTCACCCTTAGTTTTATGCAACTAACAACCTATGTGAAGAAAATAATTGTTTTGCTCGGAGAACAAGCTTTAGTTGTATAACTCCTTAAAATTACTATAATTTTTTGACATTCAGAACTTTGTACAAAAATCACTTAATGATTCAAAATAGAAATTTCAATGAACATCAAGTAACTGTTTGTACTGAATACTTAAAAAACGATATCGAATATACCCGAGATTTATAAATTAGTTGATGAACTGACTTTTGAAAGATAAATTATAGCCTCAATTGGACTAATTTATACTCAAACCAATCAAAAGTGTCTATTACTTCCATTTTAAGTAAATTTCAGAATGAACTAAATCAAAAGAAAGATTTAGAGAATGATCCATTGCACGAGGTGATTGCAACGATTGATTTATGTCAGAATTACCTAAATCTACTAAGAAGATATGTTGACAAATTTGCTTTTAAATCAAAAGAGGATGAAATAATATTTTTTAAACAACAAAAGCAAATTCCTCAAACTGAGTTGGTCTTTCAAGTAAGCCTTAAAAATTTTTATTTCAACAAGCCAAAAAGCAGTAAGGACGCTCAACTCTCATATTGCAATAATAAGCTTACTTTAATAAACGAATTTTTCACTACACATCGAGAATTTGACAATTATATCCGCTTAAATCGCTTTGATTTAGACACCTACTATTTTACAAGATCTTCATCGGTTGTTAACTTTGAAAATTCAGAACCATATTACAAAGATCCTATCTTTTCAACCGCACGGGATTTAGTCCTCAGTAAATTAACAGCATATCAAAAGTATATTGATTTTATTCTCGATTATAAACAGGAGCTCCTTTCTACAAGCAAAATTGACACATTGATAGGGAAAAACTTGCAACAACTGGAATGGACAGGTTCTAAAGCAGCTCTTACTGAATTAATATATGCGCTTTATACAGGTCGTATAATTAATAATGGTAATATTGAGATAAAGGATATCGCAGCAGTATTTTCAAAAATCTTCAAATATGAACTAGGCGATTTTTACAAGACATATTCCGAAATTAAAGCTCGTAAAAATAGCCGTACAAAATTTTTAGATAACCTTTCAGCTAGCCTAATTTCTCAAATGGACAGCTCTGAGGAATAAAGTTTCATTTCCGTACTCGGTCAATCTTCTGCTTTTTGATCTTAAGAGGGATTTTCTACTAAATAAGCTTTCGCGAAAGCATAATTTCAAGTCAAATTTGTAATAATCACCTAATAAACTATCCAATATTATTTTTCAGTAGTCGGGTTCAACTTGTGACTTAAACTAACTTTTTAGATACAAATTTGTAGTAATTAAGTTCTAACAGGCTAATAAAGTAAAGAATTATACTCTTATATAATCTTACCTAATAGCCATAAATTATATTAATTATGCCTGCTACAATTATTACATCGGATGATTTAAGAGAATTCAAAATGGATTTGCTAGAGGACATTAAATACCTCATTGCTCAAAGTCCCACCTCACTCTCCAACAGATATATAAAATCTGGTGATGTTAAAAAAATGCTCAGGATTAGTCACGCAACCTTACAACGATTTAGATCAAATGGTATAATCCCTTTTACAATGGTAGGAGGAATAATTTTTTATGAGGTGAGTGAAATTGAAAAAGTAATGAAGGCAAACCGGGTAGCTTCAAATTCAAAAAGTTAAACTATGAATTATATAAGGCTCCTCAATGCGGCTTTTGAAAAGTTCTACGATGATGACCGCCTCAATCCATCGCACATAAGTTTATATATGGCACTTTTCCAAGAATGGAATAGTAGTCGTTTTGCAAATGAATTTTATGTGAGCAGACTACACATAATGCGCGCTGCAAAGATAGGTTCTAAATCCACATATCACAGATGTATCACAAACCTAGACTCCTGGAACTATCTGTTTTATTTCCCATCGAACAATCCATACAAAGGCAGCAAGTTGAAGATGGCCATTTTAAGTCCAACTGATGAGACAGTGACGGGACAGTACAATCCTATACTAGAACAACTTGCTGAACAGTACCATCCCACAAATGTACCTCATATAGTACCGCACCATCCCAATATTGAACAAGTTCTGTGCGGGAGCCATCCCAAAAATGGACAAGCTCTGGTATCTAATACAAACATTACTAAACAAGAAAACTTAACTAAACAGCCAAAGGGCAGTCAGGCACTTATTCTATTTTTTCAAGAAAGAGGCTTTGATGCTGATGAAGCAAAGAAATTTTATGAGCATTATTCTCAACGAGAATGGAAAACAGGTGATGGAGAGTCCATACGTGACTGGCGCTCACTCGCCGTAAATTGGATGGATAGGACAGAACTATTTGAAAAAGAAAACAGGTCAAATAAAAAGCAAGGGTCCCAAATCACAGACAACTTGCGGACTACTAAAAAGAAAGATTATGGACAACCCCTCTAAAATTATTGAAGGTGGTGTAGAATACTCACTTGGAAAATTTGATGGTAAAAGTGTTGTTTATGACTTTCCAAAAATTTTGGATTATCTGAATGTAAAAGGTAAACTACTTTTTGGTGAGAAATTCAGGATTTATAATGAAGATAGGCGTATTTTAATGCAGCTGTGCTCGTATTTTATCAAGGATAAAAAAAACTGTGACGCTTATGAAATAGATATTAATAAAGGAATTTTACTATCCGGACCTGTGGGATGTGGTAAAACCAGCCTAATGAAATTACTCAGGTACATTGTTCCTTTCCAGAGACCTTATGAAATGATCCCTTGCAGAAATGTGGCATTTGGGTTTAATCACTTAGGATTTAAAACCATAGAGGATTACGGGAATACTAAATTTTATTGTTTTGACGACTTAGGAGTAGAACCCGCTGGACGTTTTTATGGTAAAGATTTAAACGTAATGGGAGAGGTACTTCTTTCTCGATACGATTTATACCTTAATACTAAGCATAAAATAAAAACCCACGCTACTACAAATCTAAATGCTCAAGAACTCGAAGACCGCTACGGAAATCGTGTACGTAGCCGGATGAGAGAGTTATTTAATTTAATAGCCTTTGATGAAAGGGCTGGGGATAAGAGGAAGTGAATTCAAAATTTTATATTTAAAGGATAAACATAAGCTCTAAATAAAATATTAAGGCTTCCTCTTAATCTGAAGTTTCAAGATATTATTCAAAATAATTATACAACGAAATAGCGTCAATGCTAATATGGTTAAGATGAACCCAGCTAAAACAAGTATAAAAATATCATTCAATTGAAAAATCTTAACAAAGTATGATCCAATTGATATAAAAAGCAGAGATTTTATACAATTTTTTAAGTGTTTGGTTGTCTCCTGATACATTGGTGTTTCAAAGAATAAATCTAGCGGGGCTGTATATTCAGAAATTTTAACTTTTCTCACACTACTGGCTTTAAATGTAATTAAGACAGTAAGTATAGTCAAAATAAATCCTGTACTCGTCAAACTTATATTTGCAAGGTCTGAAAGCAATTCATTTGCATTTTGTTTGTTGAATATTAAAAAATTGGAATACTCAATTAATATAAATAATACACAAGAAACTAACCCAGCAAAGAAATAATCTATTACAAGTGGAAATCTAAAGTATAAATTTAAAATTTTAGTTTTCATTTCTATTAACAAAATCAGTTATATCTTTACTTATATAAGCATAACTCTCTTTCAAAGATAAATCCTTATCAGCTTCAATTTTATAAGTTATAATATATTTATCTTTTAAAAGACTGAAGGTATCTTCAATTCCTTTTGCATCTTCATATACCACATCAAAATTTTCATAAAACTCAGTCTGTTCTGGATCTGAATTAAAAATTGAAAGAGCTTCTTTAAACATACTTGTAGCGATCTTATTCTCCTTCCTTTTTATCAATTTCCGACCATTTTTCTTAAAAAAAGCTTCAATTCTAAAAGCTTCAGGAGAGTAAATTTTTGACAAAATCTCAAAACCACTGAAATAATTATTTTTAAACTTACTTTCAATAAAATCTAGGTTTGAAGGTCTAATCTTAACATCAAACTTCAAGACATTTTTGATTTTATCCATTGAATTTTCAATAGTTCCTGTATTCGGAACAATCAATTCAGTAGTTCTTGCTAGACTCAAATCGACTTTGGCGATTTTTTGTAAATAATAAGTTATGTCGTGAATATTTGGTCCATTTGGATTTCTCTCAGTACAGATAACATTATTATCTCCACTTATATCTATGAAAAAGTGCGTGACTTCTACAATATCACCTAAATCTTTAATGCTTTTCAGTTTAAAAGTTCCTTTCTGCATTAATTTTGGTCTTTTACCTTTTCTTATAAGGGCCATAGTCATTTTCGCCCTTCTCTCATTATAGTCAAAACTTGCTGATGAAATAAACACCTCCCTAGAACTTTTTTTAGTTCTCTTTTCATTTCTATCGCAAAGTATAGCCTCCCCGTGCTTCTTGATATTGGTGAGATGTAATATAACCTCTTTACAAATACCACCTGACGTATAACTATCACGAACATTTGCAAGTGGTTTAAATTTTAAAGAGAAAAAATGAAATTGGACATCAGTAAGTATTGTTTTCTGACTCATAGATATAGTTTACTTATAATTCATTGTAAAAATATTCCATCAAGTAAGAAATTTACCTATTGAATATCAGATGTTTTGATACTTTATTAACAAATGCGTGAAACTAAATAAGCCAAAATATATAATCCCATATTTTATCTTCAATCAAGGGAGTGTAACTTAAACTCTGTCTGAATATTTTTATAATAATATTCAAACAGATTACAAGGACACCCTCCTAGTCCGTGACAAATAAAAAACTCTGATATCAAAAAATAGATTCTACTTTTTAATCAGAAGAATAATTTCTTTGTAGTACCAAAATATTAATGCTTTTATACATTTAAGAATTTCTAAAAATAATTCGCTCATAATTTTAAATTTTATTTTCTAAAAAAACCAAAAATTGATATGGCAACTGAAAGTTTGTTTTCTTCTATAGAATAAAAAGCTACTTCATTCTCATTACTCAAAAACCCCAATTCTAAAAGTACAATCGGACAATAGTCCGCACTTTCCCTCAACACCAAAAAATCACCAAACTTTACTCCCCTACTCTCAAACCCTAATTCCCTTTTAAAAACTCTCTGCAATTCATACGCAACCCAAGTTGCATCAACAGCATATTTGGATTTCTTTATAGAAACATAAACCTCTACACCACGCGCATTTGGATTATCTGAATGGTTACAATGCAAGGACAAGAACAAATCAGCTTTTAGAGTCCTAGCGAGTCTCGTTCTATTTGACAATGAAATAAGTGTATCACTATATCTGGTCAAATAAATTTCAAGTGGCTCCCCAGACTTATTATTAAGCGCGATTATTTCTTCAGCAATTGATAACACAATATCCTTTTCAAGCACTCCATTTATTCCAACTGCTCCAGAATCAAAACCACCGTGTCCAGGATCAATTACAATTCGTTTTTTAATCCTTTCGCCTTGAGCGAAAACAACACAAAACTGAAGTAGTAAAAACATAAAACTGACGTTTTTGAACACTTTTTTCATTTCTATTTCTCTCGTTATCGTTCAAATAATTCTCAAAATAAATAAATTTTAAACTCATTTAAACTCAAATAGATACAATTGAATTTAAAATTTATTTTATATATAAAATATTGATTTTCAGTTAATTAAAATCAAATATATGTAAATTTATAGTAACGAAAATGAACTTAAAATCTAAAGCATTACGTTATGAAAAAATCTATCTATCTCGCAACATCTCTCTCGTTGCTATCGACATCACTCTTTGCTCAAATAGGAGGAATTGAAGACTCCGTAAATGATGTAGGAGATACTATAAGAACCATCTTTCCGATTTTACTCGGCGTAATCTTCTTAATAGGGTTTCTATTTAATGCAGGACACTTCTTTGGAGAAAATGCAGATTTAAAGAAAGGGATTACTAGGGTACTTGTCTTTGTACTTATTGCAGGAGCTGTTGTAGGCATCTTCACTTATCTCATAAGCATCGTTGTATAATGAAGCGCTTTGAGATTTACAAGAACATTAGAAAACGGGCAGTCATCTTTGGATTGCCCATTTCCCTCTTTGCACTAATGATGGTCTCCATACTAGCATCACTACTTGTTATAATTTTCTCATTCAGCTTTCCTACAGTCATAGGCACTATGATTTTTAATTCTGCATTGTACGTAGCTCTAGGTCGCATTAACAGCAACCCTCAGCTTTTCCAACTGGGCAATTCCTTCCCTCTAATTATTAGCAACAAGAAAACCTCATTCCTAGATTATGAAGAAGATTGATTTTTCTGCATACAACCCTATCATAGATATTCAAGACAATATCATCTTTGCTAATAATGGCAACGTCGTATTGTGCTATGAAGGAATCCTCCCTGAGATCTACTCGCTCTCTGAAAAAGATTTTGAAGATATGCACGGGTCCTGGTTTCAAGCACTTAAGTCATTACCTATTGGCACAGTAGTCCATAAACAAGATATCTACCTAAAGAAAGAATATACCGCTAGCCAATTACCTAATACTACTTTTTTAGAAAAAGCAACTCACGAGCACTTTAAAGGGCGTGAGTATATGAGACATCGCTGCCTTATATACTTCATTCTTACGAAGAACAAATCTTTGAACAATGCAAAATATGTCAACCCCTTAAAAAAGACAAGTAAGGGAGTTGTTCAAAAAATGGACAACACCGTTTCCAGATTTATAGGAGCCGTAAATGATTCTATATCATTCATTAATAATAGTAGAAAGATGAATTTTATTTCGCTTAAAGCGAAAGAGATACAGGAACTAACAAACACCTATTTCAATGGTTTCAATGAAGGCTTTGATACTGATATCCTACTCGAAAAGAAAAGCGTCAATATAGGCGAAAACTATTTTGATGCCCTGGCCATCAATAGCGAACTGTGCTTTGGCGAAAGTGTACAGAGTAGCAAGACCAATGAGAAATTCACATCTGACGATTTTGTGTTTCATCAAGGGTTTATTGATGGTTTAGGGCTTACGCTTAATGAGAATCACATTGTTAATCAAATTCTATATCTAGACGACAAACAAAAATGGCGAAAGTTACTAGATAAAAAAGTAGAGGAGCTTAACAAAAGTTCAAACTTCGGATCACAGAATAAAGTAGTCTTAGGAAAAATAGAACATATCCTGAGCCAAATAAATGCAGATGATAATGCCAGAATTATTCGCGGTCATCTGAATGTTATTTATTGGGATAAAAATCCAGAGAACCTCACACAAATAGGTTCTCGAATCAAAACAGAGTTCAAGGAGCTTGATATTATTCCTTATTACCCACGTGGAGAAGAACGGAAGAATTACATTCTAAATAGCTACTGCTGCTTCTCTTCTAACTTCTCAAATGCAGATATGTATGTGACAGACTTAAAGCACGCTTTGTGTCTATTCATAAATAATACAAACTACAAATCTGACGAAACTGGTATCATCTTTAACGATAGACAATACAACATTCCTGTATTAAAAGATGTCTGGGATGAACGTAAAAAGCGAATCAAAGCAAGGAATTTTGCCATTTTCGCTCCTACTGGAGAAGGGAAATCCTTTCTGGCTAATAATATACTACGACAGTATTTCGAGAGCGGCGTACGTTTAGTCATTATTGATCTAGGAGGCTCGTATACCAAATTTGCAAAGCTCTATGCAGAACAATACACCGTCCTCAGATATGAGAGTGGAAAAAACTTAGGAATCAATCCATTTTACATTAGCCACAAACGTGACCTCTCGCCAGAGCGTTTGGAAGATCTATCTATTTTCCTATTTGAACTATTTGCTTCAGATTTAAAAGTTACAAAGGCACAGTCAGTATCTGTCAAAAAGATCTTACGCTACTATTATGAAAGCAAAGCAGATAACCATTCCCTCGATGGCTTCTATAGTTTTATTGAAAATAATCAAACTACCCTACTCAAAGATTTAAAAATCCATCCTGACTACTTCAACGTTACGGGCTTCTTGCACGTAATGTCGGAGTATGTTGGCGATGGTCTATACAGCTTCTTATTTGAGATAAGTGAAGACCAAACCTATAAGATAGAAGACAAGCGACTTATTGTTTTTGAGCTGGATGAAGTAAAAGATAACAAAGAAATACTTTCTGTAATGTTGAAGCTCATAAAATCTGCAATTCAACGCACCATCTGGAAGAATCGAGCAGAAAAAGGAATCATCCTCTTCGATGAGTTTGCAAAGCAATTGAAGTTTGACAACGTGCTCGAAAGTGTAGAATTCTACTACCAGGCGATACGTAAACAAAATGGAGCGATTGGCATTATTCTCCAATCCATTAATCAACTACCAGACAATTCAACATCCGCTAGTATTCTGGAAAACACACAAGTAGTCTACAGCCTTAATAATGAAAAGGGATATGACGAACTGGTCAAACGGCTTAACCTCTCAAGTCACGATCTCAATCAGTTAAAGTCGATTAGAAACAACCTTTCGGGTCCTCGGAAGTATACAGAGATGTTTATCAAGATTGGGAAAGAAAGTAACATTTTCCGCCTTGAAGTTCCAAAAGAAGTGTATGCAGCATATCTCACTGATGGTACGGAAAACGAAGCCATAATGACCTTTTATGAAAGAACCAATGATATGGAACTGGCAATTAAAGAATTCACATCTAATACATAATATTATGAAATCAAAAATTATCACAATCGCAATCGCTGTTATATTCAGCTTAAACACTCAGGCTCAAGGAGCTCCGGTATATGACAACACTAACTTTATAAGTTTAGTGAAGTCGCTTGTAGAATCTGCAAAACAGACAAACCAACTTATTAAGTCTGTTAAATTTATGAAGGAAGCTAAAGAAAGTATCGAAAAAGTCTCCAATGTTATCCGACAGTTAAAAGCAGTTGAGGAAATTAATAGCAATAACCAACAGTTGATCAATGTAATGCAAGATGACCTATACGATATTTTGAATTCACCTTACATAAAATCCGATGAGATATTAAGAGTGTCGAATTCCTTTAATTCTATTTTAGAAAACTCTTTAGATACAATGGATTTTATCGATCAAATCCTCTCTAGTGACTTCTTAAAAATGACTGATGCCGACCGAGCTGAGATTCTTAAACAAAAAGAAATTGAATCTAAGGAAATGGTCTCTAACATTACAGTAAAAACCAAACGCTATCAAGATATCATTTCCTTTAGAAAGATGCAGGACAAAATTAATAATCGCGAAACAGGATATTAATATGACCACTATACTTCTTTTAGGTTTCGGGCTAGAATATGTGGATGCAGTTTTTCAAACCATTCAAAATAGTAGCTTCTCGCAATACACTATTGCAGGGATGAAAACGCTTGCTGTACTTTTCTTTCTAGTGAATATTTTAAAGAAGTATAATGAAGGTATTGCTGACAAGGATGGGTATTCGTGGGGATTAAGCCCAGGAGAGCTAGCTAAGAATTTTGCTATTGTCATTTTGGTAATATTTTCGACGCAAGTACTAGGGTTCTTTGATTCCATACTCGTGGCTGTAGAAGGACAATACCGCAGTACAGCTCCAGCCTTGCTCCCATTACAAATGCAAGAAATTCCTATAGAAGAAGATATAAGTTTAATTGATGCCGCAAAAAATGCAATGACACTGCTCTATGAGCTTCTAGTAACTCCGCTTTACGGATTTAAGATGTTAGCGTTCATCGGCGGTATGATTTTATGGATAATTGATATTTTTATATATCCATTATTTCTTGCAGAACGCTTTTTTCTTTTAGGCATAATGCAGGCTTTTTTTCCATTGGTCATAAGTCTTGCTGTTTTTGAAAAGTTCAGATCCCTCGCTTATAATTTTTTTAAACTCTATGCCGCAGTCTATATGCTCGTTCCTGCTTTCTTCCTAGTAAATGTTTTTGTGAATGCTATTTATACAGAAATCAATACAAATTTCTGGAGTAATCTATTTGGTACAGATGCGGGTCAGGGCTTCTTTGCTCCGGTTGTTCAATTAGGATCTGTTGGATTTATTGTTTTTCTAAAATTCAAGCTGTATAAGCGCGCCACTTCTTTTACTCTCAGGCTATTCAGCAATTAAATCTATTCAACTATGAAAACACCCTATAAGAATATAACTACAGTATTAAAACTCAATCGTATAATTGTTTTGAGCGTCATCATTTGTTCACTAGCATCAAGCTCCTTTTCGTTATGGATGGCGTACAACACAAATGAGAAAGCACTCAACAATGCATTTGCTATTAATACAGATGGGAGCATCATACCACTCAAACTAGTTACCCAAAAAGCAAACTTTCAAGATGAAGCTCTGGCGCACTTAGAACTCTTTCATCGCTACTTCTATAACATAGACGCTAGTAATTATGAGACCAATTTAGAAAAGGCCTTGTGGCTAGGAAATAGTTCAGTAGATAACGTTTACAGGCAAAAGAAATCTGACGGCGTTTATAACAGATTGCTACAATATTCCTTAGTTCAAAAAGTATTAAGCATTGATTCTCAACTTAAAGAGCGCGAAGGCTATTATTCATTTATTACCACTACCATCTTTGAAATTAATCGCGGAACCATTGTAGATACCTATGAACTCTCAACCACTGGGTCCCTCATTGTTGTAAATCGCAATTTTCCAAACAATCCTCACGGACTTCTGATTACTGACTACTTTGAAAACACTCTAAAAAAGATAAATGATGAAAATTGAAAAGAACAAAATCGTATTTGCTTCAGTGCTTGCCGTCATCTTCATATTTCTTATCTCGTACTCAATGCTATTAATGGGAGATGATGATACTGATGCAGAGAATCTTGACCAATACCTTGTGCCCGCTATAAGCGATGATCAAAAAGAATACACTTCTAAGCTGGACGCTATTAATGATTTAAAAAAAGTGCGAGAGAACAACGCTCCAAGTATTTATGATGAGAAACTTATTGACTCTTTAGGGTTCTATGACCCAGATCTTCCAGAAAAGGAAAAAGAGCGTATTGTAGATAGTATTTATAATGCTGGTCGCATCACATATTCGGACAAATCCTATCATAATCTTAAGAGTAGTATAAAACCTACCATTAATCCAATGATTGACAGTTCAGAATTTAAAAGAGAACTAAAAATTGAAGCTAAAGAACTTGGGCTAGAACACCAACTCTTTTTTGCCGCTGCTCCTATGCCTAACGATTTAAAGAATCTGGGCCACACAGATTCAAACATCTACGTGACTGTAGATGGTAATCAAGTTGTAAAACCTAACTCTCGATTACGTATGCGGCTCACTAAAGAAGCTACTATTAATAACAAGGCCATAGCAAAAAACACATCCATTTATGGATTCATTAGCTTTCAACCCAATAGAGCGCTTATTACAATTGAAAATATAAATCACACCCCTACTAGTTTAAAAGCTTATGACCTGCAAGATGGTAGTGAAGGCATTTATGTAGAAAATAATTTCCGCGCAGAGGTGACAAACGAGGTAGTAGATGATGTTTTACAGGATATTAATATCCCGTCCGTTCCACAAGTGGGTGGCATTACCAACCTGTTAAAGCAGAAGAATCGAAATGTAAAAATCATAGTACTCAACAATTACAAACTAATTCTAAAACCCACCATATGAAAACCACGATACTCATTTTGCTTCTTGGCTTTTACGCTTTCGCGAAAGCGCAACCAGCCCAACCACTAGATACCATTTATGCTAATGAATTTAAGAATGTCGCTCTCTTTTTTCCCAAGCCTATACGTCAGGGAATTACAGGTTCAGATAATTTTGTATTTACCTATAATCGTGAGAAAGAGCAGTACTTTGGCTTACTACAAGCAAAGCCTGGAAAAGAGAGTAATCTACTGATTATCAATAGTAATGGCTCAGTTTTTTCGTATATTGTAAAGTATAAGGTCAACCTTGATAAGCTCAATTATTTTGTACCTATTTCAGAAAGTATAGGTAATGAGAAACCGGCGACAACTAAAATTGCAGATAAATCTCATTCTGAAATTGAGGTTGACACTAATATATTTTACTATAAAAAATTCTGCTCTTATCTTTTAGGGAGAAATCAGAAAATAGGCAGAATAAAATCACGCTTTGAAAATATTGAGCTGCGCGTAGAAAATATTGTATTTAACAAAGATGAACTTTACTTAATCATAAACATTGAAAATAAATCCAGTTTAGATTATGACTTAAACTTCTTAAGATTCTCCATAAAAACAAGACAGAAAGGAAAGAAAAAGTCATTGCAAAAAATACAGTTAGAACCTATTTTCAAGTATAAAATACCATCCAGAATTAGAGCAGGAGAAACAGCTCAGCTCGCTTATGTTATCCCAAAATTTTCGATAAGTGATGATAAACGGGCAATTTTAGAACTAAACGAAAGTAATGGAGAACGAAATATAGAACTCAACATATCACACAGATTTATAAATAATCCTAACTAAGACATTATGAAAACACTCGCCACTATATCCATCGTATTACTCCTCATATCCTGCACTGAGACTGAGACACTCTCCCCAGCTGAGACTGCAAAAGTCGTAGCCGAAAGCTTTTATCACGGAGATATGCATACGCTTAAAAAATATACTACTGCCGAAGGATATACAAATCTTGCAAGTATTCAAGAGCTTCTTCAAGAGGACAAGAACTCACCCTCAGATTTTAAAGTCATAGATGAAGCCGTTGTTGGTGAAATCGTTTGGATAAAATACACAACAACATATGACGCTAAACCAAGTATTTTCAAGCTTATAAAAGAAAATAATGTCTGGAAGGTTACTCACAATGGGCCCCGTGATAAAGGACCTTTTTAGAATGGTTTTTAATTTTCATCAAGGTTAACTTCCCAATAACCTCTTGTACCCCCTTGACGCTTGATGTATCCAGCATCTTTTAAGTTATTTAGATGCTTTTGAATTGCGGATTCATTGATATGCAGGACTTCTGCTATTCCTGAGCGGCTTATACGGTTATCTGCGGCTATTAATTTCAGTACTTGCTTTTGTCTAAGGGTTAATTCCGAAATAGCATCTATAGTTTTTTCGATTTGACCACCCATTTGACCACCTTTTAGACCACCCATTACACCACCTATTTGACCACCTTCTTCAACAGTAGTTTCTTTAGCAGTAAAAGTCATTCTAAGGAATTTATCTGAAAAACTAAAACTCTCTTTACCATTAGTGTTCCAAAATATGTGGAACTTCTAAACTTTTTTATGCACTATTCAAAGAAGTAAAATCAAACATAAAGTGTTTAATAGTAAAATCATCTGGATGCTTCGATTCGTAGTACTTATTGTGTAAATGATTTTCCTGTTCTTTTAGATACTCTGTTTCTCTTTTATCTTTCTTTAATAATTTATTTATTCCGTAAACTGTCTTATGTAAGGCGCCTTCTAGATTATAACCTAGCAGGCATCCGTTCTCATATTTCTTTGACATAAAGTTGTTAATTCCAGTATCAATATAACGTCGCTTTAAACCAGAATCTTTTTCCTTGAGGTTTTTGGCTTCCATATGATATTCATACTCTAAGGATGAGCTTATGGTTACCAATCGAAGGTCTATTCTTGGTAGTTTCGCCGCAAAGCCTTTTTCCTTTACTACATCATCTTTTGGTAAATGTTGCTCAACATTCGTAACTATGCTCCACTTTAATCTTAGGGGGTTTTCCTTAATGTGTTCGTGCAATTCTGAGGTGATGTCATTTTCATCCCAGTTTAGTTTGATGACCTTGGTTTCCATAGCCGAAACATAAGATTCTGTTATCAGTTTAAAACATTTTTCTTCAAAGCCTCTTTTGAAGCTGGCAACTATTACTTTGTTTAATCCCATTTACTATACTTCATTAAGGATTTCCAGAATTAATTCTGATGCATCTTCAATCGCCATCGATTGAGTCCAGAATCTCTTCTGATTGGGACGAACAATAAAAATCTCGTTGCCTGTTTTATAATTTAATTTTTTTCTGAAATAGATGTTCGTACTTTTTTTTGTCCATAAATGCTTATCTAGTTTTTGTAATTCTTGGGTTACATCCTCTTGAGATTTTAAAACTTCTTTTTCACTTTCTTCGAATGAAATTTTCATTAACAATAGAGGCGAAAAATGACTTGTCTCAAATACCGTGGCATTTGCAAATAGATTTTGACCATTTAAAAATTGATTCAACTTGCCACTAATCTTTTTAGAATAATCTTCAATATTGCGAACGGGATTCAAAGCCTCTGATTTAGCTTTTGAATGGAATAAATCCAAACTGTACTCTAATCCATCATTTAATAGATTAATCTCATCTTCATTCAATCCAAAGCTTTTATTAATAATTCCCTCAACAGATTCGCTGAAAGTAGTTATCAATTGGTTTCGCTTTTCTTCAATATTCCAAAAATCCAAACCTTTAATTTTCTTGATAAAATTTTCAGACAACTTCAGAATTTTAGAAATCTCAGATTCCTTCAAACTAATAGGAATTGAAAGGTATTCGTTCTTCATAATCTGCTCTCTTTCTATACCATAAGAAGAAATAGTCATAAACAAGAAATAACTACTCAACTTGGAATTGAAATATGAGTTTAAGACTTTGAGAATGGAATTGTCATTTTTGCTCGAATAAAAACCATAAACCCCATCTCTAAAGGAACAATCTACATCGATTAATGATGAGCAAACACTATTCTTTTCTAATCCTTTTTTAACAACTATATGGGTATTTACAAATGCCTGAATATCTCCTAGACGCCTGAAATGGGAAAATTTTTCTATCTCATTAATATCATTTACATTGTAAAACGCTTTATAAAAAGATTTTGATTTGGGTGTTTTAACTGAATCTTTTATGCCTTTCAACCTCGAACTTTGCGTATAAAATCTTTCTATTGAACTAGCGTCTAAATAAGGTAACTCAGATAATACATCAGAATGCCTGGGTTCATCTTTCTTTTGGGTTAAAAGTTGAAAGCCAACGCCTGATTCAATACTATGTGTTTTGTTAAATTGCTCAATAGTCTGGTAGTTTTTAGAATTCAATTTTTCTATCAGTCTAAAGTCAGACAACCCGCCCCACATTGCCACTTTCCAAATTTTGGTATCTTGCTTTTCACATTCTTCGCGTGGTAGAAACTTTAAATCTGAGCTATCGATGCTTACTCCTTCAATTACATTTGATTTGATAAAGGTTTTAGGCGCATAATAAACAATGGTGTTTGATTTCTTTTTGGGTGATTTTTTTTGATAAAAAACAACACTTATTGGACCAGTAGCCGAACCAAACAATTGACCTCCAAAATTTTTAGGGGCATTTCTTAAAATCGAGAAATTATATATCTTCACTACATAGCATTCATTAAAAAGCCACTTTCTAAAATTCTGATATGTTATTTTGGTATTTGTGAGTATTTTGGTATTGAAAATCAACGCAATTTCTCCATTTTCAGAGAATTTTGTGGCCTTATGTAGAAATGGAAGAACCATCTCCTTAGCGAAACCGTGTTTATCGCTGTAATCCCGAATAGTTTGCGATAAATTTTTTGTACCAAAAGGTGGGTTTCCTACCACCAAATCAAAATCGATTTGTTCTACCTCTGGATTTTCCTGAATGGTATCGCTACGGAATAAATTATTACCCTGTTCTACTAAAGTATCGTCCGAAGGGTCGTTTATCAAATAAGGTAAACGATAGTCCTTATTCTGCCAAATCGTTTTAGGATTTAAGTTGTCTACCAAAGCTAAATAAAGACTAAATGCTGCTACCTTTATGGATTGAGGGTGTATCTCTACGCCAAATATATTATCCGTTAGTAACTTCTTCAGTTTATTAAAGTCCGTAAGTTTTTCTGAGTTGGCATTTTCGTGACGCTTGACCAAACGTTTAAAACTTTCCACCAAAAAAATACCCGAGCCACAAGTTGGGTCTAATATCTTAACATTAGAATTCTTTTCTGTCCTAGATATTGGTAATTTTTCGTTTAATATGAGTTCAACTAAAGAAGGCGGTGTGTAGTATGTACCTGTATCTTGTTTTAAAGTAGGATTTATTTCGGCAAGGAAATTTTCATAGATTTCACTCAACAATTCTATTTGAATAATGCTGAAATCGAACAGACGTAAATCTTCAAAAAGATTCTGCTGAAATGAGTTATCATTGCCGTTAATAAAACACTTTCGAATGATTTGTAGATGCTCTCTAGAGATTGATTCATTGCTGTCTACGGTAAAAACATTACCGTTGAAATATTCTTCCAGTTTCTGAAAAAGGGAATATGTTTTATCTGCATCGTCCAAAATGTCGAAATAAGACTTTGCACCGTTTTTTATTTCAGAATAGAATTTTTCATCAGTTGCACCCCTATCTTCTAAATACAAAAGAAATAGAGAACGCATAATTATTTTATGGATAAGATTTATTTCTAATCCTTCTGCCTGTAATTGTTTGGCAGTATAAGTAAGGCTCTCCACGAGATATTTATCGACCCTTCGTTGAAGGCTTATCTTCTTTCTAATCTCAAACGCTTCTTCTAATGTCCATATGATGCCTGTATCAATAGCAATGGTAGAAAAAAGATTTTGAAGTTGTTTGAGTTTGGTTTATCCGTGAACTTATAAGACTCAATTTCAAGTGTTTTAAGCTCCTTCTTATAATCAAAATCATCTGATTTAATCAAAAGAGGTTTCTCTGCACAATTGTAAATACGAATTTCAGTTTCCGAATAAACGTATAAAAAAATTACCTTTTTGAAGTTCCAGATTTTTTTTTGGGCAAGTGCCACTTGATGAAGAGCTCTGTCATCAAATTTTTGAACTCTTTTTAGAAAAACCGCAGGGTAACTGTTATGGTTTTCATCGGTACTGAAATAAATTTCATCAATACCAAAATCTTTTACTTGATTGATTACAACTAACTGACTTTCAGAAATTTGATTAGATTCCGAAGTAACAGATATGGCCTTGTCCAAGCCTAAATTTTCTATTATATCAAAATCAATCATATCGAAAGTTGTCCAAAATATCTGATAATTAGTTACATACTAAATTAATTCCAAAGGTACAAATGATTTTGAGATTTTGATAATTGAAGTTTTACTATTATATGGAATATTTCCATATTTATGGATTCGCTATGTAAACTAGGTTTTGTTATTAAATCAAAAACCGATTTTTGAAATAAAGTTCTTTTTCAAAATCTATTACACCACCCATTACACTACCTATTGTACCACCTCAATACTAATTAAATATCGACCTCGCTTCCTCATAAACCCTCTCAAAATTAGCGGTTAAATCAACCTGAGAAAATTGATTGGTTCCATTAGGAAGTTCCCTTTGAATGTCGGCTAACTTAAACTGCACTTTCTTATCCTTCCCATCTGCATACGTAATAAACTCGCCCTGTTTCAACCTGAAAAACACATCCGCCCGAATCTTTGGAATTTCTTTTTCGCCCGTAGTAATGCGAGTATCAAAATCAAGGTTATGTCCTCGACTTATACTTTTTGTCGGGTCTTTGATGATTTCAAAAAAACGTTCGTAATATTTAGCAGTATCTGGGTCGTTTACCTTTCCGAAGAATTGGTAAGACAGATTGCTCAATATCGCCTTGCTTGCCTTATCGCCATACATCATATCATTCTGAATTTTATCCTGCATCACATAAATCGTAGAAATATTATAGCTTCTCAATGTTGCAGGAATTCGATGCATATTCAATAAACGAATGGTTGGTGCTTCTTCCATAAGCAAGAATGATGGTTTTGAATTACGCACGCTCATTTGCTTTGTAATAGTGTGTATAATTGTAGCGATTACTGGTGAATACGAAGTTTCGAATTTTGGGTTGTTCACAATCGAAATTACGCAGGGATTTTCAGCACTATTTATATTTAGCGGTACTTCGTCTGCGGACAAAGCCATAAATATACGTTGTGTACTAATTCGTTTCAGCGCATTTGCCAAGGTGCTTTTTACACCTGCGGTTTGTCTATCGGAATCCTTTCCGCTTATAAAAGCATCCGCCATTGCCCTTGATGTCGTATTGCTTTCCAGAAACTGAATCAAGCTTTTGGTATCAAGAAATTGATAAATCGCAATGAGATGTGGCAAGGTGCAAAATTCCGGATAATCTGTTTTCAGTTTCCAAATCAATCCGCCAATTAATCCTTCGGCTGCGTCGTTAAAGAATTTTGTCGTTCCGGTGGTTCCGCTTTCTCTTTGTTCTAAAAGATTTTCAATCAATACCCTCGACACCTCGTTTACGCTTTCCTCATTCTCTAAATAGCGAGGCGCAATAGGATTTACCCTATGGATGATTTTGTCGAAGGAAATGACCTTAAACGGTATATCGCTTTCCCTAAAAAGTGGATATGCCATTTCGGTCAGCTCAAAGTCTTTGTAATCGTGTATGATTCCGCAGAATTTGTTTTCACGAAAGTGTTTCAAAAATCCATAAACTACACTTTCTGTTTTTCCACTTCCTGCAGAACCGATGATGGATGCACCACGTTTAATATTATCCAATCTAAAAATACCTTTGGTGGTGGCAAAGTTGACTTGGTATTCGCTATCGCCATTTCTTGGATTATCTGTTTTGTGCAAGAACACATACATTCCTATATTAATTAATATGAGAGGACAAACTAAATAGAGGGCAATAAGAGTCAATGCGTTGTCCTTGTTTAAATAAAACACCACCGCACAAAGCACGAGAAAATTAATGAGGAAAGCATATCGACTTATCCGAAACATCACATAGCAAACCATACTGGCTAGACCAATAATTGAAAGTATCGTTATAAGATTATCTATCTGCATAATCATTAGATTCCGATGGAACTCGATTTTATGGCCACTTCTGCGCCACGTCTCAATCGCTTAAAAACACGAAGTGCTATTTGTGCCTGACTTACGGGAATGGTTGGCACTATGGGCAATCCTGATTTGGTAATTATTTTAAAAGCTAATGCTTTTTCATTGGCTGGCAGCTTCATCAAGGCTGAAAAATATAGGTTTGGGTTCTTTACAAAGGTCTTTTTAGCTTTGTAGGTCTCTGCGTAATTGCGCTTATATCCAAACGTCTTATCAAATGTTTTTTCCGCTTTCGCGAAAAAGGTATCTCTATCAAAACCACGCTTTATTTTTTTTCCGTGCATCTCAACTTCCGAAGCTTTGTGTTTACTTCCTGGGGAAAGACTGACCGAATTTGAAGCATCTTTTCTGCTCACGATGATATGAATGTGGCTTTGGTTTCCTGCCTTTGGCATTCCCTGAACTATCCGTTTTCCATTTTGTTGATGTGGCGCTTGGCGTTCCAGTTTGGCAATTTCCTTTTCTACTTTTTTGATATTCCCTTCAGCTCGTCCTTCTTGAATATTTCGAATATCCGTTTTGAGTTGTAATATTTTTGAAGCAAATGGTTGGTTTTCTTTTATCTGAAAATCCGTACCCTTAAAAGTTCTTTGATGTTCAATTTTGGCGTAATACTTTATGTCATCTATGGTTATAAGTCGCCCATTGATTTCTCGATTGAAACTGGCAACATAATTTTTCATTAGCTCACGAGTATATGTTTTTAAATCTTGGCTATTGTTCTGTAATTTTCTCAATTCGTATTTGGATGGACTAACCGTTATCGAATAAAATTTAGGTTCTTTCTTTTTCAATTTTGCTGTGTTTCCATCAATTTCTTTTACCACTTCTTCAGAGGAAATCTCGTCGCCATATTGATTGAAAAAGTGTTCCATATCCTGTTGTTCTAAACCTTCGTTTTCTTTCTCTAAATAGCCAACAAAATCGGCTGAACTCTGAGAATAATTTGGCCCTAATTTTTGGGGTGTGATTGTAATATACATAGCTCAAAAATTAGAGTTCGTTCTTTAAGTTTCGCTTTTCGCGAAAGCGCACTTCTTTCTTTTCTTCCGCATATTTCTTTTCCAATATCAGCGGTTTTTTTTCTGGTTCTTCTGTTTCAAAAAGTGATTGAATCATAGCCACCGTAGGTTTGGTTTGTGTCTTTTCTACGTCTCGCATTATGGCAATAACCGCATTGATTCTTTTTAAAAGTTTGGCTTCGATAGTTCGACCAGTCGGTCCTAATTTTTCCTTTGGCGAGATTTCGTTGTAGAAGAAAAAATCGAGCATTGTAGCCATCGCCTCGGTGTGCGATTTGAAGTAAGTGCGTGAGAACGTTTGGAAACGTTTTGCAGTTTCCTTTTTGAATCTAATTCCAATAAATGAGTCCATATTTCGCCGATTTGTCGCAAAATCATCCCTAAAAATGGGCGTTAACAGCCCGTTTGTCGCAAATCGTTGATTGTCAAGAAATTATAATATATTCAAATCGCTGATAATCAGCTATTTGAAAACGAAAAGGAATCCGAAACATCGCGCAGCGTGTTACCCTCTTGCTATTCCTTTTCGTCACGCGCAAGCGTGACAAAAATCCATACAATCCGGTTGAAAAAACCGATTGCCATTTTAGGAAAATAATTTTCCGATATGTTATTTTTCGATGTGTAAGGCTATCGGCGAAAGTCGAAAAGTGGATAACCCTACTTTAATTTGAATGCTGAATTTCAGCGAAATAAAGATACGGTTTTTTTCTTGATATGGAATTAATCGCATAAAAAAACACCCCTAAACTTTAGAGGTGTCCGTCTAATTAATTTTGAAATTCATATGTTAAACACATAGGTGTAAGAATACAAATTCCGAAGTGCTTCTTCTTCAATCATTGTTTCATAACAGCCATAATTTTCTTGTACGTATTTGCGAATACTATCCCCAAATTTTCGTTTCACATCTTCCTTGGAATTTTCCAAAAGTCAATTTTGAGCTTCTTCGCTCAAGTCTGTAAAATTGATATATACCATAGCTTCAAAATTTTAATATTCGCTTGGTAACATCAGCGTATCATTCACAAAAAATAACCGAAGTTCATCGAGCGGAAAATCGGTTGCTCGATACCCTTGTTTTTCCAAAATATTGTCATTGCCATCGCTGTAAATTATCTCGGCTTCGTAACCCGAAAAATCTTGTTTTTCTTCGGGCAATCTTTTAAAATCGATTGTGATAAATTCGCTTCGGTTCATCAGGCTTTTTGCGATTACGGACGTGTCTGTAATGAGCCAAAAACAATCTGCCACGTTAGCAAGGTATTTTAAACCGTCTGTAAAACGTGTTCTTAATAATGGGATTTGATAGAACATTTCCGTTCCGTGAAAATGTTGCAATCCTTCTTTGATTTCGTTAACTTGTGCTTTCATTGTACATATTATTTAAAGTGTGAATAATGAAAAAGAGGGCGCATCTTTCGACTGTTACGCCCTCTTTCATTTTAAGATTTACTTGTCGTCTTTGCTTCCAAGTAAAAGAATTTCATCAGCTACAACTTCCGTAACATAGCGTTGTTCGTCTGCATCAGTTGTGTAGCTTCGGGTCTTTAGTTTTCCCGATATTCCAACTTCTTTGCCTTTAACAACATACTTCTCTACAATTTCGGCAGTCTTGCCCCAAGCAACGACCGTATGCCAATTAGTGTCAGTTTGTTTTTCGCCTTTGGCATCTTTGTAATACTCATTGGTGGCGAGTGAAAAGCGTGCTACTTTTTTTCCGCTTTCAAGGTTTGTAATGGTTGGCTCTTGTCCAACGTTTCCAATTAACTGTACGTGATTTTTAATAGTACTCATAATAAAATATTTAAGTGATTTATATTTCCCCTATTGATTTAAAACAGATTAAATTTTAAGGGGTGTTTGTTCTTTTCTTCTGTGCACCGCACAATGGATAGAGTGGGTTTTGTCAAGACTTTTCGGGAACAAATTAGGTGTGTTTGCGACGTAGTAAAACCCTTGGGTTTTCAAGGAAGTAGAAACCTTATTTTTCACTAAAACTTGCTATGGTCTTGACAAGTTCCATTAGGGCATTAGCTATTCTTTTAAAGCCAGTTGCGATTTGAGCGTACCATCAGTTAAGCGAAATGAGTGGCTGGGTTTAATTTAGAATTGGTTATGTACTGCCTGTTTTTCGACGCCCCGAAAAACAACAAAGGCATTATCCATTATAAACCCCTTAAAATGTGTAAGGCAGCGGTTCGGTTTTTAAGGATTTTCGAGTGAGGGCTCAAGAAGACCGCGCCGAAAATCCTGTTAAGAAAATCGAAGTGATGGCTTTCCGATGAGAAAGCGGACTTGATTCACAATTTTGGCAAAGGAATGAAGTGTTCCTTTCAGCAAAGCGGAAAGGGTTAGCGGAATGGAAAGCTAAAATTGGGGATTGTGTCCAAGACTTGTGTAGTGAAGCTCTTTTTCCGGAATGTAGCTTTTCGCGAAATGCAGGGGAATGTGCTGAGTGGGTTATATTGTTGATTTGACTTATTTGAAGAAGTTTTTCTAATTGGTCAATCTTTTCATCTATTTTAAGAGTAACTACTATCTGAATTATCTATTCGTATAAAATTATATACACCTTTTCCCTCAGCAATTAATTCTTCATTTTGATATGCTTTCATTTTTGTTACAAGTATTCTATTGCCTAATCTAACAATTTTTCCTTCGACAATTATTGGTAATGCTTCTGCTCCTTTTAGATAATCTATTCTTAAATCAATTGTTGCTAATTTATCCTCAAAAGATGTAAAATGGGTGCCGCCTGCTATCCCTCCTACAGAATCCATTATTGTGGCAATGATACCACCGTGCCATCTATTTCTTCTAATATCTCCTACGACTTCATCTCTAAAAGGAACACTTACTTTTACAAATCCTTTTTCAAGAACCAATAACTTTAACCCAAGAAACTTGTGGATTGGTATTTTTTCTTCAATTGTTTCTTTTAGAAATTCTTTATTTTTTTGAATCATTTTCATAAATTTTTATGATTGTTTAAATAGTCTAATCCTTTTTGGGTACAGATGGCTCTTAAATAGAAGTTTAAATAAGCCTCATTGATTTCAAGAGCTGTAAAATGTTTTAGATTGAATATGTTCTGGTCTTTAATATTGTTTACTCCAATAAAAAAGAAACGGCTTATCAGTTTAATATTAATTTCGTTGCAATACAATCCTTGTTCCATTCCTTTCTTTAGGTTTTTGGTAATACACCTGTCCATTTCAGCAAATTGGCGAGTCATCAAAGATTGGTATATTTCGGGAAAATATTTTTTGAATTGATGGTATGGTGAAGTGTTTTCGCTTTTCAAAACATAAAAAACGAAATCTCTGATAAGAAACATTTCCTTAATTGGGTTTTCATTCAATTCTATAATTTTATCAATGCCATCTGTGATTTTATGAAATAAATATTCTGACCCAGCTTCTACAAGTTCTCTCTTAGTATTGAAGTATTTATATATGGTTTTTTTAGAAATCCCCATTTCATAAGCAATTGTATCCATAGTTAATCCCTTTGAACCTCGTATTAGGAACATTTCTGTTGATTTCTCGATGATTTTGTCCCTCATCTCTTGCATTGATTTAAGTGCTTGCTGTTAAATTATTATGCAGTAAATAATATAATATTATTTTCCTAATTTGTTGTGAAAAAATTGTTTTAATGTCCAATCTGATTTTTTACTCAGGCGGACTTGATTCACAATTTTGGCTAAGGAATGAAGTGTTCCTTCCCAGAGTATCGGGAAGGGTTAACGGTATGGAAAGCTGAAATTGAGGATTGTGTCCAAGATATGTATAAGGAAGCTCTTTTCACGTAATGTAGTGGTTCCCTGCTTTTTTCGGCAGGTAAGCGTGGAATGTAGGGGAATGTGCTGAGTGGTATTGAAACTTTAATTTTACAAACCAGTTACTTGTGTAAAAAAATCCAGTTTAAGGTACTGGATAAACCTTTAGATTCTAAGCCATTTCATAGACTTCGTCGAATAGCTTTTTATCCAATCGTTCCTGTTGGCCAAAGCTCTTTTTCAACGTATTGTGTAATACTGCATTGAAGGCGTTATAACCTAACCAAAGATTTGGTTCTTCATTTAGTAGCAAAGCTTCATAGTTTAAGATTTCGATTACTTCACGAGATTTCTTCGAAGGGTCGCTGTTCTTGTCGCTACATTCATATTTAAAGAGTTTTGTCTTATCGAGAATTGCTTTTACGAACTCTTGTGTATCGATGATTTTAAACTCTTTCATCTTATCGAATTTCTTGGTTATAGTATAGAATTCATTGTCCAGAAACTTATCGAACAAGTTGTTCAGTCTCGGCATAATCAAGTGTGTATTATTCTTACTATGCTTGATTGAAAACTCAATTTCTGCCTGAGAAACGTGTAGTCCGTTTGAACAAACCTGTCTATAAAAACCAAAGTGTCCAGAAGTCTTTTCACTACCGTCATAAGAATTTTTGAACCGAAGCATTGGCAGTATCAAGTCCTTATCGTTTTTTACAGTAAAGTGACTTTTATCGTCGATGATAAAGTCAGTAATAAACGACCTGTCATTTTTGTTGATGGTGCGTTTATGAAAGTTCAGTTGTGCATCTGTTAACATTTCTTCAGCTTTCTTGAAGAATAGTTGATTCGGAATGTGTCCGTAGCTGTTCGATACGACATTTACGATTTTCCCATTTGAAATTATGGCATTTTCAAGCCCTCGTCGGGATTCCATCTGTGTCAAAGTTTTTAAGGATTTCATTTCTGATGGAACAAAGATTTTATCCTGCTGTAAATTTTGTAAATACATAGCTTTTGAATTTAGATTAAACATTTTGTGACAATACAGCGTAGTAGACTGGATGCTTGTCTCTGTAATAAGCCAGGTGGCTTTCTGCACCTTCAATGGTGTAATTCTCTCTACTTGACTGATAGTGTTCTTCTGCTTCTTGAAGGGCAATGTTGGGAATTTGAGATACTTGTTTCATAATGCTGAAATTTTAGTTAAACAATATTTGAGCAGAACCCAAACGGAAGCTAAAATCTCAGCTCAAAAGGAAACGGAATAAATGAGTAGGGGAAGAAGCATTGGCTTTATGCCGTAGTCTTTTGATGGGTGTATTTTACGAGTTTACCTTTGCTCTACTATTGATTGATTATTATGCACTCATTATTTTTAGCCCTTTTAAAAGTTAGAATAAAAAAGAAGAAGAGCCAGCACGAATGCCGAGCCTTCTTCAAACAACAAAAGCTACTCGTTGAGTTCTTGAATTTTCTTTTCAAGAACTGCTATTCGCTCTTTCAAACGTGCTTCACGCTTGTTTCTTTTTTCAGCGTATGTTACCTCAACCTCAGCAATCTTAGATTTGTAATAACCTTGCATCGCAGTGTAGAATGAAATGTTCGTTAGATTATTTACGTGATTGCTTTCGCCAAAATGGACTTGTTTTGTTAGGATATACCGTATCAACTTATGAAAGATTTCTTTTTTGAACTTCTTTTTGAAATTCTCGACAATTCCCACATCTGTTATCTTGGACGTATTGCCCAATAGTTTTGAAAAAAATCTTTGTCGTCCAACATAATCTACATTGTTTTCATATAACGTCAATGAGAACGCGACCATTTCATCAACCGAAAGTGTTTTCTTGGTATCAATGTATTTGGTCTCTCTAATCATTTCCACAACTTCTTCAAATTGCTTGTTGTTATCAATCTGCTTCTTGCGGATTTCCCTTTCGTTGATTTTGATGATTTGTTCTTCAGGTGTACAATCAGCCATTTTTCTGTTTTCCAAAGGTGCTGAATACTCACTCGATTTATCTTTTGATTTCTCGATTATCTTGATAAATACTTCTTTGTTTTGGTAGGTATCAGAATTGAATAGGATACCATTTACAAATCCATTGTCACTTGCAGTATTAAACCGTTCCTGTTCTTCGTTAAAGCTCTGTATCGCTTCTTCCCATTCTGCCTTCAGTTCATCTTCAGAATAATCGTAATGTTGATATTCTATTTCAATGGCCTCAATTGTTGGCTTGGTCGGTTCTTCGATTATTTCTACATCATCGAGAAGATAGACTTTCAAGCCGTTCTTTTCCAATTGTGAAATAATGAGCTGATTTTTGTCTTCATCTGCCCAATACTGTCTAATCTCGGGAATCAACAAGATATTTTCTTTCTGGGATTTTTCAATCAGGTTCAAAAACGACTTGCTTTTCTTCGTTTCATAACAAGCTGATTTTGTACAAACCATTTTATCCTCGCCGAACAAATTGCCTTGATTGGCCGCATTGAACGGACATTCTACACAAGAGCCTGATTTCGGCACCAATTTCTTATCGTTCACATCAAAAGATGCTTTTTCCAAGTCGTAGGTCTGGTCTTTAATCATCCTATTTATTTGATGGGCATTAAAATCTTCGCCCATCGTTTCTAACATCATCTGCTGTTCTTCCGGTTCAAAAAGTGCAACACCCACACCTAACGAAATCGTCATTTCACCCTTACGGACGAAGTGTTTAAAACCTTCTATCAAACCTGCTAATTTTAGGCGTTGTCTGATGAAGTTATCCGTTCTACCCAATCGTTTTGCGATTTCTGTTGGTGCATATTTCTCGCTTAGATAGGCAATTGCCTCAGCTTCCTCGGTAGGTTCTACATCCTGTCTTTGCAGGTTCTCAACAATTTGAACTTCAAGAACATTATTGTTTTCATAAGTCCTCACAATACTGGGTATAGTCTTTTTTCCAGCCAGCTTGCTCGCACGATATCGGCGTTCGCCCATCACGATGACATAATGACCATTTAGTTGCCTTACCGTGATTGGCTGTAATACGCCGTGATTTTCGATGCTCTTAGAAAGTTGCTGTAATGCATCCTCATTAAAAGTCTTTCTTGGCTGTTCTGGGTCAGGTTTAATTTTGCTAATTGGCAAACTCTCAATCTGAAGTGCTGATACTTTCTTTCCATTCACTTCTTTTTTGGCAGCTACTTTTCTTCTACTACGCTTCTTTGTGGTACTCGCTTTTGTTGTCATAATACTCAAATTTTTGATTAAACAATATTTGAGCAGAAACCAAACGGAAGATAAAATCTTGGCTCAAAAGGAAACGGAATAAATAAGCGTAGGAAGGAGCATTGGCTTTATGCCGTAGTCTTTTGATGGAAGTATTTTACGAGTTTAAATTGCGGGTATATTGTATGATAATAATCCCCTTTCTTGGGCATAATTCACCACTTTTTTAACCTAATTGCGAGAATTGAAGTTTAAGACTAGATATATATTGTAATTCATCAATTAGAAGAAGTGAATTTTGTCCAATATAATGTCAATGAAACTTCTTGTCTGTAATGTAACTTTCACGAGATAAAATGCAATGTGCTAAATGTTTTGAAAATATACTTTTCAAACAAAAAAAGGCTCAAGATTAGCCAACTTAGCAGAGCAAATATTGCTAAGAACGCCAAGGTCTCGAGCCTCAAAAAAAAAAAAAAAGAATTGATGTTTTTGTTTATGAGTGCAAAGCAATCAACGGTGTATAATGTAACGGACCAAGATTAACAATCTCAGAATTTTTAATTCCTAGCTTCCTCCAGATGTCTGGCTTTTTATCGGCTATAGATATAATGCAATCCGAATGCCTTTGAGTAAATTGCTTTATCTCCTCTTCAGAATTTAGATAGTGTATGGGTAATACGGAACCACTTATATTATACAGTCTCATTAACGTTTGACTAAGATTTATCTTTTGAACAGAAGTCATATCGCTAGATTTATTAAAAGCAATAATCCTTCCTTTTCCTTTAACTAAGCGAAGTAATTTCCCCCAATTTTTAAGCTCTTTTATGGGTAAGCCAACTTCAAAACTTGATGCAAGAACAAACTCTTGATTCTTTTTTAAATGAGCATTCTCGGGTACAATGATTACTGGGCATTCTCTAATACCTTTTATTATAAGTTCGGTGTTCCTACTGTATCTATCTGATGAAGTTTCGTCTTTCTTTTTTCCTGAGAAAAGAAGAAAGTCAATTTTTAATTCCTCGATGGATTTTTGTATGCCATCTACTAAGTCTGCACATTCAGAGATGGCAGTATACGAATGCATCTCGTTTTTATTGTCTTTGGTGTATTTCTTTACCAAAAAGCCTAGTATTTTCTGACTTTCTAATTTGGGAAGCTCAAACCAGTCGTCATCTGACTGAAGGAGACTGAGCGCATCCATACCTCTAACATCGTAGGAGTAGGTATTCAAAAAGTAGAATTCGCAAGCCTCACGTTTAAAGAATTTAATGGCAAAATCTATGGCGTTACTACTATTATAACTACTATCTACGGGTATCAGAATCCTTTTCATAACTTACATTTTATCTGCGCTTGTATTTGCAGAGGTTACTATATATTGCCTTTTTTAACTGTTTAAATTCCATTGTGAGCTCATTAAAATAATCTCTATACTTCTCGTGTTCTTTGGCTCTTGGTAAATCGTATTCCCTTTTGCCATATTCATATTCTTTTTTCAAGTCTTGCTCATACTTACACAACAAGCCCATAACTAACGTATTCTTCCTGCGAAAGCCTAAAATTCCACTTGCAATACTACTATTCTGCACGAGCTGGTGCTCTATGATTTTAAACTGCGCTAAGTCCTCATTAATATCCTCTACGGCTTCCATCCATTGATTCAACTCTATGAGGTCTTTTTTTATAGCTAGTCTTCTGTAGCGCTCAGTATCATAAGCTCTTGCCGTATTCAATGGTCTCTGGTGTTATGAGATTATTACTTCTCTTTTTTATATAAACTTTTCAATTTTAATAGGGGCACTGGCAATTATGGTCGCCCTTTTAGACGTACCTCAATCTTTTTTTTCTTTGCCGTGAGCTCCTTCATCAAATCCATCAATACCTCGTTTTCGGTTTTTTTAAATATTTCATTAATGGCAAGAATGAGCCTCTTTCCCTCGCGAGAAGCCGCCACTCGGTCACTCGTGGACATATGACTCATACTGGAATCTAGATATTCTTGAGCTTCTGATTTTAAAGTTTTGAGTGCAGTCATCATCATTAAATTTAATTAGGCAGACTTAACTTCTAGATTCATTTTTCCCCGTAGGTCTGCAAAGAATGAATCCTTAAGTTTTCTGTATTTGTCTATATGGAAGAGATACATTCTTCTACATTTTTCGTGCTCCTGTATAAAGGTCATATCACAATGCATATCTTGACATTCAGCAATCGTTCCTCTTGAGTTCTTAAACTTCATAAGTTCGCTCAAGATTACATCATTATCCACTTGCTTCATTTCAAATTTTTGAGCTGTCATTTCCTGCTCAAGCCTTTTTTCTAAAGGCTGTGCGTTGTAAAAACCTATGAGGTTATTAAGCTCCTTACGCACATACGTAAGATGGTTTATCCAGTTGTGCAACTCCATTGTATTGATTTTATGCGCTACTTCTACCTCACTATCGTGAGCAAAAATTTCTATGTTTACCGTTTCCATAATTTCTAGTTTTAAATGGGTACTTCAATTTTCTCCAGTTGTTCGTCTTGCTTTACTTCCTTTATTGTAAGCTCTTGCATACCACTAGGGAGTGTCCAATTGATAATATCTGACTCCGAGTAGCCCATCAGGGCAGAACCCATAGGCGTCAGGATAGATATTTTGTCCTGTTTTAGGTCTTTTTCTGCTGGAATGACCAGTTGGAGTGTTTTCTGCCAACCCTTGTTAGACACCACAGTGATTTTGCTGTTAAAACGTATCACATCGTCGGGCATCTCACTTTCATCAACTATATGAGCTGATTTAAGTTCGTCATTCAATCTTTGTAACGACTTCTGGGTTTCAAAATCTTCGGCATAGCCAGAGATGTTGAGTAGGCGTTTTAGGTACACGTACTCCTTTTTTTCTAATATCAAACTACCGTATTTCATAGCTTCGTATTTTTTTTATTAATTACTAAATCAAGGAAAAATCCCACGTTGTATGTAAGCCTTCT
Source organism: Dokdonia genika (assembly GCF_042652845.1). Classification (NCBI taxonomy): domain Bacteria; kingdom Pseudomonadati; phylum Bacteroidota; class Flavobacteriia; order Flavobacteriales; family Flavobacteriaceae; genus Dokdonia; species Dokdonia genika. The sequence goes on along the minus strand of NZ_JBHSHB010000008.1, from coordinate 403,466 downwards.
CGATGCGTTTTATGGCAATGCAATAGGCGGCTGTTCTGAGGTCTAGGGATTCCGCTTTCGCGAAAGCGTACACCTTCTCAAACGATTCTTTCATCTTCTTTTCCAGCTTAGGCATCACCTCTTCCAGTTGCCACAGTTCTCCGTTGCGGTTTTGTAACCACTCAAAATAACTGCCTATCACCCCACCAGAATTACACAGAATGTCTGGTATAATGGTCACACCGCGTTCTAGCAAAATCTTTTCTCCCTCGACGTTTGTGGGACCATTTGCACCTTCGGCGATGAGGCGTGCCTTGATGAGAGGAGCAACTTCTTTTGTGATTTGATTTCCAAGTGCTGCAGGGATGCAGATGTCACAATCTGTAGCATAAAACTCGTCTTTATCTAACGTTTTTGACTCTGGAAAATCCACAATGCTACCATTGTTCGATTTACTGTAATTGAACAGGTCTTCTACCGCGATACCATCTTTGTTCTGAATGCTGCCAAAGGCATCTTGCACCGCAACCAGTTTTGCCCCTTCCTTCTCAAGAAAGTGCGCTGCCCAATACCCTACATTACCAAATCCCTGAACGATAAAGCGCTTCCCTTCTAAGCTTTCATCGTTATGCTGTGCCCAAAATTTAATCGTCAGATAGACGCCAAAACCCGTAGCTCTATCGCGCCCTTCCAGACCTCCACTACCATCGGGCTTCCCAGTTACCACGTGCTGATTTGCTGTACGCTCTGCTGGTGGGCGCGTGCTCATATACGTATCTGCCATCCACGCCATCGTCTGGCTGTTTGTGTTTACATCTGGTGCAGGGATATCGTGCTCCGGACCTATGTTATCTGCGAGGGCAAATGTGAATCTACGCGTGATACGCTCCAGTTCTGACTGTGAATATTTAGAAGGGTCTAACTGTATGCCACCTTTACCACCTCCGTAAGGAAGACCAGCAAGTGATGTCTTCCAGGTCATCCACATTGCGAGTGCTCTTGCGGCATCAATGTCCACCGTAGGATGGTAACGCAGACCGCCTTTATAAGGTCCTAGTGCGTTGTTATGTTGCACTCGGTATCCCGTAAAAATCTCCACATCACCGTTATCCATCTTTACGGGAAAATGCACTACAATCTCATTGTTTGTAATACTGAGAATCTTTCTGATATTGGGGTGAAGTTCTATATGGTCTGAAGCGCTGTTAAACTGCTCCATTACATTCTCCATCATACCCCTCACAGGAATCTTTTTGCTCTTTTTATTTAGTGTTGCTGTTGTCATAATAGGACCGCTGGGCGGTAGGTTTGAGTATTATTTAAAAAGGCGATTTGTAATACTTCGCTCGTTGTATCTGTCTGAGAGATAAGTACTTTTTCTTTTCTTATTGCTAGGCTTGTGAGTAGCCGTAGCGGTTAACCTTGCATTATTTTTCATTGTTACTTTCTTTATAATTGTTATTCAATCCCCTTAAAAGAGGTTTATTTTTTGGTCTCTTCTTCTAAACCGGCTCCCGTTTGAGTATCTGAATGGACTTGCTTTTACAGTTGCAAACTGCACTTTTCCATTTGCTACTTTAGCCTTTGTAATTGCGGTAATAATTGAATTAATAATCATAGCTTCCTTTTTTATAGTTATGCCATTGCCATTTCTGGCTGGGCGTTTTTTTTGATATTTATTTGGTTTACTTTTGTACTACTTTCATCGTACTCACTACAAGACCATACTTGGCTTTTTTGAGTAGTTAACACGCACGTATCTCTATGGATACAGGTGGGGCATATATTGAAGGTGTTTGCTTTCATAATACATTTCGTTTATTTTCTATATATAAGGCAATGTGTATGCCACTGGATGTGCCAGAAATGTATAGAAACTCAAAAACCCTTGCTGTATAAGGGTTTGTACGCTTTCGCGAAAGCGTATGAAGAAAAAGTAAACGGGACATTATAGACCAGCTGGGGAGAAATGAGCCAGTACAATCTCAGGAAATAGCATAAAAAAAAGCCCTTCGTACGAGCGTACAAAGGACTGAATGTATGATGCGGAAATTGCTTTAGTTAAAGGAGCGTGATTTCGTTAGATGAAAGTGCTTTTTCATAATCTAAAGTAACGCTGGAGAGTGCATTATAAAACCTTGAATGGTTCGCTGGCTTTACGCGAACCTCGGTAACACCATCTTCACGCTCAGTTACTTGGGTTACAACGACCTTCTTCCCTATCACTAGTTTATGACTCGCAATTCCTCCGCGCTTAATGATGAAGTTTCCTTTAGGGAAATTTATATGCTTGTATTCTTGACTGGATGGGGATGCGATTTGAAATAAATCTCCCTCTTTTACAGTACTCGTATCATTTTGAGCCGAAAGATTTATGGTGCCTAAGCCCAATAAAAATAGAAATATTAGATTTTTCATATTGCTGTTCGTGTTATTTTGTTCTTTCATTTTTCTGTAATTTAAAATTAAAACATTCTTTGTTTTCACATACTTAAGGAAATTATAAATCTGATATTCTCGGATTACCCATTCAACTTACTTCGCAACGTCTTCCTATCAATCCCTAAAATTTCGGCGGCCTTGGTTTTATTGTTATTGGTCGCATTCAGCACTTTCTGAATGTACTTTTTTTCTATTTCTTTGAGCGGTACTAATTCGCTCTCTGGGAAATCTATGGTATGCTTTAAGCTGTCTGGAAGATGTGCTACATCAATTATCCTATCACACATTATGACCGAGCGCTGTATCACGTTTTCCAGCTCTCGTATGTTCCCCGGCCAATCATAACGCTGTAAAATCGCCGAGGCTTCTGGCGTAATCGTTACAAAGCGGTCCTTGAACTCGATGCCGTATTTAAAAAGGAATTTATCCACCAGTAGCGGGATGTCTTCTTTGCGCTCTCGCAATGGTGCGACCTCAATTTCTACCACAGTAAGACGGTAATACAAGTCTTCCCTAAAAGTTCCTTTCTTAATCATCTCCTTAAGGTCGCTATTTGTCGCAGCAACGATGCGTACATCTATCTTTTCTGCTTTTTGAGCACCTACCTTAACGACTTCTTTTTCTTGTAGTACACGCAATAATCTGGATTGTACGGCTGTAGATGCGTTACCTATTTCATCGAGAAATATCGTACCTCCATTTGCTGCTTGAAAGAATCCATCGCGGTTTTTTTCGGCGCCGGTGAAGGCTCCTTTAGTGTAACCGAACAGTTCGGCTTCTAGCAAGTTTTCTGGGATACCACCGCAGTTTACAGCGATAAATGGCGCTCGAGAGAACTTGCCTTGATAATGTATGGCGCGAGCCACGAGTTCTTTACCCGTACCGCTTTCTCCCTTGATGAAAATGGTGGCTTTGTTATCCTTAACGCGCTCTATGATTTGAATAACATCATTTATCTTTTCTGATGCACCTATGATTTCGCCATAGGCATTGTCTTTTTTTGTTTCCGCTTTTGTACTTCGACTACGCTCCGTGTGTACTCCAGCGGTCTGTTTTCTGCTGTTAGTAGTACTAGTAGCGTTATTATTACCCAGCGATTTATCGATAGCGTCTCCCAGTTCTTCTTTGGTAAACGGTTTCGTCAGATAATCGGCAACACCGGCTTTAATAGCCGCGAGCGAATCTTGAACAGACGGATAACCCGTCACAACTAGCTTAGGTAAGCTCGGATAATGCTCTGATACAAACTTGATGAGCTCTGACCCGTCCACCTCTGGCATTTTAAGGTCTGTGATGAGTAGGTCTATCTTTGTATCACGCAGGATTTGAACCGCTTCCTTTACCGAAACAGCTTTGTACGTATGAAAATTCCACGATTGTAGGTGGCGTTGCAATAACTCTAGGATATTGATGTCGTCATCTACGATTAATATGTTTTCTTTTTTAAGTTGCATCTATAAATAGGCTTAAATTTTTATATGATAACTATCTATATTCAGGATTAGTAAATTCCCACCGAGTACCATCATTCCATTGTTCTCTAGAATTTCCGTAGTTAGGAAATCCTCCATTTTTCTTAAGTAGTGACGCTAAATGAAGTAAATTATAGGTCATAAAGGTGGTGTTCCTGTTTGTAAAATCACTATCGAAACCTACTGGGGTTTTTAATTCCTCTCCATTCCATTCTTTATCTCCATAACTAGGTCCTGGACCCACAGCACCTATCCATCCAGCATCTGCTTGTGGCGGCACGGAATAACCTATGTGTTGCAAGCTGTATAGGATTCCCATAGCGCAATGTTTTACACCATCTTCATTACCAGTAATAATACAACCACCTACTTTACCGTAATAGATGTATTGCCCTTTTTCATTAGTTTGACCACTCATAGCATATAACCTCTCGATGAGCTTCTGGGCTTCAGAGGATTTTTCTCCTAACCAAATAGGTGTCCCCACAATTAATATGTCTGCCGCTCGTACTTTTTCAAAAAGTTGTGGCCATTCATCTTCATCCCAACCGTGTTCTGTCATATCTGGATAGATACCGCTGGCTATTTTATGGTCTATAAAGCGAATTTCCTCAACATCTACATTCTCTTTTTCCATTATTGCCTTAGAAACAGCTATCAAGTTACTAGTATGACTGTTTTGTGGAGACTTTTTTAACGTACAGTTGATGTATAATACTTTTAAATCGCTGAAATCATTCTTTTTCATACGCTTCTATTTTATGATTTAGGAAGGCTCACGGTAAACGTAGCGCCTTTACCTCTATTATTTTCTACTGTAATCGTGCCCTTGTGACTCGCCACAATACCGTGTACGACACTCAGACCCAGCCCTGTTCCATCGCCTGTAGGCTTTGTGGTGAAAAAGGGTTGAAACACTTTGTCCAGCGCTTCATCTGAAAGTCCTGTTCCCTCATCTTGAATTTTTAAAATGATATCGCTTTTAGACTCTTTTGCTATGATGGTGACCAGTCCGTTCTCTGGTGTAAAGTAGATGGCATTGATAATAAGGTTAAATATAATTTGGGTGAGCTGTATTTTATCTGCTTTTACGAGCAACTCTTCGGCATCTATAGTGACAACATATTTGACGTTTGCCTTTTTAAAGGAAGCGTCTAACAATCCCAGCGAATTCTTAATGCTCGGCACCAAGTTTACTTCCTGCATTTCCTGTGGCATTTCACAGGAGAAAAAGAGAAGTTTTTTTACCACTTCGCGCGAGAAAATGGCATTCTTAATGATTTTATCTAAATCGTCTATTGCTCTCTCGTTGTGTGAAAGGTCGTCTTGCAGGAGTTCTGCAAAGCCCAGAATATTTGCTAGTGGCGTGTTGAGCTCGTGGGCAATTCCTGCTGTAATTTCGCCCAGGATACCTAACCTATCAGCACGCTCCATTTGCCGTTTGAGCGAGGTCTCATTCTGTTGTATTTCCAGTCGTTCTAGCAGATTTCCTATTTTGAGCGCAACGGTGTCCAACAGCTGTTTTTCTTCTTTTAAAAAGGTACTTCTGTCATCTTTTAAAGAAGCTATAATGGCACCATTGGGTTTATTAAAAACCAATATTTGAGCGCTCAGACTCAAGTCTTGATTAATCACACCCGTTTTTGAAGAACACATAAGCGTATCTACAGCAACCTCTGTATGCTCGGGAAATTGAAATCCTTTTTTTACACTATACCCTATCGCATTGAGCGTTTCCTGCATTTGGTCTATGTCTGCATTTGCAATGATAGACGATACCTCATAGAGACAGGTAAGCTCTTTGATACGTTCTTTTAAGGCTTCTTCGGTGGTGTTCATTTATAACTTTTGGTTTGTTTTAATGCACTTCAATGCTTCATTCTCTTGATTATTCTGAACTGAATGAGTACGCTTTACCGCTTCGCTCTCCCGATGGTCGTGAATCTCACTAGTTCGATTTCGCGAAAGCGTAAACCCCATAATTCTATTCTAATATACCACTATTGTTACTTATTCTACTCGTAAACCAGGCTTTCTGGACGTTGTTTTTACACGCTGAAAAATGATGAACTGAACGATGATGCCGACTACGATTACGATAATAATCTCTAAATGCGAGAGGAAGTTTGTGGTGCTCAACGACTTTTTTGCACTGAGTAGTCTGTTTTCTCCTTCCTTCATCTGGATGTCTGCCAGATTATTCAAATCTGTTTTGATTTTACTGAAAATCTTAGGAATGGCCTGCTCAGATGCATCACTTTGGTTACGGTATTTGTCCTCAATGCGATGCAAGATGGCAATGTGTTCTTGCAGGGATTCAAAATTTTCCCGTTCTGCGGGAGTCAACTTAGTTGCCGAAAATTTATCCATAAGTGCCTCCAGCGTTGCATCTTCCTCAATCACCGTATTTGTAGCGCTCTTTTTCAAGAATTGCTCCTCCTTCTGATAGATAATGCTGTTCATTTTAAAAAGGTAATGCTGTGCCACCACGCGGTCCTCATAGATGGTCGTAACGGTTTCTTGAGCCGTATTAAAGTGACGTTTGTCTACGAGGTTAGTCGCAATCACAATAATAAAAACGACTAGCAGGGCAATGGCAAGATTAAATTTTTGCTTAAAGTCACGTTTATGTTTTGAATTCATTTGTCGTATGTTTTCTATGATTACACATTCATTGCTCCTGCTTTTTAAGGGCTATAAACCCTGACGTAGTTGATATAGCACCTAATTATTCTCCTCTTTTAAGATTAAGCAGATTTATCTTTAACATTGAGCAATACCCAATCTACACATTCTCTATAGGTCTTAAAAATTTGCTCTTCTGGCACCAAGTCTGGAATGATATTTACACGCTCCATCATATAACGTGGTTGTTCCAAAACATCTACAAAGAGAACGGTCACATTTATATTTTTAAGGTGCATCAGTACATCTTCTAGCGTATAAAGCCCCGATTGGTCCATATATTGCATTCTTCCCATCCTAATAATAACAGTAGATGCAGTAACGGGAATCTGAGTAGAAAGCGCCTGAAACTCACTTGTAGAACCGAAAAATAAAGGCCCTTTAAGATGTTTAATAAAAACTTCTTCCTTTAAGTGAACTGGAAAATTCTTTTCATCTGGCCAAGTCTCTTCTAAAAGTAAAGGACTAACTCCAGAACGCTGAGCGGTCAAGTCTCCCATCTTTTTCATAAACATCAGGGATGCTATAATGAGACCTACGCCCACAGCATACACCAAGTTCCATACCGATGAAAGGATGAGTACTACAATCATTATGACGACTTCTGAGCTTAACTTGAAAGGACCTATTTTCATATCCTTTGGTAAGGACGGGATTGCTTTAAGACCCTTATAATCCATCACACCTATTCCTACAGTAACTAATATTCCTGCAAGTACGGCTGCCGGTATTTGCGAAGCAACAGGACCAAGAGCAAGTAATATAATTAATAAAAGGATACCCGCAATCATTCCCGAAAGCCTTGTTTTTCCTCCTGCATTAATGTTAACCACGGTTCTTATCGTTGCACCCGCTCCTGGAATCCCACCAAAAACAGCAGCGATACTATTACCGATACCTTGACCAACCAATTCTTTATTGGGTTTGTGCTTTGTTTTGGTCATATTATCTGCCACAACTGAGGTAAGCAGCGAATCTATAGCGCCAAGTAAAGCTAGCGTGAGCGCAGTAAAAATGTACGGAGTGATAGAACCTAATTCAAACTTTGTAAAGATTTCCAGATTAGGCACGGGGAAACCACTTGGGATTTGCTCAATAGGTCTATAATCAAGTCCAAAACCATAAGCCACACCAGAAACTACAACTAGAGCGACCAAAGCACTTGGAATGGCAGTTGTAATCTTTTTAAAGCCGTAAATAATAAATATGGTAGATAATGCAAGAATAAGCTCAAGCCAATTTATATTCTGTAATGCACGTGGCATCACTTTAATAGCACCCACTACGCCAGATGTCTCACTTTTTGCCAGCGTTTGCGCTTCTTTCAAAATGTCTTCATTAGAAACTCGTTCTGCACGCGTTATCGTTTCTTTAAAGTCTTCAAGAACTAAAATACCTTCTCCAGTTTCTTCCTTAAGAATATTACTTAAAATAATTTCCTCGGCTTGCGGTTTATAATTTTCGACTAGGTCTGTGTCTTCTTTTGGGTAGTATCCTATGGCTGGCAATATTTGCGTTACTAAGATAATAACTCCGATGGCAGTCATAAAACCAGATACTACGGGATATGGGATATAGCGTATATATTTTCCTATACCTATTAACCCCAGTCCTATTTGCATAAGTCCTGCAAGTAAGAAAACGAGTAAAATAGCAGGTAATGCTTTATTAATATCTCCATCGTTTACTGCTATGATACCTGCAATCACCACCATACTTACTGCGGTCATCGGTGCGGTGGGGCCAGAAATCTGAGTGTTCGTTCCGCCAAAGAGCGCAGCAAAAAAACTAATGAAAATTGCACCATACAATCCTGCACTTGGTCCCATTCCAGAACTTACACCAAATGCCAATGCTAAAGGAAGGGCGACGATTCCAGCAGTAATACCACCAAAAAGGTCGCCTTTAAAATGTTTGAATATATTCTTCATAAAAATGTTTTCAGTTTTTTAATGATTTAGTTAGTAGCCATAGATGCTTTACGCTTCTCGAGCTGTATTTTTAGGTTATCAATGGCTTTGCCAGCTGCAAGTTCATAAGTAGCCTCGCTTGCAGATGCAAACAGTTTAGGGCCTGGCACACTAAGCTCCATCGAGCATATTTTACCTTTTCCCTTGGGGTCATTTTCCTGTCTAAAAACAACATCTGCTCGTATAATCCAGTCGTATTTACTGTATAGTTTTTCTAATTTCTTTTCTACATAAGCCTGCATTGTGGGGCTGTGCGCCATCTGGACAAACTGGGTCTGGGTTTTCATAATATTTAGTTTTGAGGTTGTATCAATTAGGCAATACTTTTTTTAGAGACCTTATCTATTCTATAGAAGGTCACGAGTAGAATAATGATTCCTATTGCGAGCAAAAAATAGAGTTCCATACTGGACATTAAATTGCTCACATCAAGTGATTTTTGAGCATTTCCAGTAATGGTCTTACTTTCTGAAACTTGGATGAGGGCTAGATTGTCTAAATCTGTTTGTAGTTCGGCCAGATTATCTTCAAAAGGATGTCCTGTGTTTGTTTGTTGAAGGGCATCACTATTGACTTGACTTAAAGAATTGGAATAATACCTCGCTTCCTTTGCTTTCAAATCAAAAAAGTCATTTTTGAAATCATCAAAAACTTTTGCTTCATTAGTGGTAAGCTTGGTTTCTAAAAACAAAGTGATGAGTGTCTCAATTTCCTTATTGATATTTTGATTTGAAGTTCCCGAGTCTTGTGGGAAAAGTTGCTTCTTATGAATGAGGTTGTTCAGTTTATAAATATAATCCTGTGCCACTACCCTATCATTATGGAGAGACTTAACCGCATTTTGAGCCGTTTCAAAGTGCCGCTGGTCTATTCGGTTTGTACCTAATATTAAAAGAAATACGGCAACAAGTGCCAGCACAATGTTGAGGCGGTTTGATATTTTCATTTTTTTTGACATAGTGGTAAAATTTAAAGCACTTATATAGCTGTGCCATTATTACTATCACTATTGCCAAAAACATTCCTAAATTTTATACTTGAATTTAAAAAGTTTGCAACTAATTGATTATCATTAAAATAAATAACTGAGTAATTATTAATCGTATTTTTAATCGAGTAATTTTTACTCGTATGGGTAAATATTACTCGGTTAATACCTTTCTATATTATTAAATTTTCAGCTAATTAGTACTAAAATCAAAAAGCACCATTACATTAAAAATGTAATAGTGCTTAGAACTAAATCGCTTCATTGAGGATTGATTTCCTTTACCATTGTTCTCTCCCGATGGTGGTGAATCTCACAGGCTCGCTTTCGCGAAAGCGAACAAAACCTACTAGAGCTTAAATGTCATCACCGGAGTTAGGGCGTGATTTGCAAGATCTTCAGAAATACTCCCGTTAAAGAAATGATTAAGCCCTTTTCTTGCGTGAGTACTTACTGAAATAAGATCAGCGTCTATCTCATCTGCATACTGTATCAAACCATCTTCGACCGTATGGCCTGCAATAAAAGCAACCTTGTCTGTACCACCTGATGCGGCAAAATTTCTAACCTTTTCAAAAAATTCTTTCGAACTTATAAATCCACTCCCAGGAAGGTTTACATATACTGGGTGCACCGTACTGCCTAGACTTGAAAAGATATTCATCGCTTTCTGGTATGCTGGTATACTCTTCTCAGTAAGTGACGTCGCAAGAATTACTTTCTGTAGTGTAAATTCCTTTGGTTCTCTTTTAATAATAAGCACAGGTGTGGCACTATTACGAACCATCTTTTCTGCATTAGACCCAGCAAATAGGCCATCTTGCATCGTAAGGCCGTGAGAGCCCATTATAATTAAATCTGCTTTGAGGTCTTTTGCCACGAGGTCTACTTCCTTATATACTTTGTGTTGTTTAATTACTGGCCGCACGTCTATGCCTTTGAGATAATCTCTCTCAATGAATTCGGCTAACTTCTTTTCTGCCAGTCGTAGCATAAAAAACATTTCTTCGGTTTGAGAAGATATTGTTTTTGTAAAAACAGATTCAGATAGCTCTAACATATGGAGTACGTGTAAGGTTGCCTTATTTCGCTGGGCAATAATGGCTCCTGCTTTTAGCGCAAATTCTGACTGTTTTGAGAAATCTACTGGTATGATTATATTTTTCATTCTTATGTTTTTAAAAAATTAATACTAAGGCTAATTCAAGGCTTGAGACAAACGTGTGTCAACTTACTTTAAATACGAATTAAACATCCAAAGTGTTTTTTCAGTTTCTGTGATGTAATCGCTCATCAGGCTTACCGTACCCTCATCTTCAGCATCTGATGCAAGGGATAATATGAGACGCTCTCTTTGTACTAAGGTTCTGAAATTGTTAATGACAACTTCTACGCCTTGGGTTCCGTCGGTGACGTTCCTTTCTTCCTTTATCTCAGTATACTCCAGATAATCAGTATAGGTGTGTAATGGTTCTCCTTCCAAGGTTAAAACACGCTCTGCAATTTCATCTATCTTAGTAAAGGCATCCATATATAATTCTTCAAACTTGTCGTGCAGTTCAAAGAACTTTCTACCTTTAATATTCCAATGTAGTCCTCTGAGGTTCTGATAGAATATTTCATAATCTGCTAATAATATATTGAGCTCAACAACTAATTTTTGGGCTCTTTTGTGGTCTAATCCTACTAAGTTTTTCATAAATATTATGTTTAAAATGTGAGTGATACATTGTTCTGAAACGCTGTACGTTTATAATAGGGCAATAGCTATGCCCAAGATTAAACATACTACGACAAAACTATAAACCAATGATTTATAGATTATTACGTTGTTTTACTAAATATACTCAAAAGAAAAACCGAGACATAAATACCCGATTGGGTAATTATGTCTCGGTTGGGAGTTAAAGTGCAGTCGCGCTGAATAAATATTTCTGACTTGTAAAGTAAAATGAATATTGTTATACAAACCCTTCTAATGATACTGATTCTTAAAATCATCGAGTATACCTAGGAAACGCTTTCGCGAAAGCGCAACTTAAAAGAATATAAACAGCTTATTAAACTTCTGAACTTACCTCAGCTGGTATTTCATTTCTAATAACCACCGTCTGCGATGGGTAAGGGATTACAACACCCTCCTGCTTAAACCGCTTTCTAATACTGTCTAAAACGTCTATTCTAAGCTGGAAACTGTCACTATAGTTGCGCTCCCAGGTCCAAGCTCTTACGATTACGGCATATTCATTTAACTGCGTAAGCGCCGTTTTTACAATGGGCTTTCCATCTCGTATATCTTCTTCTGTACGATTATCTAAAATGAGTGGATGCTTCTCGCATTCCTCTTGCATTATCTTTTTGGCTAGCTCAATATCACTATCATAGGAGACTCGTATCTCTATGCGCTCGCAACATTTGAGCTCGCCCATATCGTAATTTATAAGTCGTTCCTTATTGATAATCGAGTTAGGTATGACTATCATTTTGTTTTCAAAATTACGTATCACCGTATGTCTTAATGTAATATCTGTCACCCTTCCCACCATTGTGTCCGTGACCTTTATAAGATCACCTATTTTAAAAGGTTTAAAGGCGATAATAAATAAACCTCCTATGACATTAGACAAGGCTTCCTGCGAAGCAACACCTGCAATAAGCGCAATCACACCGGCACCACCTAAGGCCGTATGTGCAATTCCTTTCATAGATGGAAAAATGAGAAGTGAAAATACAACACCTAAAAAATAGATAGCGCAAACAGCCACATATCTGAAAAATTTGTAGGCCGTAGGGTCTTCATTGGTCGCAATTTTACGTGCCGTTTTTTCTTTAAACCAAATACTAATGCTGGTAGCGGCAACGATAGTAAGCACTGTAACCACACCTAAATAAAGTACTATTTCAAAATTGCGTACGATTATAGCATCCTTCTCCCTATCTACCACTACAAAGCTCATTGCGATAATACCAAGCACGAGCCAGAGTGCCTTCAGAATTCTTCTAACAAGGTTTAATGACCTAGAAGATTCATTTGGAAATCTCTTTTTCTTCTTTTTTATTGCCCACTTATAGAGGGCGTCTGTGAGACTGCGTAGGATAATAACTGTTACCACGACTCCTATTGCCCAAATGATATGACCTTTATAGGTTGTTAAAAATTCTTCCATATTTCTTCCTGGTTATTCGCTTTCGCGAAAGCGTAATTTAATTAATTTCTTTCCTTTTAAAGCTACATTTTGTACATAAAATCGCTTGTATAATTTATCCCATCCATAAATCAATTGTACCTTTAATTACAATAAGAAAAACCGATAATTTATTAAAAATCTTATAGTAAATACCGTTAAAGAATTTAGAGAATTCTTAAAAGACACTAGCTTTTCAAAAGCTATTTTAATAGGTGTTGCTATTACAGTACCTGTTATTTTGGGCATTGTAACAGAAAATCTAGATATAGGCCTTGCGATCTGTTTTGGTGCGTTTTGGTGCTCTCCTAGTGATGTAAGCGGGAGTTTAAAACATAAGCAAATTGGGATTCTGTGCTCTGCCCTGCTCGTTGTTGTGGTGAGTTTTATAGGTGGCTATTTTCATATTCCTAACGTATTCCTCTTTCCCTTACTTGGGTTCTTAACATTCTGCATTGCCTTTATTTCCATTTATGGTTTCAGAGCTTCGCTTATTAGTTTTTCTGGACTGCTGGCCCTTGTGTTAAGTTTTGCTAATACGCCCCAATCCTTAGCCGTATATGAATATGCGCTGTTAATAGGTCTGGGAGGACTATGGTACTTAGCATTATCAACACTCTATTATTATATAAACCCCAAAGCCGACACAGAAAATACCCTTACCGAAATTATGCTCTTAACGGCAGATTTTATTGATACAAGGAAGGACCTTATAGGCGAGCAACCCAACAGGGCGGCCTTAAAAGAACAACTCCGATCCTTACAAGTTGAGTTAACTGAGAAACACGATACCCTACGTGAGATACTCCTCTCCTATCGAAAATCATCAGGTAAGTCAAACTATCAAAGTAGGCGGCTACTAATTTTTATCCAGCTTGTAGAATTACTGGAAACTGCCATTGCAAATCCTGTACACTACGACAAAATGGATGCACTTTTCTTAAACCAACCTCAATTTAAAGCGGATTTTCAAAGGCTACTCTCAGAATTTTCGCATCAGTTGCGCATTATTGCAAGTGACTATCATAAACCACAGCGCCAACTTTCTAACAAAGCAATTGCTATACTTCTGGAACAAATAGATGCTAACGTTGAAAATTTTAAAACTGAAACATCATCTGAAGATTATGAAAATTACCTTATCCTTCAAAATTATCTCGACTATCAAAAAGAGCAGTACGGCAAGCTAAAAAAGATTAAACTTTTATTAGGCAATAACGATTTAACTCCTGAAGATATAGCCGTACAGGGTAAACTGAAACGTTTTATAGGCTCACAGAGCTATAACCCAAAACTCATCTTAAGAAGCCTTAGTCTTAAATCTACCATTTTTAGACATTCACTACGGTTAGCACTCACCGTGATGCTGGGATATGGTATTGGTTTATTATTTGACTTACAAAATCCGTACTGGATCATTCTTACTATTATCATTATAATGCGACCTAGCTATGGGCTTACAAAAACACGTTCTAAAGACCGTATTATAGGTACAATAATAGGAGCAGTAGTTGCCAGTGGTTTAGTCTTTCTCATAGACCACCCTTATGTTTATGGAGCTTTGGGCGTGGTTTCTTTAGTCATTGCCCTATCGATGGTTCAGAAAAATTACAAGGCATCATCTGCATTTGTGACATTGTGTGTGATTTTCATTTATGCCATTATTCAGCCAGATATCTTAAAAGTGATTCAGTTTAGAGTGATAGATACTGCCATAGGTGCTGGACTATCTTACCTCGCGATGCGTTTTCTACTACCCGCTTGGTCATTTATGGAAATAGGTGAAAGTATTAAAGACGGTTTAAAGGCTAATACTGCTTTTTTTAAATCTATAAGTGCCTATTATCAAGTAAAAGGTACAATCCCAACAAGCTTAAAGGTACATAGAAAAGAAGCGTTTTTGAAGATGTCCAACCTGAGCGCAGCTTTCCAGCGTATGGCGCAGGAGCCTAAATCAAAACAAAATCATATCAATCACATTTATGAACTTGTAGAGATGAATCAGAGTTTTCTAGCATCACTTGCCTCGTTGAGCAGTTATGTGCAAAATCATAAAACGTCTGATGCGTCACAAGCATTTACATCTATTGCAGCAAAAATTCAGCATAATCTTGATAGCGTTTGTGGACAATTAAGGACCATTGATTTTGAAAATCCCAGTTTGCATTCTAATATTCTCAAACCTAAGTTAGAAATTGCCTCTCTAGATTATTCCATAGATAAACTCACCGCCGAGGCTATTGCTCAAACGGAAAACTTAAGTGCTCACAAAGAAGCACATTTGGTGTGGGAGCAACTCTACTGGTTGTTTAGTTTGAGTCAGGATATGTTGAAGCTTGTTGCTAAATTTCAGTAACACGATTAAAAGCTGGCGCACTTTCCTATCGCTCTGGTCTATTCAACTTTTGCACTAACTTGAAAGATGCATAATCTGCATAGATTCCATAGGCATTTACTAACAGACCTTTGAGTTTTCCGTCTGTTGAAGAAATTGCATAAAGGACACTCTCATTGTCTACGTCTGACATTTCTTGAAAGCGATGTTTTTCATCTATATTAAACTCTTCAGGTTGTAACTGGCATTGATTTTCAGCACATTCTATAAATTCATCTTTAATGTTGAAGTTATAGGTGTAACCCTTTTCTGTAAGGTCATTTATCGCTTCTGATAAGGTGATGTATTTTCCCATTGTGTTATGTTTTTATATTATTTAATTGTCCAAAGTGCGCCATTCTTCGTTGTAAATTTTTCCAACGTGCCGTTGTTCGCAAGGTTGTTCAGTAATGTTTCACTTTCTGCTCGAGGAGTTCCAGATAGTTCTGAGTATTCTTTCGCCGTGAGCGAATTATAAACTTGAAAAAGCGACTGCCAATCTTTGTGATATTCTCGCTTCACAACATCAAGATTTAGTTTTAAAATCGCCATTTCATAGAAAGCATAGGGTCTGGTACCGTAAACTGTTTCTGTATTTCCAGCGGTGTCTGTGAAAAAGAGTGTTGGAAAACCTCGTACGCCAAGTTCCTTAGCTAACTTTAGATCATCTTCAAAAAGCGCTTTTGCTTTTCCGTTGAAATCGGTTTTGAGCTGTGCTACATCGAGTCCTACCTTTTTAGCAGCTTTTGCTAGATGCTCCCATTTTGCAATGTTTATTTTTTTGAGAAAGACCATCTCTCGGATGTCTCGCATAAATAACTGTGCTTTTTTCTCATCTTGGAGTTGCGCTGCTTTAAAAGCAATGGACGGCGGATAAGAAGATTCTAGCGGATCTTCCAGCCAAAGGTCGCCATCTATAGGCATATCATAATGCGCACTTACCTCATCCCAATGTCCTGCTACATCTGCTGGGCCGCTTATGCCACCACTATTGTAACTCCAGTCAGGTAATAAACCGCCCATCCTATACTCCATCCTAATAGCATTCCCATATTCTAATTTCAATTTCCTTAATTGGGGCTCAATTCCCCAACACGAGGAGCAAATAGGGTCTGTAAAATAAATGAGTTTTATGATGTTTTCTGTAGATGAGATATCGTCTTTTGGTTCCGTTACTACACGCTCATCGGGCATCTCACACATTCCTGTTTCTATATCGCATAATAGCGGATTATTTGCTGTTTCATTTTTCATAACAATTCTTTTTCAATTTGGGTTTACGACTAAAGGGATTTACGTCCTAAGACTATTTCCATCCTACATCTCAAATCGTTTTGCCCTAAGTCTTAATTTTATAAAAATGGTCGGTCAGTACCCGGTAGTAAGTTGTAAAGTGTACAATTGTGAATTGTAAGCAGTAATGGGTCTTAAACAGTACAATCTTGCTGCAACCCAAGCAGCTCTGGATGGTATAGTTTTCACTTTGCCCGGAAAACATACCAAAAAAAGGGGCTGGCACTCGCCCCGACCATTCCGCCTTTCGGCTTAATCTTTTAAAACTGTGAGCCAGTTGAGCTCTTGAATTTTACTATCCAATTCTCTAAAGGCTCTTCCTGTCTGATCCATCTCTATCTGTAACTTTTTAATATCAATAGTACTTTTAAGATTTAAATCGCCACTATTATGTATTTGAGAAGCACTTCGTATGTTTCTCAATTTCTCAGCAAGCATTTTTAATGCATCTCTCTTTGCAAGCGCTTCCATTAAAGTACCTTCTCCCTCTACGACAGTATCATTATTTGTCTTATTAATACGCACCACAATAGCTTGTAAATCTTCAATAGCTTGACGTAGTTGTGCAAGCAGCGCATCAGGATCCTCTTGCGGTTTATTTTTATTGGACACAATCAAGACAGGTCTAATTCTGTTTTGTAAATGTTCTATTTTCTTTAATAAGTCTGCTCTTAATAGTAAGCCCTCAGCAAGTTTCATAGGTTATATTTTAAATTCTTTGCGTATTATTTTAATTATTACCTAAAGAATAAGTCATTTACTTATTCTTAAAACTAGGCGGCTCGAGCAACGGCACATAATCATCTTCATCGCCCACCACTTTTGGGAAGGCATCGTGATTTTGATTTTTCCAGTTGGTCTTTGCTTCTTCTATGACCTCTTTACTAGAATTCACAAAGTTCCAATGAATATATCGTTCCTCGTCAAAGGGCTCACCGCCGAAAATATAGACCGTCGTCTGTGCTTCCATCTCAAAAGCGCAAAGCGTACTGTCCTTTGCAATGAGAATCTGCTTATTACCGTAATTATGACCATCTGCATTAATGCTTCCTTCTAGAATGTAGAGTGCACTCTCTCCGTAGAGATGCTCTCCTATATTGATTTGTTGTTTCTCCTTAGCTTTAATCTCTATAAAATAGAGCTGACTATGCACAGGCACAGGAGATTTTTTATTAAAAGCCTCACCTGCAATGAGCTTAAACTGCGCTCCCTGATCTTCCCAATGTGGGATATCTCCAGCTTCCGTATGTGCAAACGAAGGTTCTGATTGTTCTAAATGCTGCGGTAACGCTACCCAAATTTGTAGTCCGTGCAATGACTTGTCAGTACTACGCAGATACTCTGGCGTTCGTTCGGAATGTACCACACCTTTACCCGCGGTCATCCAGTTTACAGCGCCAGGTTTAATCTCTAAGTCTGACCCTAAACTATCCTTATGTTGTATAGAACCTTCAAATAAGTAGGTAAGTGTGGACAAACCAATATGTGGGTGCGGTCCAACATCCAGATTTTCACCCTTAGCCATTGCTGCCGGTCCCATATGATCTATAAATACAAAGGGACCAACGGCTCTTTTTTGTCTAAAAGGTAATAATCGCCCTACCATAAAATTTCCAATATCTGCGGCGCGTTCCTCTATAATTAATTGTGTATTTGACATTGTGATAAATATTTTAGTGCTTCCCTAAAATTAGGCAATAGGGATTTAAAAAGCTTGTAAATTGTTTATTGAAAGTGTTTCCGCTTTCGCGAAAGCGTAACCTCACAACTAGCCCCAAAATTAAAATAGTCTTTGTTTAATGATGGCCTTTGAGTTTGCTCTCGGGACAAATAAATACCCAATAAAATCAAGGCACCGCCCACAGCAAACCAAACTGTAAATTCTTCTCCATCAAAAATACCCCAGACAATAGCCACCAGCGGCAATAAATAACTTACCGTACTGGCAAACACCGCCGTAGTTTTCTGAATGAGATAATAGTATAACAACATCGCGATCGATGTGCCTATGGTTGTTAAGAAAGCGAGGTATTTTATCGCCTCCATCGTTGCAGGTGTGGTCTCAAAATTTTGTACAAATCCTGTGGCATATAATATCACCATAGATGGTATTGCCCATATTGTGTACACCGCAGCGGTAAGTTGCAACGCATTTACATTAGGTATTTTTTCCTTTATTACTACAGCATTCACTCCATAAGCTGCACCCGCCAAAACGATGAGCATCGCATACCAAAACTGTGAAGTCTCTGTATTACCCTCAGAAAAATAAATCAAACTCGCTGCGCCCAAGAATCCGATAATAGCACCTATCACCTGAGACAACCGGCTCTTTATACCAAACAATAAAAATCCAAATCCTAAAACAAACATAGGCACGAGCGCATCCAGAATTCCTGCTAAAGAACTGCTCACTTGGGTCTGTGCAATAGGAAACAAAAACATAGGTAAAAAGTTACCAAAGAATCCAGCAATAGTTACCCACAGCAAAGTTTTCTTAGACATCTTGAGCAATGCTGGAATTCCCACGACTGCTAGCATCAATCCAGACCCCACAACACGTATGGCACCTATCTCATAAGGCGAGAAAGCAACGAGTGATTTTTTAATTAATATAAACGAGCTTCCCCAAGTAATAGCTAGTATGAATAGTAAAAACCATTTATTTCTGAGTAATTGTTTCATTTGTAATACCATTAAAAAGCAGCCAACATTATTACAGCTGGTTGCTTTGTTTTATTTCATTGTTTTCTGTTTATCTTAATTTAATATCTCCACCATCTGCCATAAGCGTCTGTCCCGTCATATACTGACTATCTTCACTTAATAAAAAGGCCACAATGGGTGCAACATCCTTTTTTGGGTCTCCAAAACGACCCAATGGGTTTTTACTAATAATCTCCTCATATTGCTCTGGGAAGTTCTCTTTCCATTGCTTAACACCTTCCGTAAAAGCTAACGGACACACAATGTTTACTCTAATGCCGTCTTCTGCCCACTCATTTGCTGCAACGCGAGATAGTCCTCTTATAGCTTCTTTTGCAGCGGCATAGCTACCTTGATTTTTTTGACCTAACAACCCTGCGCCAGAGCCAAAGTTTACAATAGACCCTTTTGTTTTCTTAAGCTCAGGATATGCTGCTTTCATAAAGTTTAAGGTACCTTTTAATCCCGTATTCATAGATAAATCCCAATCCTCATCTGTAAGTTCTAGTAATGGCTTTTGGCGGGAGGCGTGGGCATTATTTACTAAACTCGTAAGCTTGCCAAATTTTGAAATAGCCAATGCAACAGCTTCTTTAGCCACAGATTCCTTAGAAATATCGCCTTTCAAAAATGCAATGTGCTCAGGATGAGCCGCTTATTTTTCCTTTCCAGCTTCCTCATTTAGGTCTACCGCAACTACGCGAGCGCCTCTTTCTGTAAGTTCTGTGGTCATTGCACCACCTATTCCAGCGGCTCCGCCTGTTATGATGATTACTTTATTTTCTAGATTTTTCATAATACTAATCTTAAAAATTTATAAATTATATTACTTAAAGTATACTGCCTCAAAAACCGCGAGTGGCGCTCTCCTTCCTACATTAAGGCTAAGTACATCATCTACTATGGTATAATTATCTGCAGTATTAAAGACATTCAAAAATTCTGACTCATTTACGTCTACATCAGGACAGGCTTTTAAAGTGGTCGCCATATTTGTAAAGCGGATTCTATTTCCATCTTGGAGCGAATAAGCACCATTAATAGTATTACAGCCAGCAAACCCTGTAACTCGCCCATCATTTTTCAACATAAAATAAATCTCGCGCTCTTGATTGTCTGCCATTGTTACATTTTCACCTTCTAATGTTTTAAGCTTCCAGTACTTCTCTGTAATCTGATTTTCTATTGTGACTTTTTTGAAAATGGCAAGTGGTGCACGTCTTCCTTTTTTTATCATAAGATTATCACCTTGAATAGTTAAATTATCTGCAAGATTAAAGACTTTGAGAACATTGTTTTCATTTACTGCGTTATCACGGCAAGCCATTTTAGTACTCGCTAGCTGGGTAAAAGATATCCTATTTCCTTCTTCAGATGTATAGCTGCCATTAAACGTGTTGCATCCAGAAAACCCTGAAATGGTCTTATCGATAGGATTTAATTGGAATCGGATTTTTCTATCCATTTGACTTTGGTCAATGGTTTTACCATCCAGTCTAATAAGTTGCCAGGTGGATTGATTCATCGCCTCCATTGCATCCATATTATTTTTATCTATTTCACTTGTGGTGTTCATAGTGCTATTACAACTTAACATTGTTAGTGCTATTACTGCGAGTGTGATTATGTGTTTTGTCATTTTTATATTTTATTTGTACTTGTTTTAAAATTGAACTCGTGCAATTAATTAATCATTGTATCATCTCTGCATCCTAAGAATACTTCCTTAAAGTAGGTAATTAAAAAGGACTGCCTAAGCAGCCCTTTTCATCAATCAACTAGTCGAACTAAAAAAAACTAATTAATCTTTTGAGATGCTCAGTACTTTGCCAGCTGCACTGTAGCGTATTACTACTTCATCAAACCAGCCTTTCTCAAGCTCTACCTCATAAGTTGTCACCCCATCTCTAAATGTCGATTTGACTTCATCTATCGAATAATCAGGATAATCTCTTTTTATAAACTGAGCGAGTTCAGTTGGTAATTCTGTTCTAACAATTTCTAATTCTGTTCGTACGGTATCTCCTTCTTTGTTGAACCAGATTTCGCGTTCAAGTCCATTAACTTCAAATTCAACTTTATAATCGGTGCCGCTACGCTCCCATTCAATGTCAGTCGCATTAGGATATACTTCAAGTAACCCTGCTGTAAAGTTTGAAGGAACCTCTGTTTTTTTTAAATCCTGTCCGTAACTTATTGCTGTAGCAAATAATGCTACAATTGATAATTTTAAATACTTTATAATTGCGCTTGTTTCGATTTCTATTACAAAGATAATTTTAGTTCGTAACTTTATGAACTAAAATAAGGTAATGTATTTTTAATCATTAGTTATGAGTGTGTTAAAATCAGGTGTTGGTTTTGATTGCGCTTTCGCGAAAGCACAAAAGAGATTCATTATTAAACTAAGTGAGTATTGTACTGAGATTATGATCTTGCTGTTATTTTCGAAATTTATTTTAAGTAATTCATAATGTTTCTTCTCAAAGAGCTACTTTATCTCTTACTTTGTAGCTTGAAATAACAATCCTCTTATCGTGAAAAATGTCTAAAAGAAAAGGATTTATACATAAAACATCGAAGGCAGCTCGGGAACTAAATCTCACGACCAAGGAACGTATCCGAATCATCATAGAAGATAATGACACGCGACAAGGCCGGCTTTTTGATATAACAATTCAAGTATTAATTTTTGTCTCCATTCTTGTGTATTGTTTAGGTACACTTCCTAACCTTTCACCAGAATGGAATTCTTACCTCGATATTGCAAACAATATTTGTTATGTTGTATTTACAATAGAATATTTTGGGCGGATTTACATTACCAAACATAAGTTCAAATACATATTTAGTTTTTTTGGAATTATAGATTTATTGGCTATTCTTCCTTTCTTGTTTGCCAAACAATTTGACCTTAGAGCCATAAGGGCACTTCGTATATTTAGAATCATTAGTGCTTTAAAAATTTCCAAATACAGTGCTGCGCTAGAACGATTTGCGATGGCTCTTAAAATGATAAGACCTGAGTTAGGTCTATTTTTCATTCTTACGGGCGTATTCCTATTTCTATCTGCCGCTGGTATTTATTATTTTGAGAACGAGGCACAGCCAGAAGCCTTTGCATCTATCTTTCATAGTTTATGGTGGGCGATAATTACACTGACCACCGTAGGTTATGGAGATGTTTATCCCATAACTATGGGCGGACGCGCATTTACATTTGTCATCTTGTTATTAGGGTTGGGAATTATTACGATTCCAACAGGTTTAATTGCCAGCGCACTGTCTTCGGCAAGGAATATTCAGTTTGAAGAAGATGAAGAAAAACGTAAACGAATAGCAGATACCGAAGAAGATTTATAAAATCAAATTTATCAGTACAAAACCTTGAAATATAATCAGAGCTTTACAAGTTTAGATTATATTGAGGATAGAAAATCTAAAAATAAAAGCAGTTAATTATATGAAAACAAGCAGACTAGAAGCTTTTAGTGATGGCGTTCTTGCCATTATCATTACCATAATGGTTTTAGAACTTTCAGCTCCCGAGGAGGCTACAGTAGGTGCGCTTCTAGAAAGAGCTCCTGTATTTATAAGTTATGTGTTTAGCTTTATATATTTAGGAATTTACTGGAATAACCATCATCATTTATTCCAGATTACACAAAGGGTTAACGGTAAGGTACTGTGGGCAAATTTGCATTTGCTTTTTTGGCTGTCTCTCATACCATTTACTACCGCCTGGATAGGTGAAAATTATGACCAAACGTTACCCGTAGTAGCATATGGTGTAGTATTACTCTTGTGCGCCATAGCATATTTTATACTGCAAACTGTCATCATTAAATCACACGATACGGAATTCCCACTTCGCAAAGTGGTGGGCTCAGATAGAAAAGGAAAAATTTCTATTGTGTGTTATTTTTTAGGTATTGGGTTTACTTTCGTGAATACTTGGATTGCTATTGTTTTATATAGCGTTGTTGCCATTATGTGGCTTGTGCCGGACAGGAGAATTGAGAAGAGTCTGTAATCAATTCATTAAATTAATATACCTATATGAAACTATGAAACCTGTTAAAACCTATCAAAGAGTAAATACCAAGAAAGAAGATGCAACTTTTGCCATCTCCCGTATGGAAGACATTTATGATAAACATAACGGAAAGGTAGATGAGCCTCACAGGCATAATTATTTTACGGTACTCATTATAAAACAAGCCTCTGGCGAGCACAAAATAGATTTTAAAAGCTATGCACTCGCTGCCCATCAAGTATATTTTGTAGCACCGGGTCAAGTACATCAGGTTATAGAAACCGAAAAATCGTTCGGCTATGTGATGACATTTTCCAACCAATTTCTGGTAGCGAACTCTATTTCTTTAGCCTTTATAGATAGCTTAAACCTCTTTCAAAATTATGGGCACAGTCCGCCATTGCTTCCTGAAGAAAAGCAGCACCAAAAAATAGCTAGTTACGCCGAAAATATTCTCGAGCTATTTCACAGTGAGTCGTCTATGAAGCAGTTATCTATTGGTGCTTTCTTAAAACTTCTACTCATAGAGTGCAATAATATTTGCTCTTTAAACCCAGTAGATACCGATAAAGATTCTGCTGTAAATAATGTTTTACGGGACTTTAAAAAAATAGTAAATAGCGATTATCGGAGAGAACATTCTACAACCTATTATGCAAATAGGCTTCACATTTCTCCAGATCATCTTAATCGCACGATAAAATCAAAAATAGGGAAAACAGCAAAAGAATATATACAAGCCAGAATCATTACCGAGGCAAAGAGATTGCTCTACTTTACTGACGTAACTACTAAGGAAATTGCGTATGAATTTGGTTTTAACGAGCCAGCAAACTTTAGTGCATTCTTCAAGAATTGTACGCAAATGTCTCCTACAACTTTTAAGAAACGGGAAGTTAACATTTGATTAACGCTCCACATCGGATTTTCATAAGTTTCTCTCTTTTTTTCATATTCCACAGCCTTCTAGGCTGTTGCATCTTTGTAACACTATAATAACAAGGATATGAATCGTAAAGACTTCTTAAAAACTTCAGTCGCAGGTAATGTGGCAACGATGTTTGGAGTTTCTGCTTTCGTACCGTGTCAAGCCCGGCATAAACTTCATTATCTCGCTTTCGCGAAAGCGAGATAATGAAAGCGGAATAAAAAAAAACTAACGAATCATTACTAAATAATAATGTAGGATTTAAACACTTACCCAATAAAGAAAAGAAAACGATGAACACTATACTTCACAAAGCAAATACAAGAGGCGATGCAAACCACGGGTGGTTACATTCTAAGCATACCTTCAGTTTTGCAAATTATCACAACCCAGAGCGTATGAACTTTGGGGTACTTAGAGTTTTAAATGACGATACAGTTTCAGAAAACAGAGGTTTTGGGACACATCCCCACAGAGATATGGAAATTATCTCTATCCCACTGGAAGGCGATCTCAAGCACGAAGATAATATGGGAAATAAAACCATTATCAAGTCTGGAGACATCCAAGTGATGAGCGCTGGTACGGGTGTAATGCACTCTGAGTATAACAACAATCCAGATAAGCTTGTAAAGTTTTTACAGATTTGGGTAATTCCGAACAAGCAAAATGTGGAGCCTCGCTACGATCAAATCACGCTAGATACCGCAGATCGCAAGAACAAATTACAGCAAGTACTATCACCTAATGCAGATGATGCTGGTGTATGGATACACCAAAATACTTGGTTTACTATGACAAATCTGGACGCAGGAAAAGAAGTGAAATATGAGCTAAACGATTCTAAATACAATGGTGTATATGCCTTTATCTTAAAAGGAGATGTGACCATAAATGGTCAGGCACTTAATGAGCGCGATGGCTTCGGGATATGGGATGTAGAAACACTTGATATTAAAGCAGATAGTGGTACTGAAATCTTACTGATGGAGGTTCCTGTTAAAGAGTAATGAATAGAAAATCAAATTAATAATTAAAATAATACTATTATGGCAACAACAAATTGGAAAGTAGATGCATCTCACTCTGAGATAGGTTTTAAAGTAAAGCATATGATGATTTCTACCGTAAAAGGAGCTTTTGAAGATTTTACAGCTTCTGTAGAGACTGAGAATGATGATTTTAAAAATGCACAGTTTAGCTTTAGCGCAAAGGTTGATTCTATAAATACTAAAAACAAGGATAGAGACACGCATTTAAAGTCTGACGACTTCTTTAACGTTGCAGAATACCCTGAGCTAACGTTTAAGTCTACCTCTTTTGACGGTAACACCATTGTAGGAGACTTGACTATCAAAGATGTTACTAAAGAAATTAAGCTAGATACAGATTTTAATGGCGTAGCGGTAGATCCTTACGACCAGACTAAGGCTGGATTTGAAATCACCGGAAAGTTAAACCGTAAAGATTTTGGACTTACGTGGAGCGCTGTAACCGAAGCTGGGAATATCGTAGTAAGCGATACTATTACACTGGTAGTAGATGTGCAATTTATTAAGCAATAACAATTATTATCAATAATTTTAAAGTGGAATTGGTGACATTGAGACCGATTCCACTTTTCTTCCTTATTAAAATAAGAAATCTATGAAAGCGCAGTTTGTACTCATCATTATTGCAGTACTCGCAGGAGCAGTACTACCTGTGCAAGTAGGGCTTAATGTACAATTAGGCAAGTCTGTGCACCAACCTATTTTTGCTGCATTTGCCTCATTTTTAGTGGGAACTATCGGGTTATTTATGTATTTGCTGGTTCTAAAATTTGACTTTTCTACATTAGGACTAACAAAAACCGTCTCTCCTGTGGTTTGGATTGCTGGACTACTGGGAGCTTTTTATGTCGCTGCTGTAATTATGCTTGCGCCTAAACTTGGGACAGCGCTCACATTTGTTTTAGTGGTGGCGGGTCAGATGACGGTTTCTCTTGTTTTAGACCACTTTGGCTTATTGGGACTTCCCGTGAAGCAAATTAACTGGCAACGACTCGTCGGGGTTGCCTTTCTTGTGGTTGGTGTCTTACTTATTCGTAAATTTTAAGATAAAACAATTATTATGATGTCATTACCAGAAAAATTGAAATGGGCTTATAATACAGATACAAAATGGGTACAAACCATTTTTAGACTTTTACTAGGTGCAAATCTATTATTTGCAGGTATAAGCCACCTTACATTTAACCGACTTGAGTTTGTAGCTCAAGTCCCTAACTGGGTTCCGCTCTCTACAGACTTAGTAGTCGTACTATCTGGAATTGTAGAAATAATTTTAGGTCTTTCTCTTTTAATGCTCTACAAATGGAAAGCTTTAGTAGGTTGGGCAACAGCTATCTTTTTTGTACTCATATTTCCCGGGAATATCTCACAATATATGAATGAAGTAGATGCTTTTGGGCTAGACTCTGACCGCGCTAGACTCATAAGATTATTTTTCCAGCCTGTATTAATTATTTGGGCGTTGTGGTCTACTGGTGCTTGGAAGGCATTTAAAAACAGAAACAATTAAAAAAATAATACATTATGAATGCAGCATATACAGACGTACCATTAGTCAGAAACGAAGATAAAAGGCGTTTTGAAATTGAGATAGATGGCCAGTTTGCCTTTATAGATTATAAAGAAATGCACAAAGATATTGCCCTCGTTCACACAGAAACCGACCCAGAATTGGCTGGAAAAGGCGCTGCCGCTGCGGTGGTAGAGAAGACATTACACTACCTAGATGACCACAATATCATTCTTCATCCGTACTGTCCTTATGTTTTTGGATTCATTAAAAGAAATCCAGAATGGAAACGTATCGTAAGTCCAAAATTTGATGGGTACGAGAAATTGTAGCGCACATTTATAGATACTTTAAGAGGTTAAGTTTACGCTTTCGCGAAAGCGTATGTAGCTTTATAACATCTCGCAAATAACAGGGTCATCTAATTCCTAAAACCAACAACAGATGGAAATTACACTCAAAAAAAAAGACAATAAAGGCTTTGCAATCGCAAGTAAAGATGGTAAGAAAGCGGGTGCTATGACCTATTCTAGAGCGAGTAAAGAACTCATCATCATAGATCATACAGAGGTAGAAGATACGTTTAAAGGTCAGGGCGTTGGGAAACAGTTATTGTACAAAATCGTGGCAATGGCTCGGGAAAATGATGTGAAGATTATACCGCTGTGCCCCTTTGCAAACGCAATGTTTAAGAAAAACGAGGATATACAAGACGTCCTAAAAAAATAAAACTTATGAAAACGAAAAACCTATTCCCAACATTTCCATTAGAGGATTGGACAGATACTAAAGAAACCCTGCACCGCTATTTACAAATTGTAGGTAAGCTGCGATTATCATTAATGCCTAAAGATAATCACTGGTGGCACATTACATTATATGTGACGAGTAATTGCGTTTCTACCGGTCCTATTCCTAATAATGACTTTACCTTTGAGGTAGCTTTTGACTTTATAAACCATAAATTAAGGCGATCATCGCTCTTTTGACTTAAAAGACGGGCTCTCCGTAGCCGATTTTTATAAAAATCTGACTAAAATGCTCGAGGAGTTACACATCGAGTTTGATATTCTAGCAAAGCCGTTTGATTTATCAGATAGTGTTCCTTTTGATCAATGCACGATGCACCATTCTTACGATAAAGAAGCGGTACATAAGGCGTGGCAAATTCTGGTTCAGGTAGATATGGTTTTTAAAGATTTTAGTGGTAGGTCGTATAGCAAGACCTGCCCTGTTCATATCTATTGGCATCACCTAGACCTTGTGGTCACTCGTTTCTCTGGTAAAAAAGCACCAGATATGGGTGATGTATCTCAAGTTGAAAAAGAAGCGTATTCTCACGAAGTAATTAGTTTTGGCTTTTGGTTCGGTGACGACACGATTAAAGAGCCTGCATTTTACTCCTACACCTACCCTTCTCCAGAGGGTATAGACAAAGAACCATTACAGCCCAAAAGTGCAAAGTGGCAGGATTCCAACGGAAGCCCAATGGCGTTGTTATTGTACAACGACATTAGAAATAACGCAGATCCAAAACAGGACATACTCGACTTTTTAGAAAGCAGTTACCAGGCTGGAGCCAAAAAAGCGGGTTGGGATATTGATGCGCTCACGGTAGATCCCAAATAATTTAAAACTTCACCTCCACATAAAATCTTGAAAGACCTTAACAATAAATCATTTTAAAGGTAGTTTGACAAAAAAAACATATATGAAAAGACTAATTATAACGGTAGCAGTTTTAGGAATTATAGCCTTGAACTCCTGCCAAGAAAAGACTGACAGAGACAATACTGCACCACAAGAAACCGTAAAAACCGAAAACGAGGACATAGTAACAATAACTTCTACAGATAAAGAAGGCAACAAGCTAGACATAACTTATAACAATATAAAGGGAACAGCGACGCTCAATTTTAAAGGTGTAACTATTGAGCTAGAAGCACAAAAAGCAGCCTCGGGCATCTGGTATAAAAATGACACCTACGAGTTAAGGGGAAAAGGCAACAATCTTGAATTACAGAAGGATGGTCAAACAGTCTTTATACACCAGGACAACATCGTAAATGTTGTATCTAATGATCAAAAAGGAAATACGCTGAACCTAACTTTTAATAATACAGAAGGTACTGTAAAAGCACATCTTAATGGTGGTGAGCAAATTGACTTAAAGCAGGAAAAAGCAGCCTCTGGTATTTGGTACAAGAATGAGAATTATGAATTGAGAGGAAAAGGGGATAGTTATCTTTTGGTTAAAAACGGTGTTACCGTTTTTCAGAACTAATAATCGGCATCCTTAATTGATAGTTATAGGCGGGCTTTAAAAGATCGCCTTTTTATATAATTAAATACCTAAAAGAATTTAGTTCTCGCTTTCGCGAAAGCGTTGCATCTCTTTTATAACATCTTCTAAAAGTTCCTGCTTTTTAAGTAAATAGGTGTGGAAAATACTTCCTACAGAAGCTTCATTTGTAAACTTCTCAGGATAATATTTCTGGTTGTAACCGTTTATATTACTTACCATAGACATTTCCAGATCTATTTTTTGAAGCTCGGCTTCAAGGGAGGTTAGTTGTGCGTATTTGGCAAGTTTAAAATAACGTTTTCTATCACCAGGTTTTGTGTAGAAGGTAATGTAGTTAAGCTGAGTGAGCACATTAATATTAACCGAGGTGGAACTTTTACTAGCTTTAATGGTTTCTCTTATCTCTTCAAAAGTAAGCCCATCTACTGAGGATAAAATAAGTAGCGCATAGATTCTAGAAGCTAGTGGTGAGAGTTTGAGACGTTCTTCTATACCGATACCTATTTGCTCTATGAGTTGAGCCTGTTCCTTTATTTGAGACATAATTTTAATAGTATTACTTAACTTTTACAAAAGTAAGATTAGTTCGCTTACCTGCGAACTTAATTAATAAAATCTTGTAAAATTATTAAAGTTCGTATTTTTGCGAACTAAAACTACAAAACTTGAAATTTAAGCCATTCTCTCTACTACTCTCATTACTTGTATTCCCCAACATTCTATTTGCTCAAAATGATACTATCGTTGCCAGCAACGGTCAGGTAGTCATTGGCTCGATAAAAGAAATGTACAAAGGTGTACTTAAATTAAAAACAGACTATAGTGATAGTGACTTTACAATACAATGGTCTAAGGTAAAACGTATCTCTTCTATAAAAGAATATATCATATCGTCTACAGATGGTGAGATTTACAATGGTTCTTTACGCAGTAAAAATAATCAAGTAGTGTCCATTATTAATAGTGATACTATCACTACCAGCTTGCCACTTGAACAGATCGTTTTTTTACGAACGCTGAAATCCAATTTTTTAAGTAAGCTATCCGCATCACTTGCCTTTGGTTATAATTTTACAAAATCAAATAATCTCAGCCAGTTTAACTTGCGAAGTACTTTAGGCTATAAGGCTCGAAAATGGACGATAAATGGAAACTTCAACGGAATTTCGGCCACGAGGGATGAAGTGGAAGACGTGCAACGTCTAGATGCTGCCCTGTCATACCGCTATTTCCTTAGGAAGGATTGGTATCCTCTTGCAGAAGTAAACATACTAGCAAATACCGAGCAAAATATTGCGCTACGCACCGTTACCAGATTAGGAATAGGAAAATATATTAAACGCACAAATAGTATGTATTGGGGTGTACAGGCAGGTACATCTTATAATAATGAGCGCTTTACAGAAGGTGACCCTACTTCTCAAAATAGTTTAGAAGGATTCATAGCCTCAGACCTCAACCTTTATGATATAGGGGATTTGAGTTTACTTACTCGTGTAGTCGCTTATCCTGGAATCACTGAGTCTGGAAGACTTCGTATGGATGCCGTCTTAGACCTACAATACGACTTACCACTAGATTTTTTTGTAAAACTGGGCTTTACGATTAATTATGATAATCAGGCAATGCTCACCGACACGGATTATGACTACGTTTTTCAGACCTCATTTGGCTGGAAGATTTAATATCTTTAAGTGAGTATAGTAGGAGTGCGCTTTTGCGAAAGCGTATAAGAAAATTTAATCTTTTGACGGTTTAGGCGTAACTTATTTTCTTTTCTCAAAATCTTCGTACATTTCATCTGCAAGATTTTTTAGACCTTCGTCAAAATCTATAGGAGGTTCATTAGATAATTTATGTAAGTCCTTCAATTGTAGTGAAAAATAGATGTAAAATAAACCCGATAAAAATAGGTTAAACCGAATCAGACTGAGGATAACTTCAAATTTAGATGATACACTATATAGGAGGAAAGAAGAGGAAAATAGACCTACAACGCTCAATAACAACATAAATGGCCAGTTTGCACTTCCCAGATTTTTAATGTTCATAGTAAAGCTTATCGCTAAAAAAGACCGAATAAATATCATAAAACCTACCGCATAAACTAAAAGTGTTGTTGAAATATCATCGCTCATTAATAATAGCAATCCGCTAATTATAGTAATTACTCCATTAGTTAAGTGTAATGCCCAATTAGAAATGAAAATTCTATTAATTAGTGCAAAAGTAATTTCTAAAATACCACATAAAAAAAAGCTAATGCCAAAAAATAACACTAGCATAGCGAGTGGGTCTTCTCTATTATAAAGGGTAAATGTATTTACAAGGAGAAATACAAAACCTACAATAGAGGGTAAATACCAGTATTTAACAGCTTGCCTTAAGGGTTCTAGCTGAATGCGCTTATTTTTAACTAAATCAATTTCCTTTCTATTCATTAATGGCTGTTATATTTTAAATTCTAAACCCTCTTTTGCAAGTTCACAATTAGGAAATCTAGCTTGGCAATGCTTTTCCATATTTTCAAGAAACACATCATTGTGCGATGGATCGTGATGGGTTAAAACGAGATTTTTAACGTTAGCAATCTCAGCTGTTTCTATGGCTTGATTAAAACTACTATGTCCCCATCCACGGTGCAAAGCGATTTCTTCATCTGTGTACTGTGCATCGTGTATTAAAAGATCTGCTCCTTTACAAAAGTCTACCACTTTCTGGTCTAGCGATGTACCGTGCTCAAGGTCTGTACAAATAATGATAGATTTACCAGCTGCTTCTAGACGATAACTAAAAGCTCCACCTGGATGCTTGTGCTCTCGATAGCTAAAGTTTACAAGTCCGTTTGCACTAAGTAACTTCTCTGCCTCCTTATAATCCAAAAAATTAAGTGCGCAACCCATATTCTCTAATTGCACAGGAAAAAATTGCGTTTGCATCTGTAGCGCAAAAAGATCTTTAACCTCATCTATATGCAAATCTTTTTGTGGGTAAACGATGCCTATTTTTTGATTAGGATTATATGCCGGAGAGAAAAACGGAAACCCCTGAATGTGGTCCCAATGTAAGTGTGTAAAAACCAAAAGTATAAAATCTGCCTGCGGTATTTCACCAGATTCAATATCGGCCGCAAGTCGGCGTATACCCGTTCCCGCATCAAAGATGACGATCATCTTACTACGGTCATTTATGAGTAAATCCACATAGATACACGTGGTATTACCACCGTATTTTTGAAATCCAGGCTCACAAACAGGAATTGACCCACGACCTCCGTATAATTTGATATTCCAAACTGGAGAATTCATTAATTTTTATTTAACTTTAAATTAAGCTCTTAATAGTTCATAAAGTTACGAACTTCATTAAGTTCTTGGTAATTTTGTCAAATAAAATTTCGAAAGATTTTATTATCACTTTCGTTAAATAATAGGCTTATGAAAGTTAGAGAATATTTTATAATTATCGCTGTATGTATCACCTTGGCCACTATCGGCACCGCTAATTTTTGGCAACCAGCGCTATGGCTTTTTATTATATTTGGTCCGCTTATCGTTATGGGTTTACTAGATATCACCCAAAAAAAACATACGATACGCCGTAACTTTCCGGTACTAGGACGCTTTAGATATCTACTTGAATCTATACGTCCTGAGATTATGCAGTACTTTGTAGAGACAGATACTGAAGGGAGACCCATAAATCGTATTCTAAGGTCTTTAGTGTATCGAAGAGCAAAGGGTGAAAATGACACAGAGCCTTTTGGTACTCAGCTAAATATCTATCACTCAGGATATGAGTGGCTAGAGCACTCTATGTATGCCAAGCAAAATCCTCAAGAGATAGGCGAATTTCCACGTTTATTAATAGGTGGTAAAGACTGCAAACAGCCGTATTCTTCCAGTCTCATTAATATTTCGGCTATGAGTTTTGGGTCTTTAAGTAATAATGCTGTCGAAGCTCTTAATAAAGGAGCAAAAATGGGCAACTTTGCTCATAATACGGGAGAAGGTGCTATAAGTGATTATCACTTAAAGCACGGCGGAGATTTGATATGGCAAATAGGTACGGGATACTTTGGGCGTAGAAAAGACGACGGAACTTTCAATGAAGTGACGTTTAGAGAAAATGCTTTGAAACCAGAAGTAAAAATGATAGAAATAAAGCTATCTCAAGGAGCAAAACCAGGGCACGGAGGTATCTTGCCAGCCATTAAAAACACAGAAGAAATAGCAAG
This sequence comes from Dokdonia genika, assembly GCF_042652845.1. Classification (NCBI taxonomy): domain Bacteria; kingdom Pseudomonadati; phylum Bacteroidota; class Flavobacteriia; order Flavobacteriales; family Flavobacteriaceae; genus Dokdonia; species Dokdonia genika. The sequence continues at coordinate 370,304 of NZ_JBHSHB010000008.1, read as the reverse complement.
AATAAGACACGTACAACCTGGTGTTGCCGTACACTCGCCTCCCTCCCACTCGGCTTTTTCTAACCCTATACAGTTTATGCATTTTATAAAAAATTTACGTGAATTGTCTGATGGTAAACCAGTAGGATTTAAACTCTGCTTGGGACGTAAACAGGAGTTTATGGATTTTTGCGAAGCGATGCTTGCCACAGGTATTTTACCAGATTTCATCACTGTAGATGGTGGTGAAGGTGGTACAGGAGCTGCTCCTGTAGAATTTTCCAACTCAATGGGTATGCCATTGCGAGAAGGACTTGTGTTTGTGCACGATACTTTAGTGGGCTTTGGATTGCGTAAAAACATTAAAGTAATTGCAGCGGGCAAAATAATAACTGGTTTCCATATGGCAAGAGCCATCGCGTTAGGAGCAGATGGATGTAATAGCGCGCGTGCTATGATGCTTTCTATAGGATGTATACAGGCTCTGCAATGTAATAGTAATACGTGTCCCGTAGGTGTAGCAACACAAAACAAATCGCTTGTAAAAGGGCTTGTTGTAGATGATAAAGCACCGCGAGCAAGAAGATACCACGATGCTACAATAACTAGCTTTCTAGAGCTTGTGTCTGCCGCTGGTCTTAATGGACCTGAAGAATTGGACAGAAGCTACATAAGTAAGCGTGTGGGTGCATTTGATATAAAAACCTATGATGAAATCTATCCGTATATGAAAGAAGGGGCGCTGCTTAATTACGAAACGACCCCAGAAGATTATAAAAAGTTTTTTAGACTTACGCGGATAATGAGGTAATCATTATTGTATTTTTTTTATATTGAAAATGAGCCAATTAACTATTATATCGTTTATGAATTAAAATAAATTTATGAAATCTTTCCCTTTTTTAATCATCCTTCTTATTATAACAAGTAGCTGTGGCTCCGCTAAGCTTAATCATCAGTATAGAAACCCTAATACTATAAATATTAAGATAAACAAAGCGCTTATTATTGGCGTTGTAGCAGATACAGACCTGCGCAATCTCTATGAGGGTACTATCAAGCGTGCATTTAAAAAAAGAGGCATTGAGGCCGAAAGAAGTATTGATTTTTTTTGAGAACTCTTTTACAAAAAATACAAAGAAAAAAGAGGAACTTAAAATCATAAAAGAACAGTTGGTCAGAGAAGGATTTGACGCAATACTTATTACAAAAATTGTAGGACGAGAAAAGCACCTTAGTGTTAAAGATGCCTATAAAAGATTTGCAAGCAAAAGCCGATCTTTCATTGATTATTACTACAATAATCAGTTTAATAACGTAGTAACATTGCCTGAGCGTCTTCAACTTATTTCTACGGAAACGTCGCTATATTCTCTTACCTCAAATCAGGAACGGGAATTACTATGGCGAGGTGAAATAGAAGTTCAAGATGTCTCAAAAGTTAGAAGTAATGTGACGAGTTATACAAGGTTAGTTATTAAGAAACTTAAAGAACAAAATGTAGTTATTTTTTGAAAATTAAACTTACAATACAAATCATTCTATCTACTATTAACTTTTATATAGGATAATAGCAATGAGTTATTAGTTCTTTTACTTAATCTTCTTCCCTGTTGTCACAAAAGAAATATTCTGATTTCCATAAGTGCTTATCATCACAGCTTCAATTATAGGTTCATTACCGTTTTGATTAATTTGCCAATCGAAAACAAAATTTGCTCCAGTTCCCCCTGCTTTATCTACGCCATCTATGACAATCTGCACCGTTTCCATAGGGTTGATATATATAGTTTTATCAAAGTAAGTGCGTATAGGCTCCCCGTGCGTATTATAATAAATAGCCTTATCTATGAAAATACGTTCCGTAAGATTTGGGTTATGCAGGCTCACAGTAGCGGTAAGGTCCGCTTCATCCTTTTCACTTCGCATATAAATCTGAGAATAAATAGATAGAAAAGTGCTACCCTTTTCTAGCGATTCTGGTAAAGCGCTTTTGACAGTTCTTTTTGACCAATTATCGGCATTTGTTGAACTCAGTTTACGAGGTTCTTCACAAGAAGATAAGAATAACAGGGCAAAAATAAGGGAGTATAAATACTTCATAAGTAAGGTTGTTTATTGTTGAAGGTTAATTAAGATCGCTATACAGCTACCACAATTACTAAATCTATAAATAGTTTAGAGATTAAAGATAAGTTAAAGCAATAATTATATACGTATTAGGTTCATAACTTTAAGAACTTTGATTATATTTTGATCTCAAGATCTTCTCAGACGACTGCCTCAAGATACCGAGCAGGAAGTAATATTTTAAACCGTACAGACTTATGTCAGTGAAAACAATTAAATACATTGTTATAATTATATGCTCCTTAGTAACTCTGGGAGCCATACTTGCCTTTTCTATAGAACATACTTTTACTCCTAGTGACAAGAAAGATAAGAAATATGATTGCGAGATTACCCAGAAGTGGCGTCTCCCAAAAATTCTTGGCGAAGTGAGTGGTATTGCTTGGCTGTCAGAAAATGAAATAGCTTGTGTTCAGGATGAAGACGGGATCATTTTTATATATCATTTAAAAGCAGATAAGATCATTGAACAAATTCCATTTGCAGGATCTGGGGATTATGAGGGTATTGCCATCTATAATAACGATGCTTATGTGATGCGCAGTGATGGAGTGATATACGAGATATTACGCTTTCGCGAAAGCGATAAAAAAATATCAAAACTTCAGACACCTTTCTCCGCAAAGAACAATATGGAAACCTTGGTATTGGATGCAAAAAATCAACATCTTATTACTGCTCCAAAAGATAGAGATCTCGAAGACGACTCGTTTAAAGGACTATATCATATTCCGTTAGATACTAAAAAGATGAATAGGCAGCCCACTATTAGGATTAATATGAACGATGTGGCTTTTAAGAGTTATCTTAAAAAGAAAGTATATAGAACCTTTAGCCCTTCTGATGTTGCGATACACCCGAAGACGGGTCAATACTATGTGCTAGAGGGTATAAACCCAAAATTGGTTATTTTAGATAAAAACGGCACAATCTTAAAAGTTTATGAACTTGATAAGAAAAGTTTTGCGCAGCCAGAAGGCATTACTTTTAGCCCTGATGGAACGCTTTATATTTCTACGGAAGGAAAAGGCGGTGATGCTGCTATATTCAAAGTGGTCTTAGACAAATAAGTAATATGCAAAAAGAGCTCAAATCAGTAATTAAACAAATCAAGAGGTTATTATCGAAGTACTACAGAAAGTACGATGATAGAATTCCTTATTTAATTACAGTTCTTATCACAGCTCCTATTGTGGTAGGCGGTATAAATTTATTTCTTGAACTTACCGAAGATTTGAAATCTGAATACTTAGTTACCTATGACGCTTCTATCAGTGAGGCGATAGCGAGCTACAGAACACCATCTCTTACGCAATATTTCATATACTTAACAGATATTGGTAATGCCATAGGCTACTTGATAGTTTTCTCAGTATGCACACTGATATTTTATCTCGTTTTTAAAAACTGGCGATATGTAGCACAAATAGTGCTAGTAATGGTATTAGCATTGAGCTCTAACTTGATATTAAAACAAATAATTAATAGAGCAAGGCCAGAAGCAGAACATCTAGTTACTGTTGAAACGCTTAGTTATCCAAGTGGACACGCTATGATGGCAATGGCCTTCTATGGAATTTTGATTTACCTAATCACTCAGTTTAATATTAGCAAGATTTGGAAATTTCTAATTATACTATTATTAGCCGTTCTCATTCTTAGCATTGGCATAAGTAGAATATACCTTGGTGTGCATTACCCTTCGGATATAGCAGGTGGATTTATTGCAGGATTTATTTGGGTAGTCTTTTGTGTGATGATTTTTAATTTAATGAATTTGTTTAAGCGGGATGCTGCGACTTGAATTTATTACAAATTTTAAAAATTTACAACACTATCTAGCGCATCATCCACATCATCTTGCATAAAGTTGGACTGATACATAATAGTTGTTGTGACTGATGAATGACGATATAGCTTTTGTAGCATCTGGATAGGAATTTTGCTACCCGAAATGTTACCAAATGTATGTCTGGCTATGTGCATACTCAATTTTTTTTCGATTTCTAATTTATCGGCAATAAGACTTAAACGTCTATTAAAATTTCTAGTTACTGTCTTAATTCTCGTACGCAGATGTCTTGGATCCTCTGGATTTACCATACTTAGCTCCTCAAAAACAAAATCGTTCTTACTATCTCTCTTATATAAATGAAGAATAGGCTCTACCTTCTGCGGAATTTTTAATGATACAAGCTTTTGATTTTTACCCATTCTATATCTCAAGCGATTATCTTTAAAATCAGACCATTTTAGTTGCAATAAATCTCCAACTCTAATTCCTGCAAAATAAAAACTTACAAGCCATACATTAAGTGCGTGTCTTTGGGCAGGAGAAATATCTTCAACAGATTCAAGAAGTTGCACTTCCTCTATTGACAATCCTATTTTTTGAGATTCTAATATTTTTATTGTGTACCCTCCTTTACCAAACGGATAAAAGTTGTGTTCTGCCCACTTCTCTCCAATCGCAATGTTATATATCGTTCTTATTGATATCATATAATTAACAATAGTTCTATGTGCAAGTTTGATATCGTTTTTAAGGAAGGCTTCGAATCTTTTAAGTAAGTCAACGGTGATCTCATTGAAGTGCAACTTATCTGATTTCGCGAAAGCTTTAAACCTATTCATTCGTTGTTTTACAACATCAGCTTGGTGAAATTGACCTCTCTCTTTTATTCTCTCAATTTGCATCTCTACAGCGCTGAAGAAATCAAAACGCTCATTTCGAACAATATTCGTTTTTATGGTCTTTACAGATTGATATTTGCTTTCGGATTCAGCACTCAAAAGTCTTTTGTTCGCTTCAGTTAGTTTAGATAAAATGAGCTGATTTATAAACATAGCATCCGGATGGGATTTTCTGACCAAGCCATTTCGTTCATCCCATTGCCTCTTATCAATATACTGTCCGATGTATATATATGATGTTTTTCTATCTTTTGTCATCCGTACCGCAATTGGGTACAACAAACGTGAGTTTACTTTGTTCCGTAATACTGCCTGAATAGTTGCCATAACTGTCTTATTGGACTATTAAGGTACTATTTTTTTTGGTACAACATAGGTACAACAAATCGCAATTAAGCCTATATTCAGATGAGTACAAATATGTATAAAATTTACTCAACGTATTGATTTTAAACAGTTTTGAATCAATTTAAACTATATAGATGAATATTCATAACCCGGAGGTCGGGGGATCGTGCCCCCCTCTCGCTACCAAGTATAAGAAACAGTTACATTTTTATGTAGCTGTTTTTTTTGCTTTAAAGCATAACTAAGCTTATCACTACTAGAGTTTCCTTTACACAAAAAACGGGTTTATGATATTTGTCATAAATCAAGTATTGTGCTCCTCCTATTTTTGAAAAAAAACCAAAAATAGATGTGCACTCTTATTTCAAAATATAACGTAGCAGGACCTAGATACACCAGTTACCCTACTGTACCCTACTGGGACAAAAAACAATTTACTCTCAAAGGGTGGAAAGAGACCTTAGTAAAAAGTTTTAATGAGAGTAACGCTACAGAAGGTATAAGCATATATATACACCTACCATTTTGCGAGAGTATGTGCACCTTTTGTGGTTGTAATAAGCGCATTACAAAAAATCACAGTGTAGAGATTCCTTACATACAATCTGTACTCAAAGAGCTCACGCTTTATGTAAAACTTTTAGGTAGTACTCCACTAGTTAAGCAATTACATCTAGGTGGTGGCACTCCTACTTTCTTCTCTCCAGAGCACCTAGATAGACTACTAGATGGAGTCTTTAGCCTCACCAACAAAGCCACAGAGTTTGAGCTAAGTTTTGAAGGACACCCCAACAATACCACAAAAGAACATCTTGAAACGCTCTATAAACAAGGCTTTACCAGAGTTTGCTACGGTGTACAAGATTATAATGAAACTGTTCAAAAAGCTATTAACAGAGTACAGCCATATCATAATGTAAAAACGGCAACCACAGCCGCAAGAGAAGTAGGATACAGCTCTGTAGGTCACGATATTATATATGGCTTACCATTTCAAACGCAAGATGATGTGATTTTTACCATCTCACAGACCACACGCTTACGTCCAGACCGCATCGCATTTTATAGCTATGCGCACGTACCGTGGATGAAAGGTAACGGCCAGCGTGGCTTTTCTGATCAAGATTTACCCTCTGCAGAGCAAAAGAGAAAACAATATGAGATAGGTAAAAAAATGCTAGTCGAGGCAGGTTATGTAGAGATAGGTATGGATCATTTTGCTTTAAAAAATGACAGCTTACACACTGCACAACAAGAAGGTAAAATACATCGCAATTTTATGGGGTACACCTCCAGTAAGACACAAGTAATGATAGGTCTAGGTGTATCTGCTATTAGTGATAGCTGGTACAGCTTTGCTCAAAATGTAAAAAATATTGAGGAGTACCAGCAGCTAGTAGAAGACGGTATTCTTCCTATCTTTAGAGGGCATTTACTTACAGAAGAAGATCTAATTATAAGACAGCATATTCTTAACTTAATGTGTGAGTTTAAAACCTCGTGGACAGATCAAAAACTACACTTCGCAGAAATACCGGATGTACTTATAAAGCTTAAAGAACTTGAAAATGACGGATTAGTTATCATAAATAATACTAGTATACTAGTTACAGAAAAAGGAAGACCATTTGTACGTAACATATGTCTACCATTTGACCTACGCCTGCAGCGCAAAAAACCAGAGACACAATTATTCTCTATGACCGTATAACCTATAAGTCATAATAATGAAAAAAGGAGGAATCATCTTAATAGGTGATTCCTCCTTTTTTGTTTTTAATAACGCTTTCGCGAAAGCGTTCTAAACCTAAGCACCTCCTTAGACTTTAATAAACATTAAAGCAATGCGTATATCTATCACTTTATAGACTACTCGAGTACATAAAGCGCTCAATATACTACCCATTATTTGTATCATCTTCTTCTTGGTTTGTAGCAGATTTACCGTTACGAGACATACTATATACGATAAGTACCATCGCAATACACACCACGGCAAAAACGCCTATTAACATTGCTCCCATTCCCCAGTCTACGAGTAGTAATAATGAATTTTTCATAAGTTTAAAGTTTAGAGGTTGTAAAAAAATCTATGTTTAGTAATAGCTCTTAGTGACACGCGTGCTGCGCGGCTATTTTTTCTATACGCACATTTTCTGAGGGAGAGATATAAGGAATCCCTAAGCCCATACCACGCAGTATAAACAGCACACCTATTATAACTACAAATACAGGAATCGCTTTTACTATGCGTTGTTTAATCGTTCCTTTTAAAAAGTTACCTAAGTAAATAGCTGTTGTCATAAGTGGTATGGTCCCTAGTCCAAAAATGGCCATATAAAGACCACCCTGTAAAGCATCTCCAGAAGCCAGCGCTCCAAAAACTGCCATATACACAAGTCCACAAGGCAACAACCCATTAAGATACCCAATGGTAAAAAACGTTGCTGGATCTTTCTTTTTAAGCGCAGCTCCCATATTACTTTTTACTTTCCCCACTAGTTTATATATGGGTTTTGAGATGCTATACTTACTTAAAAATCGTGAAGGAATAAGTATTACAGCAATCATTAAAACACCTATGGCAATAGACAAATTTTGCTGAAAACCAAAGAGGTTAAGACTCTTCCCCACTACCCCAAAAATGAGACCTATCACGCTGTAGGTAAGAATTCTTCCTGCGTGATAACTTGATAATTGAAAAAAGCGCTTTACGGGGTTTTTACGATCTACAGGTAACATAAACGCAATAGGCCCACACATCCCTACACAGTGAAAACTCCCTAATAAACCGAATATGAGTGCAGACCAAAGCATTTAATAACTTATTGATTTTTTATACATATAATCTTGATCACCATCACTCCAGGTGATTGTGATATTCCATCTTCCAGCAATGAGTTTATGATCTGGTATGAGCTGTTTACCATCTGTGATGGCAAGCGGTATTTCAAAATCTAACAGCTCATTAGACGGTCTATATAAGGAGACAGTACCCTTTATGGAACTAGCATCTATAGATGCTGGAAATGTAAGTAACCATCCCTCTGGAGTAAGTATTCCATTAATTTCACCTTCAAGAAGATTTGCATTAGTTTCGGCATCTATTTCGGTTTGATACTTCATTTCTTTTGCATAATACTCTTCGGTTACCAGATCGTGACTATACTTCTTATCTGTACTCATTGTGATGACCATATATAGTATGAAAGCCATAAATGAGATCATTCCCACTACAATACCTTTTCCCCAGTTCCACTTCATAATTGTTCTTTTTTTGCTTTCGCGAAAGCGTTATACTATCTATACATTCTTGGTCCTAAAAATGAGGTAACCGTTGTCTCTATAAGCTCATCACCGCTATACACCTCAACCTCTAGTTGTTCTTTATCACTCTTAATAGCGCTTGCATTTATCTCAATAAACAGTGTGCCTTCTGCAAGACCTTGACCGCTTATATCAAAAAAATTGCCTGAGACAACCTCTATAGTCCCTTTGTGAGAAGCAAGTTTAAAGTACACATCATTTATATCTTCTATGGTTTTATTAACTAGCTTAAAGGTGTACACATTGCTTATCATATTATCTGCCTTGTGCTCATAAAGTTGCCCTGGTAATCTTAAGATACGTGCCTCTACATCGTTACGTAAAAAGAGCATCCCTATAAGTACCGCTATGAGAATACCTAGTACAGCTGTATAGCCCTTGAGTCTAGGTGTAAATTTGAACTTTTCTTTTTTCTCAATATTATCTTCACTTGCATAGCGTATAAGCCCTGTGGGAAGATTTACAGCCTCCATCATATGGTCACAGGCGTCTATACAAGCAGTACAGTTTACACACTCTAGCTGCGTGCCATTACGTATATCTATACCTGTAGGACATACGTGCACACAGGCAAAACAGTCTATACAATCACCTTTACCTGTAGTGGCGCGTTCTTCATTTTTTTTAAATTTTGCGCGACCTTCTTCCTTTTCTCCTCGTTTGTGATCATAAGCCACTACAATAGATTTATTATCTAGCAGCACACCTTGTAGACGACCATAAGGACAAGCGATAATGCATACTTGCTCTCTAAACCACGCAAATATGAAGTAGAATACACCTGTAAAAATAAGTAATGATACTAGTGTGCTTATGTGCTTAGACGGTCCATCTGTGATATATCTTATAAGCTGGTCACTGCCTATGAGATAGGCAAGAAACACATTTGCTATAAGAAAAGAGATGATAAAAAATATAGACCACTTAAGGGCTCTTTTTTTTATTTTCTCCTTTGTCCACGGCATTTTTTTAAGTCGTATTTCTTTCCCTCTATCACCATCTATCCAGTACTCAATACGACGAAAAACCATTTCCATAAATATGGTCTGTGGGCATACCCAGCCACAAAATAATCTACCAAAGGCAACGGTAAACAAAATCACAAAAACCACCCCAATAATCATCATTATTACAAACAGGTGAAAATCTTGTGGCCAAAATGGGTAGCCAAAAATATTAAAGCGACGCTCTAATACGTTAAACATTAAAAACTGGTTACCACCTATTTTAATAAAAGGCGCACTAAATAAAAATAAGAGCAATACATAGCTTACATACTTGCGGTACTCATACCACTTACCGTCTGGCTTTTTAGGAAAAACCCAAGCACGTTTACCCTCCTCATTAAGAGTACCTATAGTGTCTCTAAAGTTATCTTGTCCTTGCTCTGCCATACCGGGTATTATAAGGTGCTTGTTTTTACTAATTACTTACTGCTACGGTAATCTCTTCTACCACTAGAGAGTCTACTTCTTGTACAGGTGTAGGTGCTGCGTCTGGGTCTATCCAGATCTCACCTTCTGCTTGCTTTGGCTCTGCCGGAGTAGTTCCCTGTAATGAGAGTACAAAGCTGGCTACTTGAGCCATTTCTGCAGGTTTAAGTTCAGATTTCCAAGAGATCATACCCTTACCATCACGACCACCTTCTGAAATGGTTTTAAATACATTTTTTATACCACCACCTAGAATCCAGTGTTGATCTGTAAGGTTAGGACCTATACCTCCTCCACCATCTGCTTTATGGCAGGCAATACAGTTATTTGTAAAAATGGCTTTACCAGCATTGATATCACTAGCATCTGTAAGTAGTGTTACTGTATTAATATCTACAAGATCCTTAGCTGTTTTTTTCCATTCTTCTATTTCTGCTTTTGCCTCTGCAACCGCAACCTGATATTCTTCTTCTTGATCATAGTCGTTAAACACTTCAAATCGCACTAGGTATATTACCGCAAAGACAATCGTTGCATAAAACATATATACCCACCAAGGCGGTAAATTATTATCAAGCTCCTTGATCCCATCATAATTATGGTCAAGTATGATTTCGTGCTCCTCCTCTACTGCTTTACTTCCTAGAGAGGCTTTATACTTCTCCTTAAACCACTTAAACTGGTTTTCTTTTGCAAGAGCTACCTCTTTATCATAAACTTTTTGTGCGTCTGGCTTGAGGCTTTTATATAGAATACTTCTTAGGGCTTCTATACTTATCTCACCAGCGGTATAAAAAAGAATGATTACTCCTAGTACAGCCCAGATCCAAGGTTCTTGTAAAAAGATAGATATATCTCCAGTAGACCCTGCAATATCTATGATAAAATAACCCAGTATCGAGAAGCCTAAGATTCTTAAAAATGATGCTACTGTTCTCATAGATTTAATTATTTGAATTAAGTGTATTGTCGTTAAGTGGTATGTTGCTCACCTCTGCTATGTGGCTCTTCTTTGCTGTAAACACCCACCAGAAAAGGGCTGCAAAGAAGACAAAGAATATAAGTAGTGAGATGATAGGGTATATTTCAACCCCATCAATATTTTCTAGATTTCCTTTTACAAATTTTAACATCGCTTAGTCGTTTATGATGGTTGTTGTACCGTCTGTGTTTTTAACTTTTATATCTGTTCCTAATCGTTGTATGTAAGCTATAAGGGCTACCACTTCACGATTGCGCATCTCGATAAAATCTAGCCCATTCTCTTCGGCATATTTTTTATCTGCTTCATAGGTATTTGCAAAGTCTGGATCTGCATAAAGATTTTTCTCTATTTGCGTTCCTTGTGCCGTCATAAGCTCTTGAGCATTATCTATCTCCTCTTGAGTATAGGGTACACCTAGCGTGACCATTGCTTCCATTTTCTTTTCTGTAAGATCTTTATCTAACTCATTTTTGATAAGCCATTTATAAGATGGCATTATTGAACCAGACGATGTACTCTGCGGATCGTAAAAGTGGTTTAAGTGCCAGTTGTCACTATACTTACCACCTACACGCATAAGGTCTGGTCCCGTACGTTTACTTCCCCATAAAAATGGATGATCATACACATACTCTCCTGCTTTTGAGTACTCACCATAACGCTCTACCTCACTTCTAAAAGGTCGTATCATTTGTGAGTGACACGATACACAGCTCTCTCGTATATAAATATCTCTACCCTCGAGTTCTAGTGGTGTGTATGGCTTTACACTTGAGATTACAGGTACATAATCATCTACCATAAGTGACGGTATAATTTGTACCATACCACCTATAAGGATGGCAATAGTTGCAAAAATGGTAAGCTTTACCGGGCGTCTTTCTAACCAAGTGTGGTATCCCTCTTTTGAGGTACGTTTTCTAGTTACTTTTTGAAGTGGCGCAGCCTCTGCGAGCTCATCTGTTACTTCATTACCCGAGCGTGCTGTCATTATTAAGTTATACACTCCTATAAGCGCTCCTACTATAAACATACTTCCTCCTATAGCACGCATCCAGTACATCGGGATGATCTCACTCACTGTCTCAAGAAAGTTACCGTAAGTAAGTGTACCATCTGGATTAAATTGTTTCCACATAGATGCTTGTACAAAACCAGCAACATACATAGGTAAAGCATAAAGTATAATACCTAATGTACCTACCCAGAAGTGTACGTTTGCAAGCTTAGTAGACCACAGTGTAGTTTTAAATAACCTAGGCACCATCCAGTATACCATACCAAATGTTAAGAAACCATTCCAAGCAAGTGCTCCTACGTGTACGTGTGCAATAACCCAGTCACTAAAGTGAGCGATGGCGTTTACATTTTTAAGCGATAACATAGGCCCCTCAAAGGTTGCCATACCGTAGCCTGTAATTGCCACTACCATAAATTTAAGAACAGGATCTGTACGTACTTTATCCCAAGCCCCTCTTAGTGTGAGTAGTCCATTAATCATACCTCCCCAAGATGGAGCAATAAGCATAATAGAGAAGGCTACTCCTAAGTTTTGTGCCCAGTCTGGTAGTGCAGAATATAACAGGTGGTGTGGCCCTGCCCAGATGTAAATAAAAATAAGAGACCAGAAGTGTACAATAGATAATCTGTATGAGTATACCGGTCTATTTGCGGCCTTAGGCACAAAGTAGTACATAAGACCTAAAAATGGTGTAGTTAAAAAGAAAGCCACCGCATTGTGACCATACCACCACTGTACTAGTGCATCTTGCACCCCAGCATACATAGAGTAACTCTTAAGCGCGCTTACTGGCAGCTCCATACTGTTTACAATATGTAATACCGCTACAGTTACAAATGTTCCTAAATAAAACCAGATTGCCACATAAAGGTGTCGCTGTCTTCTTTTAAGAATAGTACCTATTAAGTTTGCCCCAAAAGCAACCCAAATTAATGCGATAGCAATGTCAAAAGGCCACTCTAGCTCTGCATACTCCTTTGAGGTAGTAAAACCTAAAGGTAGCGTGATTGCAGCACCTACAATGATAGCCTGCCATCCCCAGAAGTTAAGATTACTAAGCCAGTCTTTCCACATACGAGCTTTGAGAAGTCGTTGTGTAGAGTAATAAACACCAGCAAAAATAGCGTTACCTACAAAGGCAAAAATCACAGCATTAGTATGCAGCGGACGCAAACGACCAAAACTTAACCAAGAGATGCCGTCTGTAAGGTTAGGAAAAAGAAACATAAAAGCTAGAAGAAGCCCCACACTCATCCCTATAATGCCCCAAAACATCGTCGCGATTATAAACTTACGTACGATTTTATTATCGTAATAGAATTTTTGTATTTCCATAAAAAAATGGGTTACTGTTTTAAATTGGTTGAATTTGCTTGATCTTTATTATCACTCTCAGAAGCCTTAGTTGTAATTACCTCATCTTCAAAAAGCATACGCACAGATGGCGTATAAGTGTCGTCATATTGCCCTTTTTTTACAGACAGTATAAAAGCTGCAAAAAAGATGAGTGCGACAACCACACTTATTGCAAGAAGCATATAAATAATACTCATACCTGATAGGATTATGGTGTAAAACTACGTGTGAACTTCAAGGTGAAATATGACAAATATCAGTTACTGTTAAATAGTTTTAAATGCGCTTTCGCGAAAGCGTAAAACAACTCTTACACCCACCTTTTACACGATCACTTTTTGAAGTCTTTTTGATACTTTCTGTAGCGATGAAAGCAGCACTCCAGCCCCTTGTACAGCACAAGGACAACTCATCATAAACTGATGCTCAAATCTTGTAATAGCTTGCAATATGGCTTTAAACTCTTGTAAAATGGCACCGTGAGCCTCTAGATAAAAAGATTGATCTCTAGATGGTAATTGCTCTACTACTAAGAGTTGATTTTGCACAGCGCTTAACCAGCTATCAAAACCCTCTTGTGGCTCATTGTGGTGCACAGATTTGTAAAACATAGTTATAAGCTGTCTCTCTGTATACACAGGTAATACTGCTATATTATGAGACGGCCCTACGGCCGAAGGGATGTGTAAATGTGTAATCATATTGTTTTAAGTTTTTTACCCAAAATTGAGGTGGCTATCGTCGTAAATACAACGATACTTATAGAACTAAGCGGCATTAATATAGCTGCAACCACTGGTGCTAGATTACCTGTCACAGCAAAACCTAGACCTATGAGGTTATAAAATATTGAGAAAATAAAGGCATATTTAATGACCTCTACTCCCTTACGTGATAAGCTCATAAAAGTGGGTATATCTTTAAATCTTTGTGCGTCTAGTATACCATCACAAGCAGGAGAAAAGACATTTACATTTTCTGATATAGAAATACCCACATCACTTTGTGCTAGAGCTCCTGCGTCATTAAGACCGTCTCCTATCATCAATACTTTGCGATTACTATCTTGAAGGGACTTTATGAATTGTAACTTATCTTCTGGCTTTTGATTAAATAGTAACGTAGCATCTTGTGGCAATAATTCTGCAAGATGCTCACGCTCTCCATCATTATCACCAGAGAGAATAATAACCTGAGCTTTTTTACCTATTTGATCAAAAACGGTTTGTACACCAGACCTGTAGTCATTATAAAATAAATAACACCCCTTATACGTACTGTCTGTACTTATATGAACCGCAGTACGGGTATGTGGTTGTGCAGTTTTATGAGCCGCATTATCACTTACAAAACCGTAAGACCCTATCTTGATTTGATGGTTGTTTATAGTCCCTGTGATACCCTGGCCTATATCTTCTGTATATTCATCCAGCGTTTGGATATTGTGGGTATTTAATAGTTCATATAGCGATCTACTTAAAGGGTGGTTTGAAGCTCTAAGTGTGCTGGTGAGAAGTGATTTTTCTTGTGTAGTAAGTGCAATACCTTCATAAGTTATTGTGTTCTTTACACTTGTTGTGAGCGTACCTGTTTTATCAAAAACAACGGTGTCTATGTGTGACATACGTTCTATGACTGAGCTATCTTTCATATATAGCTTATGACGACCAAAAATGCGCAGTAAATTACCAAGTGTAAAGGGTGCAGCAAGTGCTATCGCACAAGGACAGGCAACTATAAGCACTGCTGTAAATACATTAAGTGCTGTACTTATATCTATAAAAACCCAAACTAAGGTTGCAATAACAGCTATAGCAAGCAGTGATATGGTGAACCTCCTGCTTATACGGTCTGTTAGATTTTCAAACGGACTTTGATTTTTTGAACTAAAGATCTCATTAGACCATAGCTGAGTAAGGTAGCTCTGCTCTACAGGCTTGAGCACTTCAACCTCGATAGGGCCTGCTTGCTGCCTCCCTCCAGCATAAAGTTGATCACCAGATTGCTTGGTAACCGGAGCTGCTTCACCCGTTACGAAACTATAGTCTATAAGAGCATTTCCTTTAATAAGAATAGCATCTACCGGTAAAAGCTCTCCATTTCTTATAAGTATGCGATCCTTAGTCTTGAGCTCATAGACTTGTGCTTGCTCTTCTATAACCTTAGACTGGTCTTGCTCGTTACGATCTTGAGTAACTGAATTTTCGGCTTTATCTTGAACTTGTATTACAAGTCTAGTAACAGCAATAGGAAAGTAAGATTTATAATCTCTCTCAAATGATAGAAAGGCATACGTTTTCTGCTGGAAAAACCTCCCTAATAATAAAAAGAAGACGAGCCCGGCCATACTGTCAAAAAAGCCAGTACCCCAGTCCATCATAATCTCAACACTTGACCTTACAAATAGTACCGTAATACCTATGGCTATAGGTACATCTATATTTAAAACTTTAGATCGTAATCCTTTATATGCAGATATAAAATAATCACGACCAGAATAAAAAACTACCGGCAGAGCAAAGAGAAACATCAACCATCTAAAAACGTACTTAAACTTATCTAACCAGAACTCACCTACCTCAAAATACTCTGGAAAGGATAAGAACATAATATTACCAAAGGCAAAGCCAGCAACACCAAGTTTATAGATAAGGCTTCTATCTACCGTTGTCTTCTTCTCTGTTGCGTCCTCTAGTGAGATATATGGCTCATACCCTATTCTTGATAAAAGTATAGCCAGATCTTTAAGTGTAATCTCTGATGAGTTATATGTAATACGAACGGTCTTTTCTGGAAAATTTACTTGTGCCGTCTTTACTGCCGCATTAAGTTTATTGAGATTCTCAAGAACCCATATGCAAGAACTGCAATGTATAGAAGGTATCAATAAAGAGACAACTTGAGTATCTTGCTCATCAAACTCTGTGAGCTTTGCTACTATATCTTTATTGTCTAAAAAGTCAAACTTTGCTTCTTGATCTAATGGAGATATACCTGGAGCACGCTCAATATCATAATAGTAGGTAAGGTCATTATCATTTAAGATATCAAAGACAGTCTTACAGCCGTGACAGCAAAAAGATTTTTCTTGATGTATGATTTCTGTCTCACAAACATCGCCACAATGATAACAACTTGACATATATACTATTAATTTATACAGGCTTTACAGCCATTATACTTATAGCAAATGTGTGATTATGTAAGTGCTTTTACTATGACATATATCATATTTGAAAAAATGTAATTATTCAAAAATTACTTCAAAGGGATGTAATGTTGTTTTGGGTTCTTGACCTTCTTGCCAGTGCTTTAGATTAGATATAGTAGTCTTTGCAATGTTTTGCAAAGCTTCTTGAGTAGCAAAAGCTTGATGTGGAGTAAGCAAAATACGATCGTGATTTAGTAAAATTTTTAACGCTACGTCTTGAGGTTGATCTTTAGATCTGTCATAAAAAAACACACCGCTTTCTTTGTCATACACATCGGTTGCATATCCTGCTATTTGGTTAGTAATAACACTATCTACCACATCTTGCGTATGAACTACTGCGCCGCGAGCTACATTTATAAGCAAAGTATTTTTCTTCATCAAATCTAGCTTAGATTTATCTATGCACTGATATGTATCCTTGTTAAGAGGAACACTTAAAAAAATGATATCACTTTGCTCACATAGTAAAGTCACATCAACATACTTTACACTATTAGCCTCAATAAGATCTTTATTCTTGAATGGATCAGTCGCCAGTACATCACAGCCATACCCATTCATAATTTGTACAATTACACTTCCTATTTTACCCGTTCCTATAATGCCTACAGTTTTACCTACTAGATCAAAGCCTACGAGATTAGATAATGTAAAATTGTAGTTTTGAGTTTGCTTTCGCGAAAGCGTAATTTTTCTATTTAATGTCTGAAGTAATGCTACTGCGTGTTCGGCGACCGCGTTTGGCGAATAATCCGGAGCATTTGCTACCTTTATTTTTAAACGTTTTGCCGCCCTAAGATTTACGTTATCATATCCTGCCGAACGTAATGTAATGTGCTTTACTCCAAAATCTTTTAATTTTTCTAGAACGTTTGATGATGCATCATCTGCAGAAAAAATTGAGACTGCTTCAAACCCTATAGCCATATATGCCGTGTGAGTTGTTAGTCTTTCAGGAATAAATTTTAGCTCGTGAAAACCTGAATTTTCATTTTCAAGAAATGGTATTTCAAAATCTTTTGAAGAATATATAAGCGTTTTCATAATTAATCTATTTGAGATAACACAAGTACATCTTGCTCCTCAAGAACCCACACCAGAAGGTTTATATAGTCCTTTATAGCCTTGCGATCACTATCTGGTTCTGTCACATCTATAGAGCCCTTCCAGATAATCTCTCTATCCTTTGTGGGGCAAATACAATAGAGTGCGCTCTCTGCGTGATAGACGGTAAACTTCTCTACTCTCTCGTCTTCTACATAGATATTTTGACTTGTGTAGTAATCGTCTTCAAAACCGTTAAATCTTTTATCCCAGTTACGATAGGATTGCACGAGTGTCACCTTATCTTCGGCACCTAGCACTTTTGATACCAGAATAGCATCATAGCCCTCTGTGAGCATCTCTCTTTCTAGGTTATCGAGCTCCTCCTCTGTTCTAGGTCTTGAGGTAAACTCTGAGTTAAAAAATGCTGCGCTGTTATATGCGTTTACTCCTTTTTCTTGTAGTTTTTCGACCAGCCTTTTTTCAAAGAGCTCTCTATTTTTGACATCGCTAGTCATAGCTAGTACGAGCACTTTTTGTGCTTCAAAAGTCTCTATATCTGGATTTTTCCAGTTTTCTATAAGTTCTGAGCTATTGCAACTCCCAAGTAGTAATGTAGTTGCCAGTATGCATAAAGTGTAGAAGTATTTCATTGCTTACATATTAGGTTATTTAATATAAAAAACAACTCCCATTACCCTCTCTAATGGGAGTTGTATAAGACATTACATAAAGAATTAGTAATGCCAGCAAATGCTTAATGAGTCCAACTGTATAAACTCATTAAGACTTACATTACTTATTATCTTGAGACTTATTACTTTTCAAAATAGCGCCGCAATAGTTAAAAATCTCAGTTTTGATTTCACTATAAGTATCTATAAAATCGCGATACTCTTCTTTTATAGATAGATGTTTTGTCTCAAAAAACACATCACAAGACACGGTATCACATTCTAACATTCCGCTTAGTTCTGCATCGTGCTTTGTAAGTGATTGCACGAGTGTATCAAGTCTATTTTTAATTTTTCTTATATGAGTTTTAAAGTGCTCTAACTTTTCAAATAAGTTAGGTGTACGAGGCTCAAAAATGTATGAATTAGTTAGGTTTTCAATAAAGGCTATCTCGTGATTGATAAGAGAAATATTAGATTTCCAAACCTTTACATCATTGTGATAAAGATCTATTGAGAGTGGCAATGAAGTTTCCATAAAACTGATTTTTAATTAATTACACTATAAATGTAAGCCTAGATATAATGGTAGACTATGACAATTATCAGTACTATATATTTTTAAAACATCAAAAAAAATTAGGGTGTGTGTTTTACGCTTTCGCGAAAGCGTAGTTAAAAACTACCTATACCTATATATCGTGCATAACCAGCAGTGGCACCCTAGTAAACATACCGAGCTCTTTTACCATAGGCGTAGTAAAGACACTTCCAAAGAATGCGTGCTTTCTATTTATGATAGCAAGCATATCACTATCACGACTCTCTGTAAAATCACGCACGCCAGCAGTAACGTCTATGCCGTGCACGTGATGAAAGCTATAGGTAGCCCCTTCAAGACACTCCTCTAGTAATGTTTTACTTTTTTCTTGTTTTTCTGTCAGAACCTCTGTGGTATTTACGTGTATGACAGAGATGGTTGCATCGTGCAATCTAGCAATCTCTACTAGGTGCGTAAGTTCTCTTCTTTTATAATATGTTTTATAACTGGTAGGTAATACAATTTCCTTTACATAAGCCACTCTCGCATCTAGCGGGACTCCCATTACTGGGCAAGCTCTTAGTTTTTCCATCGCCATTATGGTATTACTGCCAAATAATGATCCGCGTGAGTTTGAAGCGCCTTTTGTACCCATTACGACAAGTTCTATATCACGCTGCTCTATAAAGTTTTTCATAGCAGTAAGTGGGTCATTAAGCTCTGCTATAAACTCGTATGTATGTTTATGATTAGTTTCCCTAAAGTCTAGCATATCCATAATTTTTGCGAGTCCATTTACGGCTTGATCTTTTGCACTCTCGTAAGATGGAGATCCTGGCTCTGGCACCATTAAGTCTCCTATACTGTAAGGTTTTGCATCATATGCATTAAGCACATAAAACACACACTCTACGTGCTCAAAAAGATCTGAAGCATAGGTAAGTGCATTCCAGGCATTTTTTGAAAAATCTGTTGGAATAAGTATTTTCTTTTTCATCACAATGGGTATTAAATTATATGATTAATGTAGTTTAAGAAGTATATCGCTACTTTGATAACTATTAGTAGCTCTCTGGTAATACAAGGAGTGGTATATCTGTATGAAAGCAGCTTGTCTCTACAAATGACTTTTTAAATAGTTTTTTAAGAAAACCTCTTTTATGGAACATAAGTACTAAGAGATTAATTTTATGCTCTGCAACAAAGGTTGCTACCGCTGTTTCCATACCAGTCTCACTAGATAACCAGTGTGTATTATACTCTACATCTGCCAGTTTATCTTTAAGTTTTCTGTAATTATTCTCTACCGTGTTACCTGGGCTTATTTGATTATAAATGTGCGTGATATGTAGTTTTGCCTTATGAGCTCGCATTACCTCTTTTACAATTTCTAGAGGATATTGTGCATAGTCTATTTTAAGATCTGTGGCATAAGCAATATTTGAAGGCTCGCCCAACTCTGAGGCTACTGGCACTAAAAATAATGGTATAGGTTTTACTTTATTAATAAGTTTTACAGCTTGACTTCCTACAAAAACTTCCTTAAGGCCAGAAGCGCCTTTTGTGCCCATAACTATAAAATCTATAGACGATTGAGTTATAAGCCTATTTACCATTTTAAATAATGGTTGTGCACTTGCTAGTATTTGTACATCAAGATCTATATCATCCCGATCTCTTTTAATTTTTTCTTTCTGAGATTTAAGCTTGTCCAGTGCTTTATGTTCTAACTCGTCATAAAGTTTTTCATTACGACCTATATCAATACGACTGGTAGATGTAGAAAATTGATCTTCAAACGTATGTACTAATGTAATCTCGCATTTCTCATTTGGATACAATCGAGTTGCATAGTATAATGCATTATAAGCATAGTCTGAAAAATCTGTGGGTACTAGTATATGTGCCATTATTATTTATTTTATGTGATAAAACTACGCTCATATATCTACCCATTCTATGACATTAATCAGCTATGAGCAGGAAGTACTAAAAAAGGTAGAGATGTATGAAAGGACATTTTTTTAATAACAGGCTCTCTCATTAACTTTTCAAAAAATGATTTTGGGTAATCTATCATCACTAGTAAGTCTATTTGCAATTCTTCATCAAAAATATGAATGCAGTTTTCGAGCGTTGAAAACTTTGGAATTACGTGAAAACGATATTTCATTTCCTGCAATAAGGACTCAAGATCTTGTATATGTTCTTTCTGCTTTTGATTAAGGTTATGTTCTTCATAAACCTCAACCATTCTTATGGTAGCCTGCCATAATCGAGTGAGTAATAATAAAGGCTCAAACTCTTCTTTGTGATACGGTTTTTCAAAATCTGTCGCAAAGCCTATACTTTTAGGAATGACAAATGTTGCCTTCTCTGGTACAACAAGCAATGGTATGTTATGGCGATAACTTATCACACTATGAGTTATTGTCCCTATAAATATCTCCTTAAGCCCTGTTGCGCCTTTACTTCCCATAACGATGTAATCAATTTTTTGATCACTCATACTCTTAATTTCATCATTGAGATGACTACCATATGCCACTACCTCATAGCTGTGATGTGCTATTTCATTTTTAATTAATATCTCTTCTTTAAGCGACTCAAGCTCTTCTATAGCTTGTACTTTGAGACTATGATATAAAGATGCTAGCCTTACAGGCGTCTGGTGTCCTAATATTTGTAGCGCAGTAGGTTCATAAGCGTGCAATAGTGTAAAAGTTACAGGTTCTTCTTGAAAAAGCATATGTGCATAAGTCAATGCATTGAGACTGTTTACACTAAAATCTGTAGGAATTAAAACTCGTATCATAACTATTATTTCTGAGGTGGAAGTATCATAAAAGGTGTTGTGGTGTGGTGCACAATCTTACTTACTACAGGAGTAAATAATAAGTTTTCAAAAAAGTTATGTTTGTTATGAACCAGCGCTAGTAAATCTACTTTATGCCTAGATTGAAAATCATCTATAGCTTCCAACACATCCATACCATTTGCCATCTCATTGATATGAGCATCTCTTTCAAAATAGGTGTCTAACGCCGTTTTATTACTTAATTGCTCAGTATCTAACTCAACTCCATAATATGCATTAAGAAATATTAAACGAGATATATGTTTACGGCAGATTTCTTCTAATAATTTGAGACCTGGTTGTGTAACTCCAGACCTATAATCTGTTGCAAAGAGTATGTCTTTAAGTTGAGTATACTTATATCCCGAAGGCACACCTATAACGGGTACAGTAGCACTTTTTATAACCTGCATAGTTTGTGAGCCTATAAATACTTCTTTGAGACCAGAAGCGCCTTTTGTACCCATAATTATACAGTCTATATGACGACTCTCTACCAGATGTGCTATTTCTTGACTGAGGATATTATAACTGGAGATAGCTTCAAAAGTGTGCAATTTATTAGGGTATGCATCTGTCACTTTTTCTATAATTTGAGTTAGATTACTCTCAGAGCTATTTTTATAAAGCTCACCTATATCTACATTAAGTGATGACTGGTGGTCATAAATTGTAGTCGTATATAGTGCTACAGGTGTGTATGTGTTAAGCACATAAAATGTACACTCTTCATTAATAAATAATTGAACCGCATACGTTATTGCTTCATATGAAGTGTCAGAAAAGTCGGTAGGTAGTAAGATATGTTTCATAGCGTTTTATCTAGGTAAGTTTTGTAAAATAAGGAAGGGTATTTTGGTATTAAGCCCCACTGTATCTATGGCAGATGTATGAAGTAAGGTTTCCATATACGTATGCTTTGAGTTTACCATAACCAGTAGGTTTACACCGTGGTCTTTGATGTACTCATTTATAATAGAAGCGACATTACCCTCGTCTTTTCTAGTGTAGTTTATTACGCTTTCGCGAAAGCGGTATTCCCACAACGTTTTTACATCTTCTTGTCGTAAGGAGAGTCTATCATAGTTTGAGATATAAAGTAAATCTACCGTTGACCTGAAACTACGTGCTAGGCAACTCACAAGCTTAAGTTCTCTATTTTTATAAGGAATCATAAGTGCCGAAGGGAATAATATACGATCTGGTCTCTGGTACTTATAATCAAGTGGAATTCCTAAAACTGGACACTTTACATATCGTATTACTTGTAATGTATTACTGCCGTAGGTGATGTTTCTGTCTGCAGTTTTACCCTGTGTACCCATAACAACGAGGTCTGCATTTTCTTTATTAACAAGTGTGTTAACCTCATCTAGCAGCGTCCCAAAAAGTGCTAGAGTCTCAAAGGTGTGCTTTGGGTTTGGAGATACTTGGCGTCCATTTTCAAGGGTAGTGCTCAGTTTTACCTCGCTTTCTTTACGTTTAATCTCTTTATACTCATCAAGTATATCTCGAGAGATTACGGCTTTATTTTCATACACCTCATCTGCATACGTATGTAATAAAATAAACTTGCTCCTCTCATACTTAAAGTATTCCATCGCACAGGCAAGTGCATTAAAAGCATTTTCTGAAAAATCTGTTGGTACTATAATTACTCGCATAATGTATCCTTTTTTGATACTCAAATCTATGCGCTTTACTAGCCTTAAACTATGATTTATGTCACCTCACAGATCTACTCGTGTACGATGAGAAAGGGAATATTTTTATGATAGTCCATTTCTGTTTGTAGTGAGGGAGAGAAAAGTATATTTTCTGAAAGGTTTATATTTTTTGCAAATAAAATAACCATATCTACCTGCTGTACATCTATAAAAAACTGTAGTGCCTCATCCATAGTTTTTTGAATCACAAAGTGAAAACTATGCTGTATACTATCTAATGCTCCTTTAAGAATAGACTTATTAGCCTGTTGTGCCGTTGTAAGGGCATTACCTTTTTTTGATAATTGAAGCACATTAAGATGTGCTCTTGTGCGGTTTACGAATTCTTTTATATGATTTGTAGCCTCTGTGCGGTGCTTAAAATTATAGTCTGTAAGTAAGACAACTTGCTGTGGAGTAAAACAACTAAAATCCCTAGGTACGATAAGTACCGGACATTTTACTCGAGCAATAATGTGACGCACGTGACTATCGCTCAACTCCTCACAAAATATGTTAGGATACCTTGTGCTCATTACTATAAGATCTATTTGATTTTCTGACACGGCAGATCGTACATCTGCTATAAACTCACCCTCCCATTTAAGAGGTATTAATACCTGACCACTAGCTTTCTTAAGTTCTAACTTCTTAACCCAAGAAGAAAGTCTTACTAATGGTGCTTGAGTGATCACATCACTATCACCTTTACAATAGTCGTGCTCTTCAGAAAAAAACAAATAAAATCGTACTCCCGCATTTTTATATAGATTGAGCGCGCATAAGGCTGCTTGCCAAGATTGCTCAGAAAAATCAACAGGAATAAGAATATGCTTCATCATAAATACATTGAGTGGGACAAATGTATTTTATGAAAAGTGGTTAAAGAATGATAAAAATCAGTTTTAGAACAAATTACTCTACACTCTGTAAACCATCTACATCAAGTAGCCTGATATTACGCCCCTCTATAGCTATGAGTCCGTCTTTTTTAAATCCAGACAGCGTTCTTATTAAACTCTCTGTAGCAATACCTGCGACACTTGCGAGATCATTTCTCGCTATTTTTATTCCTTCTTGTGGCGTTTTATTAAGAATTTCTGCAAACTGTAAAATAGTTTGAGCTGTTTTTTTGCGCACAGAGCTATATGCCATTTGTAAAAGCTGGTCTTTAATATCTGCAAGATTATCTGTGAGGAGCTCCATAAGCTCTAGTGAGACATTTTTACTTTTTTCTAGAATGGCTTTGAGTTCTTTTTTACTCACTCCTACTACTGTCACATCCTCCATTGCTGTGGCAGACTCTTGATATGCAAGGTTATCTAGAAATGAAGTAAAGCCTAAAAAATCATCTGCCTTAAAGAGAGCTGTAATAAGCTCTTTACCACTCTCATCCATTTTATGAGTCTTAACTATGCCCTTAAGTATGAGGTACACCATATTAGAATGTCCTCTTTCTTTATAGATTTCTTCACCTTTCTTAAATGTAAACTCCTCACCCTCATCATCAAAAAAGTTTTTGAGCTCATTAAGGCTTCTCAGTGACTCATCATCTCCTATTTGAGATTGCTCTTGGCTTTTTGCATTAAGTAAAGTGGCTTTTGCTATACGGCTCTCTATAGCGCTTATTAATTCTTCCTCCTCAAAAGGTTTGGTGAGATAATCATCTGCACCCATATCCATTCCTTTTCTTATCTCTTTGTGCTCAGTTTTGGCAGAGAGAAATATGAATGGAATGTGACTTGTAGTAGTATCACTAGAGAGTGCCTCTAACACGCCATAACCATCTACCTCCGGCATCATAATATCACAGACAATCACATCTGGCGGTGATGACTTTGCATACTCAATACCTACGCGGCCATTGGGCGCAGCGGTTACATCATAGTTTGATAACTCAAGCAGCTCTGCTGTGTTTTCGCGTAAAGCGGCATCATCTTCTATTATAAGTACTCTTTTCATAAAATCAGTTTTGAGTGGTAGGTATCATAATGGTAAAGGTAGAACCTTGATTTAAAATACTTTTAAAGGTAAGGCTACCTCCTAGGTTTTCTATATGGCTTTTTACAATATTGAGTCCTATACCTGTACCCGCATTAAGTAACGCATTTTCTGCTCTAAAATAACGGTTGAATATAAACTTTTGTTCGTGCTCTGGTATTCCTATTCCTTGATCTCTTATTGTTATAAAAAGCTGCTTTTCATCCTGTTGTATATCTATATAGACGTTTGTGTTTTCGCCAGAATATTTTACAGCATTATGAACCAGATTTGTAAGAGCAAGTTCTAGTATTTTTTCATCAAACTCAATCACAACATCATCTGCCTTTTTTGGGTAATGTATTTGCTGTCCATCTTTAAGGTGCATATTTGCATCATAAATCACCTCACTTAGCACTTTACTTAAATAAACTTCTGTAAACTTATAGTTAGTTTTACCAGTATCTAACCGCTCTACAGATAAAAAATCATCAATTATAGTATTAAGATATTTAACCTTACTCTTTATAATATTGAGATGTTTTTCTCTCTTATCTTGCTGGTCTTCTCTTGTATATTTTCCGGCTAGTGTGGCAGAGGTAAGTATACCGCTTATAGGGGTTTTAAACTCGTGAGATACTAGTGATAAAAACTTAGTTTTATGTTCATTGAGCTCTTTCTCTTTTTGAAGTGCTTCTTTTGCATTATTCTCTGCTTCTACTCGCAGTTGCACCTCTTCTTTAAGCTTACTTACAGCATCTCTAAGAGATTCTGTTCTTAATGCAATTTTTTCTTCTAGAGTGCTATTTAGATTTAAGATTTGCTCCTCTTGTGATTTACGTACTGTAATATCTGTAACGAGCGCCATCACATATTGCTTATCGTGCAGTACAAATGGATTGAGCCCAGCCTCTACAGGGATTTGTGACCCATCTTTACGCAAGCCGTACAAGTCTCTCCCAGTACCCATCTCCCGCTTGTCACTATGGTCCATAAATTTTTTAAAATGACCACCGTGTGATCCGTGATAACGCATAGGTATAAGAGTCTCTAGCTTGCTACCTTCTAGCTCATTTGACTCATACCCAAAAATAGTTCTAGCAGACTCATTTGTAGCGACTATAATCTGGGAGGAATCTACCACTACAATACCCTCTGAAGCGCCTTCAAATAGAATAAAAAATGCCTCTTCTATACTCTCTTCTAAAAATTTCATAAACTAAAAATACAACTATTAAAACAATCAGCTGTTTCCTATTTTATTACTTAAAAAAAGTCTTGTAAATGATATATATCATAGATGGCGGTCAGGCTCAAGACTATTTTTGATTCTTAAAACTAATATTATGGAAACAACTAATAATAAAGATGTTACTTTCTATCATAACCTAGGCAAACTTTTTTATGCCATCGCTGCTGCAGATAAGGTTGTGCGGGATGAGGAGTTTTCTAGATTACAATATTGTGTTTTAAATTATTGGCTAGAAATAGATGATTTACAAGATGCCTTTGGGACTGATGCGGCATATCTCATCGAGATTGTATTTGAAGGAGTCGAAGCTTTTAATGAAGACCCTCAAAAAATGTTCAGTGACTTTCTAGATTATAAAGATGAGCATCCTCATTTTTTTACCATTGAGATTAAGAACATTATTTTACAAACGGGATGGGAACTTGCTCGTTCATTTTCAGGCGTAAATAAGTCAGAATTAATAATGCTAGGTAAGTTGGAACTGGCATTATCGGTATAAATCCTACAAAAAAGGCTCTCGATTGAGAGCCTTTTATTAGAATAGATAGTTTACAATTACATTTTAAACGTAAACACTGGCATTTTAGAGTGATTAACTAGCGCCTCTGCAACGCTACCTCTAAAAAAGTGAGACAAGCCCTTACGACCGTGAGTAGGTATAGCCAGCGCATCTGCATTAACTTTTTCTGCATATTCATAAAGACCACTTTCTATAGAGTATCCATTTATAATCACAAGGTCTTCTTGATGTAACGGTTTTCCAAATTCTGCAATACGCATAAACGATGTCATATCTTCTTCTATCTCTTTAGAGCTTCTAAAACGATCTGCAGGTAGATTTATATACACCAGGTGTACCCTTGCTCCCAGCTTTTCAAATAATGGGATAGCTTCTCTGTATGCTGTC
The DNA here is from genome assembly GCF_042652845.1 of Dokdonia genika. NCBI lineage: Bacteria > Pseudomonadati > Bacteroidota > Flavobacteriia > Flavobacteriales > Flavobacteriaceae > Dokdonia > Dokdonia genika. The sequence goes on along the minus strand of NZ_JBHSHB010000008.1, from coordinate 342,856 downwards.
ACATTTTCTGTTTTAAAATCACAAGCAAACACTATATTTTGTGGTATGTACTCCCCTTCTCTATCTTTTATTACCAGCACAGGTATCTCTGAGCTTCTTACTACTTTTTCTGTGTTTGAACCTACAAACTCTTCTCGCAATCCCTTTGCTCCGTGTGAACCCATAATGATGAGATCTATCTCCTGCTCTTTTGCAAGTTTGTTTATTTCTTCAAAAATCTTATAATTTTGAACAACTTCTGTGACCTTTACGCCCTCCATATAAGGTTTATCAAGAAAGGTTTTAAACTGCTTTTCGGCTAGTTTCATATGGTACACTCCTTGAGCAATACTATCACCTTCACTGTGAGTGAGTACAGCATCAGATAAGCCCATCATATGAAGAACTAAAATCTCTGCGTTGTACGCTTTCGCGAAAGCGGAAGCCGTCTCAAGTGCATTTTCTGACTGAGTTAAAAAATCAACTGGAACTAAAATCTTTTTCATTATGAGCTTATATTTTGGTTAGTAAATTGTGCTTTGCGTTTTTTGAGCTGCACATCCAGATCTGAAATGGTTTCCTTTACAGCCATCTCAAAATTTTTCTCTTGTGATTGAGCAAATATGCGGGGCCCAGGTACGCTTAATTCTATCTCACATATAGCGTTATGATGCGTTTGTGCGGTTTCTTTTTTGATAATAACGTTTGCCTTTATGAGCCAGTCATATCTCTTAAAAAGTTTGACTAGTTTATCTTCTATATATGTCGTGAGTGTTTCACTTCTATCTATCTTAACATATGCTATCTGTACATCCATATTAACTTAATTTTAAAAGGTTATGAGTTAAAAGTACGGCTCATTTATAAGGTATAATATGATATATATCAGCTACAGTGATCTTTGTATAGCTACTGTAATGGCGACTGTATTAAACGATAAAAAATCATTTCCAGAAGTAACATCTATGCGGTGAGAAGAACTACTGTACCTCAACTCTGGTAGTATGGACCAATGCCCGAGACTCTTAATACTCATACCTAAACCTAATTGCGTCCCTATGGCATTTTTTGATTCAAAATTTGCAGTTTCAATAACGCTACTAGAAGCAACATTTGAGTAGGTAAATCCTGTTCTTACATAAAACAAATGCTTCTGCTTCTCTATAATTTTAAAGTTGAAAAGTGTACCTAAGACAATCCCCTTTTGAGTATACTCTATATCTTCTTCATTGCGAGACTCATCGGTATCAAAACGACTCCATAATAAACCTGCATATACATCTGTACGATTACTTAAATTATAGATACCAGTGAGTTCTATACCATTACCTATACGTAAGTTTTGATCTAGTACAGTACGTGTAGGAGAATGAAGTGTAGGACGTAACTCTACATTATACTGTTGCCCATAAGTTTGTAATGCAATAAGATTACATAACATTAAAAAACCAATTTTTATAGCAAGATGATGACGTGATATTTTCATACTCAAATCTAAACGGTGTTACGCCATAAGCAAATGATATTTATCATAGTTAAGATCTCCTAGTGACCCCGTAGTTTCAACCATAATCTACTATCTTGCATACTCAATACCATATATTATGAAAATAGGACTTGCATTATCTGGAGGTGGTATAAAAGGAGTTGCTCACGTGGGTCTCCTTAAAGCTTTTGATGAGTATAACATTAAACCCGCGTTTGTAACGGGTACAAGTGCTGGTGCCATTGTGGGTGGACTTTATGCTGCAGGTTATGACTGGGAGACCATTTTAGACTTTTTTAGAAAAACTTCTATTTTTAAACTAAGCCGCTATGCTCGTAGTAAACCCGGAATACTTGACTCCTTAAAGTTTGCAAATGATCTTGCCACATATTTTCCAGAAGATAGTTTTGAAACCTTGCAATTGCCACTCTCTATAACAGCAACCACAGTCATATCTGGGGAGCAACATATTTTTAATAGTGGTAGCCTCATTAAACCTATTATCGCATCGGCATCTTTTCCTGGAGTGTTTACTCCTATAGATATAGATGGGACTTTATACTTTGACGGCGGGGTGATAGATGATTTTCCTGTAGAGCCGCTAGTTCAAAATTGTGATTACATTATAGGGAGTTATGTAAATCCTCTCAGTGCTATGAGCATCACTGCTCTAAAGCACTCATACCAAGTACTTAATAGAGCTTATGAGATAAACCTACATCATCGTGTAAAAAATAAATTTGATATGTGCGATATCCTTGTTTGCCCAGATGAGCTCTCTAAATTTGGCACTTTTAGTATGCGCAATGTTGAGCGTATTTTTCAAATAGGATATGCTTCTGCTTGTGAAGCTCTAGAAAAACATTTTACAGTGTCTTAATATAAATGATATTTCAATGTATTGTGTACCGCTTTCGCGAAAGCGTAAATAAACACCTATTCATCACTACAGTCGCATAAAATAAGTAAAGGCACTTCTGTGGAATTTACAATTTTAGAAAGATGAGAGTGTGAGAAGAAACGCTCTAAAAACGTTTGCCTCCTTGCCGAAAGTATTTGAAGCTGTATGCCTTCTTCTTTTACAAAAGCATTTAACTCCTTTATAGGGTCATCACTAGTAATTACGTGATAATGTAATGATACTTCGGGATATAATTGCTGTATCACTTCACTCTCTGCATCACAAGCCTCGGGCTGCATTTCTAACGCAAAGGTTAATCTATGTACACTTACTTTAGGGCTATAACGTGTAATCACCTCATCAAATAATTGTTTGCCACAGCTCTCAAACGTATCATCATAATCAAGCAGGTATTGTATATGCTCAAGTTCTTGATAATTATAATGCTCTGGAATGACCAGTACGGGACAATTTACCTTGTTTATAATGCGTAATGTATGTGAACTAAAAATAGCTTCCAGAATTCCCGAGTTTCCATCTGTACCACATACTATGATGTCTATATTATAATTTTGAACTGCCTGAGTGACAGCATCTGTAAACACATCATAATCTACGTGACTCTCAAAGGTAAAAGTACTGTCTTTAAAGATGCTTTTATAGGTTTGAAGTTGTGTTGTAAGGTCGCTTCGGTTGTCTTTAAGTAAGGCTACATCTACACTGCTTTTGGGATTTGCAGCCATAAGGTCATCCATTGTAAAATCCCACACTTTTTGAATACTGAGCAAGTGAAAGGTACAATCTTGACCTTTAAAAAATTGAAAAGCAAATTGATGTGCATTATCTGACTTAGGTGTAAAGTCTGTGAGAAGGAGAATATTTTTCATAGTATCCGTTTTACAAGGCCAAATCTAATGGCAACTTTTTATTGAAACTATGATATTAATCAGCCCTGAGGAGATAAAATTTTTACTGGTCTAAGCTATATTATAAGTAAATTTATAATGTGAGTGGGCATTACGCTTTCGCGAAAGCGAACTTAAGCCCCTTTAGAACAATTCTCCCTAGTTAGTCAGATTATAAGCGTTAACCGCATCTGAGACTTCATAACCCAGTCGCAATCCTTCTGTACAGTCCATCTCTATATGCACACCTAGCGGTATTCTAGAGTAGCCATTTTCTTGTGCCATATCTGTAAAAGATGTAAACTGTCTAGGTGCTCCTCTAAACTCTGTCCTCCCCTCGTGAGATCTATCTGTAAAGTTTATATCGTTACCAAATGCATCTATAAAAACTCCTGCCGCTGCAGATGCAAATGCTGAGTGCCCCGATGGATATCCCGGAAATGACGGATTAGGCCAGTTTATAAATCTATAAAGGTTAGTTTCATAAGTGGGGTCGATATATTCTTGTATATAAACACTAGGTCGCATTACCATATACTCATACTTATCTGCCCAAGTAGATACCGCGGCATCATTAAGTGAAAAACCTAATTTGAGTAATAATACGAGAGATGCCGTGGGACTAGTATCATACTGCCCTATGAGCTGGTTTGCTATAGACACTTGGTGTCCGGGAGGACTTGTCATAAGTCCCTCTACATCATCAGACCAAAACTCTGCAATCCATAAATCTTCATTATTATCTTCTCTAGCTGTATTATTGGTAGTGTATACATCCATCATTTGAGTATAAAACTCACTCCCAACTTCTGTACTATATGCTACAGATGGTGCAACTGTGGTAGTCTCTTCTGAAGAGATTATAAAAGTTCTTGCTTGATCCCAATATGGAAACCAAGCTCTTTCCTCATCTGCACTATAGGTCCAGTACCCTTCTCCTACAGGAGGTTCATAACTAAAGGGCTGCGGGTCTGTTATTTGAGCTTCGGCAGCTGTATCTGTTTGACTATATGCAATAACTTGTTGTGCCACATAGGCTCCCCAGCTTTTTGAATTTGCAATGCTCTCTGCACTAAGACCTACTACTAGCTGTGCCTCTTGTGCATCTCTATACTGAGTAATTTTAGCATCATAATCTGCTTGTACATTATACATAAAATGGTCAAAAACGAGACCGTAACACGTGTTGAGTGCCACATTGAGAGATACATTACTAGCTCTTTCTGAATTGTTTATGGTGAGACCATTTAAGTTACTAGCATTTGATATATAACCATCCATACTAAATACTGCCGTCTCATAGCCTGCAAGATGTATATATGCGAGTGCTCTAGAGGTGGCTGTAGGTCTCATCCCGTATGCATATTGATCAATCTCTAGCCAAAGGTTAGTCCAATCTGAAACAAGCTGTGTTGTAGGATTACTTACTGTAATTTGATTAAAAGCAATGTCTGAGGGTTCTAGCACCTCTGGCAATATTACCTCCTCATCAGAACAAGATTGTAAGGTCAAAAACACAAGAACTACCGCACCAAAGACTCTTAATTTCATACTTTCTATTTACTTATTGCTGGACTAAAACTATCTAAATTTTAATAAAAAAATCCAATTATATTTCTAAAGTAAGGTAAATATAGTCCTTTACTCACTTTAATTTGACAATTGTGAGGCTACATTATTAAAGTTCATATATCCGTTATTATGTCAATACCACTAAAATCAACACGCTAATTATCAAATAGTTACAATTTTTTGATGTTATACTACAAACAAAAAAAATCACACATCCAAACACTCGTCTAATCGACGAAATACACCAAAGCATCCGCCAAATACACAATTTTAACATTTATCTTAATGTATCGTTAAGATATTTAACTAGTTTTACGCGTCTAAAATTCCCAAGATTTTAAACAACCCAAATTAAAAACTAAACCTACTTAAATTATGAAACAAACCTACCTCAAGGTTTTAACCCTTTTTTCTTTACTCATAATTACAACTACTTATAGTAAAGCACAAGAAGTTCATTCATCTTCACAAAATCATAATCATAGTGCTCTTGAGCATAATGGTAAGCGCATTAAAATTATAAACCCCTCCCAAACTCAATTACAAACTATAGCAACCACTGGTATTGATTTAAAATGTGGCGCTAGTTTTATGGGAACCGATCTTATTTTAGAACTTTCTAATAGTGAGGTTGCCGAAATAGAAAGTCAAGGCGTTCCATTTACAACCATTATAGAAGATACAAGAGCCTACTATCAAGAACTTAATGAAGTAGATCTCCCTAAGGCTAAGCAGGAGCTTGAACTTTTAAAGGCAAAAGGTGCGTCTCAAGAGGTATCGCGTTCTGTAAGCACGGTCGAAACTTCTATCTCAAATATTATACAGTACGAAGGAGAATCTGAAGTAAACTGGCAAACGCCCCAAAATTTTGAGTTAGGCTCTATGAATGGATGTCTTACTTATAATGAGATGCTTGCCGAACTTGACAGAATGAGACAACTATACCCACACCTCATATCTGTACGTAAAGATGCGTCACTTGCCGAAGATGGCTCAGGAACACCTATAAAAACTCACGGTAACCAGTTTACTAATGGTGGGCAATACGATACTTGGGAACCCCAAACTATTTACTACGTACGTATTTCTGATAATCCTAATACAGACGAACCTAATGAGCCAGAATCTTTTTATAGTGGTATGACTCACTCTCGTGAGGTAAGTAGTATGATGAATATCATATACTATATGTGGTATGTACTAGAAAACTATGAATCTGATGCAGATATTAAAAACCTCGTAGATAATCACGAGATGTATTTTGTACCAGTAGCAAATCCTGATGGTCTCTTATGGAATGAGCAAACTAACCCTAATGGTGGTGGTCTACAACGTAAGAATCTCAATCCTTCTGCAAATACAGGTAATAACTCTTCAAGAGGTGTAGACCTTAATAGAAACTATGAGTACTTCTGGGGGTCAAATACTACTTATACTGGTAATGGTGCGGGTTCTAGTGGTACGCCTTCTTCAAATGTATACCGAGGAGCAACGCCTTTTTCTGAACCAGAAACTCAAATAGTTAGAGCGTTTACAGCAAATCACGAGACTAAAACAGCGTTAAACCATCACGCGACCTCAAACCTATTACCACACGCTTACAATGCTTACCCAGGATCTCCATCTTCTGGGCGTGAAGACGATTATGTAAAATTTTGCCACGACCTAACACACTTTAATAGATACATATATGGTGAAGCACCAAATATTCTTACAGTTGCAAATGGAGATATGAGCGACTGGATGCTGGGTGGAGCACCAGACCCACTTAACAGTAACTCTGTAGGATCTGGTAAGGGCATACTAGCACTAGCTCCAGAAAACGGTGATCCTACTGGCGCCGAGGCAGATTCACAATATGGAACAGGCTTCTGGCCATTACCTTCACAAATCGTGTCTATTGCAGCTAGAGCAACACGTATGAACTTAGTAAATGCTTTATATGCAGGTAAACTAGCTCAACTACACGATGAAACGCCTTCTAATATTACAAGCACTACGGGAGACCTTAAATTTGGAATCGAGTATTTAGGAATGACAGCCAGCCCTGTAACCTTAACAGTTACACCAGTATCAAGTAATATCACTTCAATAGGCACAGTACCTACTCTAAACATCAATAAACAAGAACAAGCTGATGTTACCGTGACTTACTCTTTAGACAATAGTATAGCAAGTGGAGACACCATAGAGTATGAGGTTACTTTGAGTAATGACACTCATATCATTTACCAAGCAACTATTCAAAAAACTTATCAGACCACTACCCTATTTGCAGAAGATGTAAACCCATTGAATTTAAATAACTGGACGAGCTCTGGAACATCGGGAGAGTGGGTAACTACATCTACAAGTGGTTTTGAAAACACAAGAGGAATTACCTTTGACGCTACGCCTCCTTATGCAAATAATAAGAATGTAAACCTAACTCTTAATCAAGGTTTTGATATATCAGACCTTTCTAAAACTACGCTTATTCAATTCTATGCAAAATGGGATTTAGAACGTAGTTTTGACTACGTACAACTACAAGGTCGAGACGGTAATACAGGGCAATGGATGGCTCTAAGCGGTAAGTACACAAAACCAGGAACCACGCTTGGTTCAAATAGGTATAGTCCTGCAAGCGGCTCTGGAGGAACTACAAAATCAACTGCAGATAGAGAAAACCAACCAGGATTAGAACCTGTTTTTGAAGGATTTAAAGGTGAAAAGTGGGTTCTTGAAGAAATAGAAATAAGCCCAGCTGCAAATACATTTTTATCTGGAGCTCAAGATTTACAATTACGTTTTGTGTTTGATAGTGACTCTTCAAACAATGATGATGGTTATACAACATCATTTGCTGGATTTTCTTTTGACGAATTTAAAATACTTAGCATAGATAATGATAGATCTTGTATTGCAGGTACCTCACCTGTTAATCACGAAGACTTTGAAGTAGGTCTAGGTGCGTGGACTCAAAACGTAGGAGATGACGGTAACCTCTCAAGAGGTTCTGGAAACACACCAGATAATAATACAGGACCATCTGTTGCCTCGCAAGGCACTTACTATTACTTTGCTGAGGCTACCGATAATACGATAGGTGTAGGAGCTAATGCAGAGGTGATTATAACAAGTCCGTGTATAGATTGGAATGGTGGTCTAACTGGAACATTTGATTTTGACTATCATATGCGAGGTTCAAACACTGGATCTCTTATAGTCGAAGCAAAACCAAGCACTAGTAATAACTGGACAACTGTGTTCTCAAGAAATGGTGCACAAAGTGCAAATGGAACAGATTGGAAAAACGGGTCTGTTAACCTTAATGCATACACAAACCAAGTATTTCAATTACGATTTAGAATTATCACTGGAAATGGTGCCCTTAGTGATATTGCTATAGATAATTTGAGAATTGACCCTAATGACACAACTAGCCCCACTGCTGTTTGCCAAGATGTTACTATCGGTTTAGGGTATGATGGAATAGCAGTGCTTCAAGCAAATCAAATTGAGAATGGTTCTACAGATAATATTGGAATTGAGACTTATACCTTAGACATAGATACTTTTGATTGTTCAAATATTGGCACTAACACAGTCACACTAACGGTTACTGATTTTAAAGGAAATACAGATACTTGTACAGCAACAGTAACAGTTGTTAATGATGAGGCTCCTATAGATATAGTTGCAAGTAATATTTTTGAGACTACAGCAACAATAAGCTGGTTTCAAGCAGAAAGTAGTTCATATAGAGTACGCTTTCGCGAAAGCGGAACAACTACCTGGACAGCAAGTAATGTCACAACAAACTCTATAGACCTAACAGGTTTAACCGGTGTTACAACCTACGATGTACAGGTAAGAACAAACTGTGCGGGTGGAAATTCTCCGTACAGTGATATAGTAAACTTTACTACAAGCTCTATATGTCCTGGAACGGAAGTTACACCTACAGAGGTTGCACCTTATACAGAAAGTTTTGAAACAGGTTTTGGAGACTGGACACAAATAAATGAAAGTAACGCTGCAATAGATATAGACTGGACGCGCATATCTGGACTTACCCCATCAAATACTGGAGGAAACCCTGCAGATACTACAGGACCGGATCAAGCGTCTGATGGTAGTGTATATATCTACACAGAAGCATCTGGTGGTGATAATAACAAGACCGCAACATTAGAGTCTCCTTGTATAAACTTGCTTACTCCAGCGAGTGCGACTTTAACATTTGATTATCACAGATTTGGTGCAGATATAGGAAATTTGAAAATAGACATTAGTGCAGATGGAGGAGCAAATTGGAATACAGTATTAACTAGAACAGGAGCTCAAGAACAAACTGCAAATGCAGATCCGTTTACAACAGTAGATGTGAGCCTAAACGCTTACGTAGGAGAGATTATTAAAGTGCGTATCATAGGAGAAACAGGAGACTCATTTGCTAGTGATATTGCTGTAGATAATATTATAATTAGTGTGAGTAATGATTTTATTTATGATGCAGGTACTTGGTCTCCTTTTGACCCAAGTGGCTTATCTACTATAGATCATAACATTCAAGTCCTATCTGGAACCACAGCCCTAACGGCAAATACTTTTATAAATAATGTAACTGTAAGCCCAGGTGCAACACTTGATCTAGGCACTACTACCTTATCTACTGCAGGTAATATCACAAATACCGGTGCGCTTACGGCTAGCGATGCAACTGTAGAACTAAATGGTACAAGCGCTCAAAGTATTTTTGGTAATGAGTTTGAACTAGGTTCACTTACCTTAAATAATCCAGCAGGTGCTTTACTATTTACTCCATTAAAACTTACAACGCTACTAACACTTACAAATGGTCAACTTAACACAAGTAACCTACTTACGCTAGGCAGTGATGTAAATGGTACGGCTATGGTAGATGTTATTACCGGAGGAAGCATTGTAGGTAACGTTACAACAGAACGTTATATACCAGCAAGAAGAGGCTTTAGATTACTATCAAGTACTGTTACATCTACAACAAGTATTAATACAAACTGGCAAGAAGGTGGTAACAACACAGGTATTAACTACCCAGCAGATAATGTAGATCCTAATCCAGGTTATGGTACCCACATCACAGGCTCTACCACTGGAGAAAATGGTTTTGACGCTACAGGTTCTGGTAATCCTTCACTCTTTGCTCTTAATAATGGAGCACAAGCTTGGGAAGCTATTACAAATACAGATGTGACAACACTTACAGCGGGAACTCCATTACGACTTATGGTACGAGGTGACAGAAGTATAGACCTAACAACTAATGCTGCTACACCTTCTAACACGACACTTAGAAGTACTGGAACGCTGGCAACTGCAACTATCCAAACCACTGGAGCAGACCTAAACCATAATGCAGGAGCTTTTAACTTTATTGGTAATCCATATCAGGCATCTGTAAACGTAAACGATGTACTTGCTGGATCTAATAACATAAAGGCAAGTGAAGTATGGGTATGGGACGCAACCCTTGGTGCTAGAGGACAGTATGTAACCGTATTACTAGATGGAACTGGCTCTAGCAATGGTGCTACTTCAAAAAGCTACCATTACATACAGCCAGGACAGTCATTCTTTACAACTACTGAAAATACTGTAGGCGATAACTCTACATCTGTTGTTTTTAATGAGACAGATAAGGCTGTTGGTAACGATGTAACTGTTTTCAACAATAATGCAACGACGTTTGCTAGCTCGTCACAACTTATAGCAAAACTTTATAGAACTGACAGGTACGGTACCGATGCAGGTTTACAAGACAATTTTGTAATTCTTTATGATAACAATTACAGTAATGAGTTAACTAGTGAAGATGTATCAAAGTTTTATAACATCGACGAAAATATGGGAATCTTAAAAGAAGGTACCCTACTTAGTGTAGATAAACTTGCAATGCCTACAGAAAATGATCAAGTACAACTCTATAATGCCTTATACAGAGTATCTAATTATACATTAGATATTACAGTAAACGGTTTTAATGAAGTTACACCTTATCTAGAGGATACCTACACAGGGGAGCTTACAATGCTAGAGAATGGTCTTAATACGATAACTTTTTCTGTAGATGAAACTATAGATGCAAGTATAGACGCTACTCGATTTAAAATAGTTTATCAAGCTCAAGTGCTATCTATAGAAGGTAATGATGTCATAGATTTTGCAATGTACCCTAACCCAGTAACAGATGGAACATTATCTCTTACAGCCACAAAACTTGCAGGATTAACTGTAGATGTTACCATTACAAATCTCTTAGGGCAGCAGGTCATTGCACAACCAGTTTCATTTACTGGCGCTACCGCTACCTTAACTAATTTACATAACCTAAAAGCGGGTGTTTATATCCTATCTATTACAAGTCAAGACACAGCTATATCGCACAGAATTGTAATTCAATAAAAACACCAACTTAAATTTACAATAATGAAAAATTCAATATTCAAAAAATATATGTTAAGCACCTTGTTTATCGTTTGTATATCAACAAGTGCTTCTGCTCAGATAACATTTGCAAATGATGTAAATGATCAAGCACCTGTTGCACCTATAGACGGTTTTGTAACCGTAGGTATTGTAGCTGGAGCATTCCTAGGCTTACGGAAAAGATTTAAAGATTAATTTTAAATCTTATTAGAAAAGGAGAGGTTATTTTAATATAGCCTCTCCTTTTTTTGCGCTTTCGCGAAAGCGTAAACACTCTAATTGTAAAATTTATTGGAATACATATGTATTTCATCGATGATAAAATGCACCTTATCTAAAATAAACAAGTATAAATTAAGTGATGATTTTTTAAAAACATCGATGAAATACACAAATTGTAGTTGAATTACGCAATTTTAACAATTTTTAACTGTTTTAATGGTGGAAATTAGTAATTTAGCGCTCCCAACTATTTTTGAAGACCCTAAGGCTCCTTTAAAAGACAATATTGTACGATGAAAAAAAATACTCCCTCTATGCTATTTTGCACGTTTGTGCTTATGGTTATTTTTTCTATTCAACCACTATTTGCTATTTCTATAGCAGATGAAGAAAACTTCTTTGCTTGTACTGGACCAGTAGTTGGTATGGGATATCAAGAGAGTTTTGAAAGTGGATTAGGACAATGGTCTCAAGATATTAGCGATGGTGGTGACTGGACACTATCTACAAATGGTACGCCATCACCTAACACAGGTCCTAATTTTGCAAGTCAAGGCAATAGATATTATTATACTGAGGCTAGTGTTGGAGAGAACCCAGGGCCTAATACTAACACTAGGCTTATTAGTCCTTGTTTTGACCTAGCTGGGGAGGCAGATGCTTTTTTTGCTATGGATTATCATATGTATGGTGCAAATCAAGGGACACTTACCATAGATATCAGTACAGATTCTGGAACAAACTGGACGACTCTTTTCACCACATCTGGACAATCACAAGTGAATAGTGATGATTTTTGGTCAACTGCTACGGTTGATTTATCAAGTTATACTAATACTACTTTTAATTTAAGAATTTCAGGTACTACAGGCGGTGGCTACCGAAGTGATATGGCAATAGATAACATAAGAGTGAAAAGAACATCAAATTACTGCACTCCATATGCTATTAGAAATCCATCTACAATTACAAGGGTTGCGATAAATACTATTGACAACAATACTCCTATTCAAAATAATGGATATTCTGATTTTAGCTATTTGACTACAGATCTTGAACAAGGTTCTACATATCCACTTACCGTACAGGTAAATACTAATGGAAATTTTGCGTTTAGCACGAGAGCTTGGATTGACTGGAATCAAGATGGTGATTTTAACGATGCCGGAGAAGAATATAACACGGGTACTGCTGTCAATGTTACTAATGGAGCCACTTCAAATTCCCCATTAGGTATAACCGTACCTGCCGGAGCAAACTTAGGTTATACCGTTATGAGAGTACAAAGTAAATGGGACGGTACAGCTGGTCAACCTTCCCCTTGTCTAGCAAACGACTCCTATTATGGAGAAACAGAAGATTATGGTATAAATGTTACTTCATCGGTACCTATGCCAGAGATAGCCATCTCTGGACAAGGCATTGTAATACCTGATGGAGATACAACTCCAGCTATTAATGACGATACAGACTACGGGACTATAACTGCAGGAACTACGCTAAATCATACATTTACAATTACAAATTCTGGCACAGCGGTACTTAACTTGTCTGGCTGGACATTAGGAGGAGCAAACCCAGGTGAATTTACCATTACCACTCCTCCACCAGCTACCGTAACAGCTGGAGCTTCTGCAACATTTGTAATAACTTATAATCCAACTCTAGGAGGAACCCACGACGCAACTTTTACTGTTACCAACAATGACAGTAATGAAAATCCTTATAATTTTAATATTACTGGAATATCTATAGGGCCAGAGCCAGAAATTGCAATCGATGGTCTAGGAAACCAAGTGACTGATGGAAGTACAACCCCTTCAGTAAGCAACGCAACAGATTTTGGCACAAGCCTTATTGGTAACTCTAAGGTGAGCACATTTAATATAAATAATATAGGCTCTGCAAATCTACTACTTACTGGAGCTTCTCCATATGTTCAAATTACAGGCTCTGGTTATTTTTCAATAAGCCAGATACCTGCCAATAATATTATCCCTGGAGGAGGATCTACTACTTTTGAAATTACATACACTCCTATTTTACCTGGTGTTCATACAGCAACTGTGAGCATAGCAAATAATGATAGTGATGAAAACCCCTTCAACTTTACGATTACTGGACAGGGTGTAATTACCACCTCTCCAGAAATAGATATATCAGGAAACGGCGTGACCATAGTAGATGGAGACACTACCCCTTCTACAGCAGATAATACAGACTATGGTAACACCTTTATAGGATCTTCTACTACAAGAGATTTCTTAATTACAAACTCTGGAACAAGTGACCTCGTTTTAAACGGCACACCCTTAGTTCAAATAACTGGTGCTGGGAGTGGAAACTTTAGTGTATCAGCATTACCTAATAGTGTTATTCCTGCTGGAGGAACAACTAGTTTTCAAATCACCTATTTCCCTGGAGCTGTAGGGTCTGATAATCCAACGATCACAGTAAGATCTAATGATACAAATGAAGGGATTTATACATTTGAACTTTTAGCCACCTCCTCCATAGATCCAACCCCGCAGTATACAATATACCACGAGGCTTTTGACAGTAGTAACGGAGGATGGACCGTAACAAATCCCGGAGGACAAACGGTATGGGCTTATGGAATGAATCCAGATGAACCAGCTAGTGAAGGGAATTTCTGGTATACAGATAACTATAACAACTATGCACCTAATAGTAATACGTACGTTACGAGTCCTATAATCGATTGTTCTGGTTATATTGACCTTAGATTACAGATTGATGTAAGATACAATCTAGATAATGATCCTGATGATGCAATGAACATTGAGTACTCGCCAGATGGAGGTACAAATTGGGTTATTCTAGGAACTGTAGCGGAACTTGCCGAAAAGAGATGGTATACCGAAACAGATGCTGATGGCTTAGGAAATAATATTGATGGATGGTCTGGAATAAATTATGACGGAAATAACATTAATAAATCAGATTTTAGTAAATCGTTCATAGAATTACCTGCTACTCTTTATGATAATAATCAAGTTCGAGTTCGAGTTCGTTTTGCTTCAGACGGTGATACAAGTGTTGACGATGGTGCAAACTTTGACAACATAATAATATCTGGAAACCCAATTGTTATACCACCAAACCCACCTCTTGGTCCTGGTGATGTAACTGGGAATTTAAAACTATGGTTGAAATCAGATTATGGAATAGCTGCCACAAGCGGTGCAGCAACGCAAACCTGGAGTGACCAAGCTTCAGATAATGACGCACTCTTAACTCACGAAAATGCTCCTATTTATTACGATACATTTGATGAAAATATTAATCATAATCCCGTAATTAAATTTACCGAAGCCGATAGAACTCAACTAAAGGGAAAAGGTGGTCTTTATAGTAGAGAGTATTGGGTAGTTATGCAACAAGAAGGAACCATAGACGGTACCACAGCTAGTGCTTATGAAGGAATCATTGGAGGACGAGCTGGTGATACTCAATTTTCTGAAGATGGTAGTGGTTTTTGGACAGGAAAAATTTCTGTAAGATTTAATGGCAGTGATAATATGTTATCTCATATGGTAGGTACCACGCCTCAAACTGTTAGCGCTACTACTACAGAGTCTTATGGAAGAGCATATTCTAGCCCTACAGATTCATATACTGATGAAGTAATCATTGTAAATATTAAAGCCAATAATCTTGGTAATGTTACAGAAATATATAAGAACGGGATCCAAGTAGATAACGTTACAGCTCGATCATCAAATAGTAATGAAATTTTACCTTATGATGACTTTATCAACTCAACATACTCACTAGGTGTAAGTAGGGCTGGACTCAACAGAACAGATATTTCTACTTGGATGAATGGTAAAATAACAGAAGTTATTAGTTTTTCTTCGCCAAACTCTGATTATGACCAAAGGAGAATACAATCATACCTTGCTCTTAAAAATGGCGTAACCTTACATAGTACAAACAGCACAGCTCAAACAAGAGAAGGTGATGAAAACTATGTTGATAGTGATGGTTCTATTATTTGGGATACCGCTATACATACAGGATATACATATGACATAGCTGGTATAGGTAGAGATGACGATGCAACACTTAACCAAAAGCAATCTACATCAAGTAATCCAGGCGCTATGATTACTATGGGACTTACGGATATTTATGATACAAATTCTGATAACATTACAGGTAATGCAAATACATTTACAGATAAGAACTTCCTTATATGGGGAAACAATAACGAATCACTAGCAGCAGCAGCACCTATTTCTGTTGATATGAGTAATGGTATTGCTGGTTTATCTACGTTGGTAGATTTTACCGCGATTAGAAGAACTTGGAAGGTAGTTGAGACTGGATCTGTAGGTGAAGTG
The DNA here is from genome assembly GCF_042652845.1 of Dokdonia genika. Classification (NCBI taxonomy): domain Bacteria; kingdom Pseudomonadati; phylum Bacteroidota; class Flavobacteriia; order Flavobacteriales; family Flavobacteriaceae; genus Dokdonia; species Dokdonia genika. The sequence goes on along the minus strand of NZ_JBHSHB010000008.1, from coordinate 326,971 downwards.
AAAATTTCAATTCCAGAAGTGAGCTTAACAGCAACAATAACACCTCCTGGTAGCTTCTTAATGTTTATATCTGACACTCCCTCATTTAGTCCAACTTCAGAATACAGAATTATGAACGTCATAGGTGATAACCTTGAGACTACCTATGATTTTGATGGCACTAAATATATAACTTTCGGTTACGCTCCTGAGTACTATTATGAGCGTTCAATTACCTTCGATGGTGTAAGAGATTATATGGATGCAGATGATGTTGCAGATTTAACCGGACCATTTACTATTTCTGCTTGGGTAAAAAGAGGACCCAACTCCGGTAACAGAGAGATTATTTCAAAAAGTAATACTTCTTTAACAGAAGGTTATTCTCTAGGTTTAGATGGAGCTTTCATACCACGTATATTGTGGGAAGATACAGGTGGCACAACTCGTGTGCATAATGCTTCTACAGCACTCCCTCAAGATGAATGGCACCATATAGCAGTAATCTACAATGGTACTAGAGTTACATTTTATATAGATGGAGTTGAAGATACAGGTCGTAATTTACCATCACCTGTTGCTTCAAATCAACATTTCCTTATAGCAGCTACAGACCACGCAAGCCCCTCAAACTTTTTTGATGGAACTATAGACGAGGTAAGGATATGGAATGATGACCTTACACAACAGCAATTACAGTTCATTATGAACCAAGAAATTGAAAGGTTTACAGATGCCTCTGTCGTAGGAAAAATTATACCTCAAAATATTTCTAAAAATGAAGTAGCTACTATTCCTTGGAGCAATCTAGAGTTATATCTACCTATGAATAGGTACACGTTTACAAATGTTAAAGATGAGTCTGACAATAACCACGTGGCAGCTATAAAAAATCTAGAAACTGTAGATTTCCAAACAGCTCCTCTACCATATGTTTCTGAAACTAATGGGGACTGGACTAATAGCAACACTTGGGAGAATGGTAGTACACAACAGATACCTGGCGCTGTTTCCATAGTAGATTCTAATGAGACTATAGACTGGAACATTGTTCAAACTTTACATAATGTAACTACTAATGAAAATAACACAGTCTTAGGCCTAGATGTTATAACGAATGAATTAAGTATTGAGAATGATAGTAAAATTGAAGTTTCTCACTATTTAAAATTAGATGGTTTAATGGATTTAGTTGGCGAGTCTCAACTTATCCAAACGGAAAATAGTGATATTGACCTAGCTAGTTCTGGTAGGCTAGAAAAAGATCAACAAGGAACATCAGACACCTACTCGTATAACGTTTGGTCTTCGCCAGTTGGTCTTGTAAATACAAGCACTATAAATCAAGGTCATTCTATTTCTACTATAATGAATGATGGCACAGACCCTAATAACCCAGCAACGATGACTTTTGGAACTGGATATAACGGAGCACCAACCTCTCCTGTAACAATAAGTGACTTTTGGTTATTTGCATACCGAAACAATCTTGCAAATACCTACAGTGCTTGGGAGCACATAGGTAACGCCGGAAACTTAGTTGCGGGTGATGGATACACGATGAAGGGACCAGGTACTGGAGCAGTACCAGACCCACAGAATTATACATTTATAGGAAAACCTAATAATGGAACAACAGCACAGCCTATAAACAAAACAATTAATGCAGGTAATCAATATCTTGTTGGTAATCCATTCCCATCCGCTATAGATGCAAATACATTTATAAACGATAACCCTCATCTTACTGGAACCTTACTTTTCTGGGAACACTGGGGAGGCGGAAGTCACTACCTGTCAGATTATCAAGCAGGGTATGCTTTATATACCTTAAGTGGTGGTACACCAGCAGTAAGCCATCCAGCTGTGAGTCAAACTGGATCTGGAACTAAAACACCAACTCGTTTTATAGCAGTTGGCCAAGGATTCTTTGTCGAGGCTGTATCAACTGGCACTACTACTTTTAACAACAGACAGAGAGCGTTTGCAAAAGAGAGTACCTCTTCTACATTCTTCTTTAATTCTGATCAAGAAGAAGATACAGATGACAGTAACATTGAGGATGCCGTAGTACAGGAAGAAGATCTTAGAGAAAAGTTTAGAATAGGATTTGATTCACCTAGTCAATTCCATAGACAATTGCTTATGACAATTGATGAGAACACAACTTTTGACTATGACAGGGCTTATGATGGCGTTATCACATCAAATCCTACTGAGGATATGACCTGGATGCTCGAAGATGAAATGGCTATCATACTAGGAGTACCAGCTATCGAAAACGATCGTCAATTTCCGGTAAGAGTTACTTTACCTATAGATGGGGAGATATCAATAGGACTAGATGACTTAGAAAATGTTAATACAGATAATGTATCTGTTTATGTACTTGATGAACTTTTAGGTACTACAACAGAAATTACAAATCTTCAAGACAAGTATACCATAACACTCTCTGCAGGTACTTATGAAGATAGATTTTACATCGTTTTCCAAAGAGCAGAAAGTGAAGACCAAGATGAAGAAGAAACTACAGATGAAGAAGAGCAAGATCAAACTGAAGAGGAAACTACAGATGATGAAGAAGTAGCTCAAGATACAGATGTAGAAGAAGAAGTCGTAATAGAAGACACTTTTGAATCTGACTCTATTAGTGTTTATTTTAATACAGATTCACAAGCAATCATAATTGACAAGTCTCAAGATTACGAAATAAAATCGCTGCAGTTGTTCAATATTCTAGGGCAACTTATAAAAGATTGGACTCCAGATAATGAAGCTACACATATAGAACTCCCTGTTCTAGACGTTGCTCCAGGGGCATATATTCTTAATATAGAAAAGCCACAAACTATGGAGACTCAAAAATTAATTATTCACTAGCATTGCTTATATAAGCAAGGTATTATAAAGGCTTCCATCTGGAAGCCTTTATTTTTTTTATGCTTTCTCCATTATTTAACATCCAGCACTCATAAATCTTAGGGTAAAGTTAATTACAGTATATAGATGTTAAATAACATTCAGTCGGTAGTCCAAAGATTCTCAACTGGCGTAAAACCATTCAAACCATTGTTAAACTTGAATGAATCCAGATATGAATATAACAACCAATCCATCAAGAGAAATTCCCACAACTGTATCTCATAATAAAGAACATAACCCACAAAACTCTTTACAGAAAAACTCAAAAAACCCTTGGGGAGTATTTGTACTTCTAGCAACTTTTTTACTTCTAGCCGTTTCGGCATATATCGCATATATGCTTCGTTATGATTTTTCACAATTAGACTTTGAGCGTAAGAGCTCGATATTTGGTTATGGTTTTATGACCTTTGCTTCTACCCTACTCGTTTTTAAAAGTGGCTTCTTTATCTATACTTTATATCACTATTTTAAATACAAACCTATAGCATCAGTAAGTGATCAAGAGCTACCTACGTGTACAGTAATAGTTCCAGCATACAACGAAGGAAAACAAGTATATGCAACCCTCAAAAGTCTTGCAGCTAGTGATTACCCTATGCACAAACTAGAACTACTTTCTATAGACGATGGTAGTCAAGACGACACTTGGTTCTGGATGCAAAAAGCAAAAAAAGAGCTAGGTGATCGAGTTTCTATCTGCCAGCAGCCTAAAAATATGGGGAAACGTCACGCCTTATACAGAGGTTTTAATGAAGGCAAAGGTGACATCTTCATCACAGTAGATAGTGACTCTATAGTAGATGCAAATACCTTAAGACTATTAGTAAGCCCTTTTATAGGTAATAAAAAGTGTGGAGCTGTAGCAGGAAACATACGCGTGCTCAATAAAGAAAGAGCTCTATTACCAAAAATGCTAGATGTGAGCTTCACCCTTAGTTTTGAGTTTGTGAGAAGCGCAGAGAGTAACGTAAATGCAGTATTATGTACACCAGGAGCACTGGCAGCATACAGAAGAGATGCAGTATTTGCTTGCCTAGACGAATGGATTGATCAAAAGTTTATGGGCAAATCTTCAGATATAGGAGAAGACAGAGCGCTTACTAATATGATCTTAAAACAAGGACTGCACGTGCTTTTCCAAAAAAATGCATATGCCTATACTAATGTACCAGAAAAGTACAAAGGTCTTTATAAAATGTACATAAGATGGGGACGTAGCAACGTAAGAGAAAACCTAGCTATGGCAAAGTACGTGTTTACAAACTTTAGAAAAGAGTCTAAAGTAGGCGCAAGATTGTTATTTGTAAATCAGTTTTTAACTATTTTAATGAGTTACCCGTTTCTTATATTTATGCTCCTATTTGTAGCAACACATCCCATTTTATTTTTAACGTCAACTCTTGTAAGTATTTTAATTGTCACCACTTTTCCGGTTTTATTTTATGCAAGAAAGTACACGCCATCTGAATCATTCTGGGCATATACTTACAGTCTTGTCTATACCTTTGGTTTATTCTGGATAACTCCATATGCCATTGCCACCGCAGGTAAAAGCGGCTGGTTAACCCGTAGTTTACCACAAGCAGCATAAGTACGATGTATTAAAAAAAGCCCTCATTATTATTAATGAGGGCTTTTCATTTTTATAGATAATTACGCTTTCGCGAAAGCGTAACTCAAACCAATAATTGAAACAACTCGGGTTTATCATTAAGATATTCACCAAAGAATTTACGCTTATGCATTCTCTCTACTAGAGGTTCCAGATCTTCTGGAGATTTTATCTCAATACCCACAATAGCTGGGCCTTGCTCCCTACTGGTCTTTTTTGAATACTCAAAATAGGTGATATCGTCTGTACTACTCAGCACATCTGCCACAAACTCTTTAAGAGCGCCCGCTCGCTGCGGAAATTTAATAATAAAGTAATGCTTTAACCCTTGATATAAGAGTGCTCGTTCTTTAATCTCTGGGGTTCTGGTAATGTCATTATTACTCCCACTTACTACACAGGCTATATTCTTACCACGTATCTCCTCTTTAAATTGATCTAAAACTGCGAGAGTAAGTGCTCCAGCAGGTTCTACTACAATGGCATCTCTATTGTACAGATCGAGTATAGTCTGGCATATTTTACCCTCTGGCACGCTCACAACTTGATCTACAAGCTGCTGGACAATACTAAAGTTGCGCTCCCCTACTCGTTGTACGGCTGCACCATCTACAAACTTGTCTATCTCTGTTAAGGTGGTATTCTCATTTTGTAAAAGAGAATTCATCATCGCAGGCGCTCCTCCAGGCTCTACTCCTATAATTTTTGTTTTTGGAGATAGATGATGAAACACACTAGATAATCCCGCGATAAGGCCACCGCCACCTACTGGTACAAATACATAATCCAGAGGCTTTTCTGACTGAGTTACCATCTCGAGACCTACAGTTGCCTGTCCTTCTATAATTTTCTCATCATCAAAGGGGTGTACAAAGGTTTTCTGTTGAGATATGCAAGCTTCACTTGCTTTTGCATAAGCATCGTCAAAAGTGTCACCAGTAAGAACAACCTCAACCCAAGTGTCACCAAACATTTGTACCTGCTCTACCTTTTGTTTTGGGGTAGTTGCAGGCATATAGATAGTCCCTTTTATATGAAGTTTTGCACAACTTAGGGCTACACCTTGTGCGTGGTTACCAGCGCTTGCACAAACAATACCTGCTTGCTGCTGCTCATCTGTAAGGGTACTTATTTTATTAAACGCACCGCGTATTTTATAGCTACGTACCTGCTGTAAGTCCTCTCGCTTTAAAAAAACATCTGCCTCATACCTTTTTGAGTATGTAAAACTTCGCATAAACGGTGTCTTTGAGACCACTTTGCGTACCCTGTTTGCCGCATCTGTTACAGATTTGAGTGTGGGAATGTATGTTTTGAGCGTTTCTTCCATAAGTATCCACCGCGAGGTGGCAATAAGTACTAGCTTAGAACAGCTTCTTGCTCTTCGGTTTTTACTTTTTTCATTGCAACCATTGCCTTACGTAGGGTTGCTCCTATTTCTTCTACAGGGTGGTTACGTATGGCATCATTAACAGCAATGAGCTCTTGATTATCTACTCCATTATCGTGAGCATAAGCAGCGCCTATAATATCTGTATCTACCGTTTTCATAAAGTCTGTAAGGAGCGGTTTACAGGCGTGATCAAAAAGATAACAACCATACTCTGCCGTGTCAGAAATAATACGATTCATCTCAAAAAGCTTCTTCCTTGCGATGGTATTTGCAATAAGTGGTGTCTCGTGTAGTGACTCATAATAAGCACTTTCTTCTATAATACCTGCGGCTGTCATCGTTTCAAACGCTAGCTCTACACCAGCCTTTACCATTGCTACCATAAGCACACCGTGGTCAAAATACTCTTGCTCACTTATCTCTTGTGATGTGATTTCTTGCTTTTCAAAGTTGGTCTCACCAGTTGCTGCTCTCCAAGTGTGAAGATTTTTATCATCTGCAGCCCAGTCTTCCATCATCGTTTTTGAGAAGTGACCAGAGATAATATCATCCATATGCTTCTCAAAAAGGGGTCTCATTATATCCTTAAGCTCTTCTGAGAGGTTATATGCTTTAATCTTAGACGGGTTATCTAGACGATCCATCATATTTGTGATACCACCGTGCTTAAGTGCTTCTGTAATAGTCTCCCATCCATACTGTATGAGTTTGCCCGCATATGCCGGGTCTATACCTTTCTCTACCATTTTATCAAAACAGAGTATCGATCCCGTTTGTAACACACCACATAAGATGGTTTGCTCGCCCATAAGGTCAGACTTTACCTCTGCCACAAAAGAAGATTCTAGTACTCCTGCTCTGTGACCACCTGTAGCCGCTGCATATGCCTTAGCTTGAGCAAGCCCCTTTCCTTCTGGATCATTATCTGGGTGTACTGCGATAAGTGTAGGTACGCCAAAACCTCTTTTATATTCCTCACGTACCTCAGACCCTGGACACTTAGGCGCTACCATAATTACCGTAAGGTCATCACGTACCTGCATCCCTTCTTCTACAATATTAAAACCGTGCGAGTAAGCAAGTGTTGCTCCTTGCTTCATAAGAGGCATAACTGCTTTTACTACGGCCGTGTGTTGCTTGTCTGGAGTAAGGTTTAAAACTAGATCTGCCGTAGGGATTAATTCTTCATAAGTTCCTACCGTAAAACCATTTGAGGTTGCATTTTTATAAGACTGGCGCTTTTCTGTAATTGCTCCTTCTCTTAGTGCATAAGAAATATCACAGCCGCTATCTCTCATATTAAGACCTTGGTTAAGCCCTTGTGCACCGCACCCTACAATCACGATTTTCTTATCTGCAATGGCAGCTATACCATCTTCAAACTCACTGGCATCCATAAAGCGGCATTTTCCCAGTTGTGATAATTGATCCCTTAGTGGTAATGTGTTAAAATAATTTTTCATTGTAATTACATTGCGGAGAATTCTTTTTTTGCTTTCGCGAAAGCGGTCTTACCCTCCTAGGTTGTTGGATTAGTTCTTTTATATAAGTTATCTAAGATTGGTCTTTGCTAAAGGCGACCTCATTACTCTCTTCTATACGTTGTAATAGTGTGGAGATAGGCATCTCTGTTTTTGTAACTGCTATTCTACCAGAGCGTGTAAACTGCATTATCCCAAAAGGTTTAAGCTCTCTATGTACAAGCTCAATCTCTGAGCGTCTACCAGCTTTTTCTAGCACAAAGAAGTCCTTATTTACTGTCACGATGCGCGCCTGACTTTCTTTTATGATATTCTGAATTTGTGGTTCTTCAAAAAGTAAATTTGACTTAATTTTAAATAGCGCACTCTCTGTAAATATGGTTTCTTCGTCCGTGTGATAAAATGCCTTTATCACCTCAACTTGACGTTCTATCTGGCCTTGTATTTTTGCCATTTGCTCTTCTGTGACATTTACTACGATGATAAATTTAAACACATCATCTATCTCACTTTCTGAGGCAGAAAGGCTTTCTATATTAATCTTACGACGCTGAAATATTGCCGAAATACGGTTTAATAACCCAATATTATTTTCGGTATATATGTTTACGGTAAATGTTTTTACTTCACTCATAGGTAACCTGTTTATGTATACTTTACTGCTGTATATACTGGTTATTATTCTAGTCTTATATCTGATACAGATGCTCCTGTGGGTATCATTGGGAAGACGTTATCTTCCTTCTCTACCATTACTTCTAGAAAGAAACTGTCCTTTGAAGCAATCATCTTCTCTATAGCTGGACCTAGTTCTTCTCTAGTACTTACCTTCTGGTTTTCTATCTCGTAGGCATCTGCTATTTTACAGAAATTAGGATTTTTCATAGTGGTGCTAGCGTATCGCTTATCAAAAAATAGCTGTTGCCACTGGCGCACCATTCCTAAAAATTCGTTGTTAAGCACAACTATCTTAACCGGCACCTCTGCCTGAAAGATGACACCTAGCTCTTGTATAGTCATCTGGTAACCACCATCACCTATAATGGCCACGACTTCTCGCTCTGGTGCTCCCATTTTTGCCCCTATGGCTGCTGGTAATGCAAATCCCATTGTACCTAGTCCTCCAGAAGTGATATTACTTTTAGACTTTTTAAAGTCTGCATAGCGTATCCCTACCATCTGGTGCTGCCCTACATCAGTTACGATAATGGCTTCACCGTTAGTTTGTTTATTAATAAGGTTTACAACCTCACCCATTGTAAGGCCTTCCTTAGTAGGTAAAATGTCATTCTTTATGACCTTCTCATACTCGATAGCATAGAGATCTTTAAACTTTTGGTGCCACGCCTTATGACTCTTTTGTTCTATATGAGGTAAGATTTTTGCCAGTGTCTCTTTTGAGTTACCAAGTACCGCAATATCTGCCTTTACATTTTTATTTACCTCTGCAGGATCGATCTCAAAGTGTATGACCTTAGCTTGCTTTGCATAGGTCGCGAGATTACCAGTAACACGGTCATCAAAACGCATCCCGATAGCTATAAGAACATCACAATCATTTGTCAAAACGTTAGGTGCATAATTACCGTGCATACCCACCATACCTACGTTAAGAGGATGCTCTGTAGGAATTGCAGAGACACCTAAAATAGTCCAAGCAGCTGGTATACCTGATTTCTCAACAAAGGCTTTAAACTCATTTTCGGCTTCACCTAGTATCACGCCTTGCCCCCATACTATCATTGGTTTTTTGGCCTCATTTATAAGTTGAGCAGCGCGTGCTATTTCTGTTTCATTAATTGCCGGAGTGGGCGTATAACTGCGTATGTATTCACATTTCGCGTAAGCAAAATCAAACTCTGCAAACTGTGCATCTTTTGTGATATCAATAAGTACAGGTCCTGGTCTTCCAGATCTCGCTATATAAAATGCCTTTGCAAGTACCTCTGGTATCTCCTCTGCCCTGGTTATTTGATGATTCCACTTTGTGACTGGTGTAGAGATACCTATGATATCTGTCTCTTGAAAAGCATCACTACCCAATAAGTGAGATCCTACTTGACCTGTGATACATACCATAGGTGTACTGTCTATTTGAGCATCTGCAATACCCGTAATTAAGTTAGTCGCTCCAGGTCCAGAAGTGGCAATGGCAACTCCTACTTTACCCGTGGCACGGGCAAATCCTTGTGCAGCGTGTGTCGCTCCTTGCTCGTGTCTGGTAAGGACGTGCTTGATTTTATCTTGATGCTTGTGTAGCTCATCATAAAAAGGCATTATAGCCCCGCCAGGATACCCATAAATAAGGTCTGCTCCCTCTGCTACAAGACAGTGTATCAATGCCTCACTACCAGTCATTGTGGTAGTCGCAGTGTCTGATGTATTTTGTGTCTTCACGTCCATAAGTTGTACGCTTTAAATGTTATTTCTATTCTATCACGCTCGCTAGGCGTCTGTTTATTGTGCTTGTATTTTGCTAGAACTCGTCTGTCACGCATCCCTCACTCGCAGATGAGACCATACGAGCATATTTATAAAGTGACCCACGTTTTACTTTAAGCTCTGGAGCTACCCAGTTCTTTTGACGTGCTTCTAGTTCGCTCTCACTTATCTCAACATTAATGGTATTCGTCTCAGCGTTAATCACGATGGTGTCTCCATTTTCTATAAGTGCAATACCGCCTCCTACTTGTGCCTCTGGCGTGATGTGACCTACTACAAAACCGTGTGTCCCTCCAGAAAAACGACCATCTGTTATAAGTGCTACATCTTTACCTAACCCAGCACCCATAATAGCCGCTGTAGGTTTGAGCATTTCTGGCATACCTGGTCCTCCTTGTGGCCCTTCGTAGCGTATAACGACTACATCACCTTTTTTTACCTCTCCTGCACCTATACCCGCGTTTGCAGCATACTCACCGTTATAAACTCTTGCGCTTCCGCGAAAATGTAATCCCTCTTTACCGGTAATTTTTGCCACAGATCCTTCACTTGCAATATTTCCATAAAGAATACGGATGTGTCCCGTCTCCTTAATAGGATTCTCAACCGAATGAATAACATCTTGATGTGCCTGAAGATGGTCTACAACTGCTAGATTCTCTGAAATAGTTTTACCAGTTACCGTCATACAGTCCCCGTGCAACATACCTTGCTCTAGCATATATTTTAGTACGCCTGGCACTCCTCCTACATTATGTAAATCTTCCATAAGGTATTTTCCTGATGGTTTAAGATCTGCTAGAAAAGGTGTGGTGTCGCTTATTTTTTGGAAATCTTCTAGTGTAAATGAAACTTGTGCAGCCTTTGCTATAGCAAGAAAGTGCAGCACAGCATTAGTAGATCCTCCTAGTACTGTTACAAGTCTCACCGCATTCTCTAGTGATTTGCGAGTAACAATGTCTGAGGGTTTTATGTCTTTTTCTATTAGGTTTCTTAAAGCAGCTCCTACTCTAGCACACTCCGCTGTTTTATTTGGTGACACTGCAGGGTTAGAGCTTGTATAAGGTAAGCTCATCCCTAGTGCCTCTATCGCGCTTGCCATCGTGTTTGCAGTATACATACCACCACACGCACCAGCACCTGGACAGGCTTTTTTTACCACCGTTTTAAACTCTTGCTCTGTAATACTACCAGCTACTTTTTCTCCCCAAGCTTCAAAAGCAGACACTACATCTAGCTTTTTATCTTCGTGACATCCTGGTGCTATAGTTCCTCCATAGACGAGTATAGATGGTCTATCTAGCCTAAGCTGTGCCATAAGGGCACCCGGCATATTTTTATCACAACCTACCACTGTAACCAGTGCATCATAAGACATAGCTTGTACTACAGTCTCCATTGAGTCTGCAATAATATCTCTACTAGGTAGTGAGTACCGCATACCAGGAGTACCCATTGAGATACCGTCACTTACACCTATAGTATTATAAATAAGACCTACCAGATCAGAGGTTTGTACTCCTTTTTTAATATCTAGTGCAAGATTATTTAAGTGCATATTACAAGGATTACCCTCATAACCTGTACTGGCAATACCTACAAGTGGTTTTTTAAAATCTTCATCTGTAAGTCCTATAGCGTGCAACATAGCCTGAGCAGCTGGCTGCGTCGGATCTTGAGTTACCGCTTTACTATATTTATTAAGTTCTTTCAATGGTTTGTGGTTTTGACTGGTTAAAATTATTACTCTCTTACGGCACCTACAGACTCAGTATAAACTACACCCGACAACCAACGTGCATTTAAAACATTTAAAATACTGTAAATCAGTTTTTTAAATCAATTTAAAATGGAATCCTACCCTAATTCTAGTCTTAGCATTTTTATCATAACACTAATTATCACAGCATAAACTATGAGATTTTAAATATTTCATAATCTGAGTTATGTGCTGTAATCTTATTTATCACGTACCATAAAAATTCCTAAAACTTTGTCAATGAAGAAGAGATGCCGTAAAAACAGCTTATTTTTATAGAAAACACACATATTTTGAAAATTCCATCCATTCTTGAAAATCAGCGTGCCTTTTTTGCAACGGGTCAAACTAAGGATATCGCTTATAGAAAAGCTGCTTTAGTACGCTTTCGCGAAAGCATAAAAAATCACGAACAAGATATCATAGATGCACTGGCAGCCGATTTTAAAAAACCAGCATTTGAAACAGTTGCTACCGAGATAAGTGTTGTCATTAAAGAAATAAATCTCGCCATAAAGGAAATCTGGAAATGGCAGATGCCAAAAAAAGTAAAGGCTTCTTTACTTAATTTCCCCTCTAGTGCCGCCGTACATTATGAGCCCTATGGTACTGCATTAATCATTGCCCCTTGGAACTATCCCTTTCAACTTGCCGTAGGGCCTATGATAGGCGCTATTGCTGCAGGAAATACAGTGGTCTTAAAACCTAGCGAACTTACCCCTAACACCGCAAATCTCTTAGAAAAAATAATCACCGAAGTGTTTGATCCGGCTTATGTACACATTGTACAAGGTGATAAAGAAGTGGCGCAAGAACTTCTTAAACAACGCTGGGATTACATATTCTTTACTGGTAGTGTACCCGTAGGAAAAATAATTTATAAAGCAGCCGCAGAACATCTTACACCAGTTACCCTAGAACTAGGTGGTAAAAGTCCTTGTGTAGTAGATGAGACAGCACGTATACAACAAACAGCAAGACGGATTGTATGGGGTAAATTTGTAAATGCAGGACAAACCTGTATTGCTCCAGATTATATACTTGTGCACTCCTCTGTTAAAGATGCCTTACTCAAGGCTATAGATATAGAAATTACTAAGGCTTATGGAGCAGACCCAAAGATTTCGAAAGATTTTGCTCGCATAATCAATGAGAAAAATTTTGAAAGACTCTCTGAGATGCTTGAGAGTGCAACTATTTATAAAGGTGGGCAAACAGATAAAAACGACCTATATATTGCTCCTACTGTACTTAATGATGTGTCTGTAACAGATACTGTAATGCAAGATGAAATCTTTGGCCCTATACTTCCAGTACTTACTTATGATAAAAAGGAAGATATCGCGCTAGTTATCAACGCTATGAAAAAACCGCTGAGTGCGTACGTTTTTTCGCGAAAGCGTTCTTTTAAGAATTGGTTTAACACAACTTTTTCTTATGGAGGCGGTGCTATGAATGATACACTTATTCATTTTATAAATGACAAGCTCGCCTTTGGTGGTGTGGGACACTCTGGTATAGGTAGCTATCACGGTGAGAAGAGCTTCTACACATTTAGCCACGCAAAGTCTGTGGTAAAAAGAGGCACCTGGCTCGATGTGCCAATAAGATATGCTCCATATAAGGGTAAATTGAGCCTTCTTAAAAAATTTATGAACTGGCTGTAAAGCTATAAAAATGGGGCATTTACCCCTAGCGAAATGCCCCCCTTCCTGCTATCTTTACGTATGTTTAACTTCCCCCTTATAATCACAGTATTATGGGTAGACCGTCAAAAACAGAACGTTTAAAAAGTGCTAGACCTCTTATTATGCAATCAACATTGACCTTTTGCAAATTAAATTTACAAAAGCTTTATGCACGTAGTAGAAGATTACAACTCACGCACTGGAACGAAGATCAGGATTATGCAGATTATATTAATAATCTATGGGCCACAATGCTCAAGCATAAAGCGCTGAAGGAGGAAGCTTTAAAACTAGAAGAAATGCTAGGTACAGGTGATGCTGTACAAATACTAAGCGATATCGTTATGGAACATCGTCAATCAAGTAACGGACAATAAAACAGTATCGTCTTGTTGTAGCTGTGCAAGAGTATCAATGCTAGGTTGTGCAATCTGAAGAATACGAGGATACCCTCCTGTAGTCTGGCAATCACGCATTAATACTATTATTTTACCTGAGGGAGTGAGTTGCACTGTTCCTGGAATTACAGGACTCGTCATTATGCCCTCTAGTTTATTATACACTGGCTCTTGGAGCTGGATGGCCATTCTGTTCCAGAGTTTTGAAACGGTAAATGGCTGGTGTAAGAGTTGCTGCTGGTTGTAATCCAGTAATGTATACTCTGGCCCCTTATACGCTTTAATGGTGTGGACCCTATCCGCACTGGCATATGCATATTTATATTTTATATGCGCCCCTTTTGAAATATCATACGTACTAATACCCAACGAGAATGTATCCCCATTTCTAATATGATTATTAGGAGTTATGGGTGTATACCAACTCTTACTATTAAGAGTGATTGCAGATTCTATACCACCGCCAAAGGCTATATAGCACCTAGTTCCCTGGCTTATTTTTGAGGTAATGAGAGTTTGTGACGCACGTGCGAGAGTTGGTACACCTATTTTTACAGGCTTCCCTTCGAGCGTAGCTTTAACGTGAGCACCTGTAATTACAAAATATGTGTCTTGATAATACTTTATAGTAGGCCCTACTAGCGTGCATTCTAGCATCGCTGCATCTTTAGTATTGTTAAGAAGTGCATTTGCCTGAAAAAAAGAGTGCCTATCCATAGCTCCACTTTCTGGCACCCCCATAGCAGCATAGCCAGTACGACCACCATCTTGCACAGTCGTAAAGAAACCTTTATTAATTATCTCTACTCTAGCGTTCATAAACTTTATACTCTTCTAGTGTGATTGCATAAAACTTTATGGAGTCTCCAGCTTTAAAAAGTGATTGCGGGTTTTTATTAATATCAAATAATTGAACCGGCGTACTTCCTATTACGTGCCACCCTCCAGGACTTCGTTGAGGGTAAATACCCGTTTGTGCACCACCTATAGCCACACTACCCGGTTGTATAAATTGTGATGGTGTAGCCTTTCTTTCTAAATGAAGTTTACTATCAAGCCCATCTAAATATGGGAATCCTGGTAAAAAACCTATAAAATATACTGGATATACTGGTGATGTATGTAAGGCTACAACTTGGTCTACTCTAAGGTTTACTTGTGATGCATATTCTTCAAGATCTGGAGCTACTTGAGTATTGTAACACACCGGCACTTTATGTAATACTCCATTAACGCCTATACTCTCTATAGATGACTCTAATATTTCTTCTACACTAGCTCTAACGGTGTCATATGGACCTTCTAAAGGTAAAAGAAACTTTACCAATATCTCATTATAGGTAAACACAACCTCAACCGCTGGTAAGGATTGTAGTTGTTCTTTTTTACATACAAGCCATTGTAATAAATCTTGTGAAGGTTTTTCTGCTACTTGTATTAACATAGCATATTCTCCTAGTCTTGATATGGTAAAGTTATACATCACTTATACGATTTGTATCCCTTCTGAGTGTAGTTGCGAGCGAAGTGCACGCACTATGTCTATGGCATTTTCTGTATCACCGTGTACACATATTGTATCAACTTTAAAGGGTAATATGTGACCCTCTAGTGATATCAAATTATCTTTCATAATCATAGGTAAAACGTGAGCAACCACATCTTGAGCATTATTTAAGACCCCCTCTGCGTGTGTGCGTGACACAAGGGTATAATCTTGATGGTATGATCTGTCTGCAAAGCCTTCAATAATGGTGGTTAAATAGGGTTTTGCAAGTTTTGCAATTACAGATTTATAAGGCACATAAATTGCGAGATTTTCATCTACACTACGTATCGCTTCAATGATGAGCATTGCTACCCTTTTGTCTATTGCTGCTTGATTATACAATGCCCCGTGCGGTTTTACGTGATGTAAATGCTGGCCATTTTCTTCGGCAAGATGTTTGAGTTTTGAAATCTGATCAATTATAGATTCTTTAAGTACCTTATCTGAGATTTCCATTATAGATCTACCAAAATTTTCCTTGTCTGGATAACTGGGATGTGCACCTATTTTTACATTATACGCTTTCGCGAAAGCGAGCACCTCTCTCATTATATCCTCATCACCAGCGTGACCACCGCAGGCTATATTACAAGAGCTTAATAAGGGCATTAAAAGAGCCTCATTACCTACTCCCTCTCCTACATCACTATTTATGTCTATCGTTTTCATAGTATACCAAAAACTTTCAGAATTGTGCGAGCTCCTAGCATAAAAACCACACACCAGATAATGACAGAAATAACATTCTGTACAAGAGAATTTGTATCACGCCCCATCACCGAACGTTTATTTACTATCCAAATTAAATATGCAGCAATTACTGGTAATAATACTCCATTTGCCACTTGGGCAAATTGTATAATCTCAACTGGGCTATAGCCTACAGACGAAAAGAAGACCCCCAGCACCAATATAGAGATCCATATTACTCTAAATCTGGTAGCCTTAAGATTAGACTCCCACCCCATACAACCTTGCACAACATATGCTGCGGCAAGAGGTGCTGTAATTGCAGAGGTTAACCCTGCAGCTCCTAATCCCAAACCTATAAAATATCTTGCATAATCGCCAAACAGGGGCTCTAAACTTCTTGCAAGATCACCAGCATTTCTTACCTCTCCTGCTTGTATAGCAGCTGCACAAACTATAATAGCCATACTCACCAGCCCTCCTAAAACTACTGCCACAATAGTATCTCTACGAGCAGCAGGTATTGCTTCTTTACCACTCCACTTTTCTGACACAAGAGAAGCGTGTAAAAATAAATTATAAGGCACTACAGTAGTACCTATTAAAGCAACAATAGTTAATAAACTCCCCTTTGGAAATGAAGGAGTAAAACTTCCTTTTAAAAGTGCTATTACATCTGGCTTAGTCATCACAGCTGTGATTAAAAAAGCCAAACTCATAATAATTACAAGCGTTACGAGTATTTTTTCTAGCACCTTATAATTACCTATAAATAAAATAATAGCAGCAAGTATACCAAGTGAGATACTCCAAGCATTAAAGGTTAAGTTACCTACAGTAAACCCTCCTGAAATTCCTAGAGCTTCAATACCTAAAACTCCACCACTAAGGTTTCCTGCTTCATAAGCAGCATTACCCAGTGTTATAGCAGATAACATAAGCCCTATGGCAAAAGCTTTAAATGTTTTATTAGAAATTGTTTCTCTTATTACTCCTGCTAGTCCTTTACCAGTTACAAGACCTATACGCGCAGCCATCTCCTGTAGTATGATGGTAGCAATAATTGAGAGAAGCATAGCCCATAAAAGTGTAAATCCATATGTTGCTCCAGTTATGGTACAAACGGTTACGGTACCAGGACCAATAAATGCAGCAGCAACAAGCACTCCTGGGCCTGATATTGTCTTTCTTTTAATTTTCATTATTTGCAGTATATATATATACTGCGTCAAGATAATGAACTATGGGAGTTTATTAATAAAATGCACTCTAAATATCGTACCCTCGTCCTTTTTACTATCTACAGAAATCTGGTCACCCATATCTTCTATTTGATTCTTTGTCATAAAAAGTCCCAGACCTTGAGCGTCCTCATTCTGATGAAAAGTCTTGTACATCCCGAAGAGTTTGTCTCCATATTTCTCTAGATCTATACCTACTCCATTATCCATTACAGATAATGTAATATCACTTGCTGAGGTAATCTCTGCAGATATGAAGACTTTAGACTGTCTTTCTTTATCACTGTACTTTATAGCATTTGAGATCAAATTAAATAAGATACTCTCAAGATAAGCTGCATTATAATTAATCTGTATATCGTCTGGAATATCATTTACAACAACTACATCCTTCTCCTTAATTTGGGTTTTAAGGTTATTTAATGCATCGTTTACATAATCATTTAAAAAAAGAAGTTTTGGAGTCTCTTCAAGATTTCTATTTGACGTTGCAATCTCGTTCAGATTGCTTATTGTATTGCTCAAGCCAGCAGAAACATCATTAAGATAGTTAGAGAGCTCAATTTTCTCCTCTTGTGACTCTGCCATATCCATAAGCTGCAATATATTCTTAAGGTTGCCGGCGTGGGTAATTAAGTTATGAGAGACAATAAGCGCAAAATTTTTGAGCCTACTATTATGACTTTCTATAAGCTTATTTTTTTCTAAAATAAGTTGCTCCCTATGCTTTGACTCTGTAACATCGGTATGTGTTCCTATAACTCGCATCGGGTTACCAGAATCATCCCACTTTACTACCTTACCTCTATCTTGTATCCATTTATAACTGCCACTAGTAGTAAATACTCGATGCTCATTAAAATAATAAGGAACCTCACCTTTAAAGTGATCTTCTATATCTTTATAATACATCTCCTTGTCATCAGGGTGAACTTGATTGTTCCAGGTATCTTCGTGAGGATCTATACTCTCACGAGTTTTTTCTAAAAGACTCAATGACTTGTCAGAATAAAATACACTCCCTTTTTCAATATCCCAATCCCATAACCCTAAATCTGAACCTTTGATTGCAAGCTCATAACGCTCCTTCATTATAGCATACTCCTCTTCTGTAGCCTTTACATCTGTGATATCAGATACGTGACCTATCCAGTTTGTGCTAAACTCAGAAGAACGCTCAGGTGTTGCAAGAATTTTCACCCAGCCACTTCTACCAGATTTGAGAGTATATCTACACTCAAGTTTAAGTGGAGTTAATTCTTCAAAAGACTTTCTTCCTTTTGAAACAAGTAATTTTTGATCTTCTGGATGTATACTTACATAGGCAGATCTACCATCTTTGAAAAGATCGGGAACATTTAAGTCATAAAGCTCCATAGCATTATGGCTTACATAAGGAAAATTGAACTCCTTAGTAATGTGATTATAATTTAAATCAAAAAAGAAACCTTTTAAATGATTCAAATATTTTTCTAAACTTTGCTGAGACTCATTAGAGGTCTTATCAAGATTCTGGTTATTTATTTTTTGAAACATAGGGGGCAAGTTTAGGTCAAATTACTTTTAAATTTTGACTTTACATCTGATTTATTTACAAATCAGACAAATCAAAAAAATATCGACAAAATTACATATTTTATCGATAAAAAGCTTATTTTTCGATTTTAACGTTTGTTAAAACTATCCTAACCAGCCTTCTCTATCTAAACTTCTGTATTGTATTGCCTCAGATATATGAGTACCCGTTACGACTTTTGAAGCTTCAAGATCTGCAATCGTTCTTGCAACTTTTAAAATACGATCATATGCTCGTGCAGAAAGATTTAATCGCTCCATAGCCGTTTTAAGTAAATCTTTAGATGCGTCATCTAGTGCACAATATTTACGTATTTGCTTCACATTCATCTGTGCGTTATAGTTTGTTTTCTCGCTTTCGCGAAAGCGGTCTACCTGCAACTCTCTCGCAGCTGTCACACGTTTACGTATATCTGCACTAGACTCTGCCTTAGTCTCATCACTCAGTTTTTCAAAAGGAACTGGTGTCACTTCAATATGAATATCAATACGGTCTAATAATGGTCCAGATATTTTACTCAAATATCGTTGCATCTCTGCAGGACTGCTTGTTACCGGTGCGTCTGGATCATTAAAATAACCTCCTGGGCTAGGGTTCATACTTGCCACAAGCATAAAACTAGATGGATATGTAACCGTAAATCGTGCTCTTGATATCGTTACTTCACGATCTTCTAGCGGCTGTCTCATCACTTCAAGAACAGACCTTTTAAACTCTGGCAATTCATCCAAAAATAAAACACCATTATGAGAAAGCGATATCTCACCAGGCTGTGGGTAAGCCCCGCCTCCCACTAACGCAACATCAGATATAGTATGATGCGGACTTCTAAAAGGTCGCTCGCTCATTAAACCTTGATTATCTTTTACCCTACCTACTACCGAATGTATTTTTGTAGTCTCCAGCGCTTCTCGCAATGACATAGGCGGTAAAATACTGGGTAATCGCTTACTCAACATTGTTTTACCAGATCCTGGAGGGCCTATAAGAATAATGTTATGACCGCCAGCAGCAGCGATTTCCATACAACGTTTTATAGACTCTTGGCCTTTTACATCTGCAAAGTCAAATTCTGGATGCTCTAGACTTTTATAAAATTCGGCACGGGTATCTATTACGGTTGCTTCAAGGGGTACATCTTTATCAAAAAATTGTATCACCTCGCTTATGTTCTCTACTCCATAAACCTCAAGACCATCTACTATGGCTGCTTCTTTTGCATTCTGCGCTGGAAGTATAAATCCTTTAAAGCCCTCTTCACGGGCTTTTATTGCGATAGGTAATGCTCCTTTTATAGGTTGTAGTCCGCCATCTAGAGATAGCTCTCCCATTATCACATACTTATCTACCTCGTCACCTTTTATTTGCTCTGTTGCGATGAGAATTCCTATTGCGAGTGATAGATCATATGCAGATCCCTCTTTGCGAAGGTCTGCCGGTGACATATTAAGAATAAGTTTTTTTCCTGGTATTTTATAGCCGTTATTTTGAAGTGCTGCGGCAATACGATAGCTACTTTCTTTTATAGCATTATCTGGAAGTCCTACTAGATGGTATCCTACACCTTTATCTACATTTACTTCGATTGTAATAGTTGTAGCATCCACACCAAAAACGGCGCTTCCATAAACTTTTGTGAGCATTAGCTTTATAATTTGCTTAAATATAGGAAAGTAGATTGAAAGCTTAAAGCACTATCTCCTTATCGTGATTATAATATTAATCTGGGATACAGCTATTCCTTACCATTAACTAGCAAATACTGCTTGCTTGCGGAAATGTCTTTCTCATCCATATCCACAAGCTTCTTAACATTAAAGGCTGAGTATTTCTAATGAAGCAATACGAGTAAGGAAATTTCTTCGTTACATTAATAAAACTCAAATTATACAAGTATAATACTACAGGGATAGCTTTTACTTTACTTGAAATTTATTTTATAATTCCTAAAATAACAAATTTTTAGGCCTAGTCATACATATAGGGGCAAACACCCCTACTTTGAGAATGTATAGCATATTACATTTACTATAAATTAAAACTACGATTTGTTATAGTAAGTTTTTTTAGAGTTTGCGTTTCATTTGTCTTATTGCTTAGGTCACAATGAAGATTTAAACTTACAAATTTAGGGGTGAAAGGCATCCTTGCTTTGCAAGGGTGTTTTTCTTTTTTACAAGTTAAAAATTAACTTATTAACATTTTATTTTAAAAAAAACAAAGCTATATTTGGCCCACCTTAAGACATTAAGGTTTGGGAGCTATTTATTTAGCAATCATAAATTTAGGGGTGAAAGGCATCCCTGCTTAGCAGGGGTGTTTTTCTTTTTTACAAGTAAATTATTAATACATAAAAAAAGGTCTGAGATATATTATATCTCAGACCTTTTTTTATGTAATAACTCGTCTATACTATTCCACTAAAATACTAAACTCAATCTTAGAATTATGGAATACTGAGTGTGTTTGCTTAGTAAAATCTTCTTCCTTTGCTTCAAAGATATTATCTACATACGTCTGAGGATTCAAATCAATAAGCGGAAACCAAGTACTCTGTATCTGCACCTGTAATTTGTGTCCCTTTTTAAAAGTGTGAAGCACATCTTGTAACTTAATAAAAACCTCATCTTTTTCTCCGGCTACAAATGGTTGAGGACGCTCAAAGCTTTTTCTAAAACGACCACGCATTACCTCGCTACGTACCATCTGGTGGTAACCAGCCATCTCTACTCCTTCTTCTGTTTCTTCTGTGTTAGGGACATCATCTGGATATACATCTATAATTTTTACAATCCAGTCTGCAGATGTTCCGGTGGTAGCTACATTAAGCTTTGCCATTATATCACCCACAAGTGTAAGATCATCTTCTAGCACAGGCGTTTCATAAACAAGTACGTCCTCACGAGCCGCAGCAAATCTTTGATCGTCAGACATATATTTACGTGGTGTAAATACCATCTTTTTACCCTCTGCATATGGTACTGGGTTTGCTGGATCACTTACAAACTTTTCTGCATCATATTTTGTAGAAGGACTTCCCGTAAGTGCATTCTCTTTTCCTAAAAAGAAAGAAGCTTTCATCGCTTTTTTAGGTGGCCATTGCTCAAAAGACTTCCATTCTTTACTTCCTGAGTCAAAAACGTGTGCTTCTGGTAATCCTGTTGCTCCACCTTTATTACCTCCTTTTAAGAAGTGATTAAAGAATTTTGTCTCAATATCTCTTTGAAAATAGTCTGAAATATTGTCGCCAAAATAAACATTACCTACAGCCTGTCTCTTTTTGTTACGTGCCCAGTCTCCGTGACTCCAAGGTCCAAAAACAACCGTATTATAATTATTACTACGTTTCTCGATGTTTTTGTACGTCTCCCAAGGTCCGTATAAATCTTCGGCATCATATAGTCCTCCTACAACCATTACGGCTGGCTCTATATTTTCTAGGTGCTGTATAAGCCCTCTAGATTGCCAGAACTCATCATAGTTAGGGTGCTCTTTTAATTGCGTCCAGAACTCATTAGTCTCATCATAATATTTATCTAAGTTTGATAAAGGACCTGTTTTTAAGAAAAAGTCAAACTGGTCATCACTATCAAGCTTTGGAAAATCATACCAAGACTCTGTAGTAGGCCCCTCTTTTTGATAACCAAAAACCGCCGTAGCTCTCCAGTAACTTAACAAGTAAGCTCCGTTATGGTGAAAATCATCAAAAAAGAAATCACCTATACACGCTTGTGGTGAGGCTGCTTTAAGCGCAGGGTGTCCACTCAAGAGTGAGTAGGTTGCATAAAAACCTGGGTAAGAAATTCCCCAAGTACCTACATTACCATTATTATTTTCTACATTATTAACAAGCCATTCTATAGTATCATAAGTATCACTTGCCTCATCTACCTGAGTACCTGTTTTATTAGGTATAAAAGCACGCATATTATCATACTTACCCTCACTCATCCAGCGACCACGTACATCTTGATATACAATAATATTACCCTCTTGCATTAAATAAGCATTAGGCGCTATCGCCGTACGCATCTTTCCTTCTCCATAAGGTTTAGAGCTATAAGGCGTGCGCTGCATTAAAATAGGATACGTTTTTGAGGTATCCTTTGGCGAGTAAATAGTAGTATGAAGATGTACACCATCTCTCATTTTGATGCGTACTTCTTGTTTATTATAATGCTCAGAAACCTGATAAGTAGTGTCTAAAATAGTTTCTCGTGATTGTGCAGATGACGCTTTCGCGAAAGCAAAAAAGCATACGACACATAGTAGTTTGAAGATGTTATTCATTTATTGATTGTTAAAAGTTATGATGGCTTTTTCTAGCCACTTTTCATATTTTTTTGCATTAGGTGTGTACCCAACAGGTTTATTTAGGAGTGTTTCGTCGTGATCTAGCATCACGTAATAAGGCGCCGCAACAATGTTATAACGCTCTATCTGGAAGTTGCTCCACTTATTACCTACCGTTTTAATACGACGACCAGAAGCACTCACGCCTTGCTCCTCTTTTGGTAACTCCTCTTGTGAGTCTCCATAGAGAGAGATAAGTACAACATCGTTCTTTAGCAAGTTAAGTACCTCAGGCTTAGACCACACCAGCTCCTCCATACGACGACAATTTACACACGCCTTACCTGTAAAGTCAAGTAAAACAGGTTTATTTTCTTGACGTGCATAGGCCATACCTGCTTCATAATCTGTAAAGGATAATAATCCGTGAGGGCCTATCTCTGCATTATCTGGAAACTCCTCAGAAGAGTTAGACAGTGTGTTTTGTCCTCCTATACCATAAGGTGACTCGCTATAATTCATAGGTGGCGGGAAGCCGCTTATAAGTTTAAGTGGTGCACCCCAAACACCTGGTATGAGATAAAGAACAAATGCCGTTGTGAGTATACCTAGTAGCAAGCGACCTACCGAGATATGTTTTACTTCTGTATCGTGTGCTAGTTTAATTTTTCCAAATAAGTACAAGGCAAGGCCTATCATTATCGCAATTAAGAGTACTAAAAATACTTCTCTAGGCAAGTAATTACCATCTACTACAAGATCTGCATTTGATAAGAATTTGAGTGCTAGCCCTAGTTCTAAAAATCCTAAAACCACCTTTACTGTGTTGAGCCATCCGCCAGATTTTGGTAAACTATTTAACCACCCTGGAAACATTGCAAATAGTGCAAATGGCAAGGCAATCGCACTAGAGAAACCTAGCATACTTATGATAGGTGTGATACCACCCTCTGTTATAGACTGTACTAAAGCGACACCTACTATAGGTCCCGTACAGCTAAAAGAAACAATAGCGAGTGCAAGCGCCATAAAAAAGATACCTAGGTAACCACCTCTATCTGCTTTACGATCTATCTTATTTGCCCATTTTTGAGGAAGCATAATCTCAAATGCTCCAAAAAATGAAATAGCAAACACTACAAGTAATACAAAGAATACTAAATTAAAAGTAACGCTCGTAGACACCTCAACAATTGCAGTCGCGCCAAAGATTGCCGTGACCGTAAGACCTATCACCACATATATAATAATGATAGAGATACCATAAATAATCGCGTTACGTATACCAGCTGCTCTAGACTTACTTTGTTTTGTAAAGTAACTCACCGTCATAGGGATCATAGGGAACACACAAGGTGTAAATAATGCTGCCAGACCTCCTAAAAATGATAAGAAAAAGACCGTCCAGAGCCCTTTGTTGCTTGTGCTTTCATCCTCTTCATAATCATCATCGCTATCGCCTTTATCCTTTTGTGCTGGGCTAGCACCATATTTTTCAAACTCGTTATAATCTGTAAAGACCTTTGCCTTTCCAGTTTTTAAGTTGTGAGCAATGTAAAAGTCTTGAGGAATACACACCTCTTTACAGACCTGATAGTTTATAACCGACTTGACAATGGTTATACTCTTGTCTGTAAGTGTAATAGGCATAGAGAGCACAGGGTTCTGCCCTACATACTTTATGACATCTTCTTCAAAAATCTCATCAAAGGCTGTCTTTGTCTCACTCTCTTGTGCAAACTTCTCGCGAGTAACTCCTGCATCCTTTTGTAAAAACTCAAAATTAAACGGAATACCAGCTGGCGATTTTTGAGCATAAATATACCATCCCTCTTCTATGGTGGCCTCGTAGTTTAAAATATATTCTGTGTCAGATTTTTTCTCTACGCTACCTGCCCACTGTACTGGATCTACAGTAACTTCAGAAATCCCAAAACTAAAATCTTGTGCACTTACAGCAGTCGCCATAAGTACTATAAGCGAACTTAATATTATGAATGCTTTACGCGTCATATAGTTGTAAATTTTATCATTTTTTGTGCGTCATCAGCTACCTTAAAACGGTCATCTGCTCTGTGACCTATCACCCACACAATATCTTTATCATTACAAAGCAGCCATACGTGCTCCTTTGCTATCAAAGATACCTTTTCATCTTTTAAATACTTACTCAACTTCTTTTTTCCTTTCATCCCAAAAGGATAGAAAAAATCACCTTTTTCCCACTTCCTTATCGTGAGCGGAAATGTCAACTTTGTCGCATCTACCACTATCTCCTTTCTTGAGGTGCTCTCAAATGTATCACTTGTCTCAAGCCTTAATGTACCAAAGTCACCTTCTATCTTACTCACACCAGATTTCCAGGTATAAGTTGTGGGTTGTGCAACGGCATTTTCAGTAAGTAATAGCACGTCTCTATCTTTTACTAAACGATGCGTTTCAGAAAATATTTGCTTACCAGATTGTGCATCAAGCAGCTCATAAACATCACTCCACGCTTTAAAGTTGTAAGGTTGTAATAACTGGTATAAAACCGCCTGTGGCTCCTCGTGTTTCTTGAGCGCTTGTACGTTTATTACTTGTAGTCCATCTCGTGTTGTCACATACGCTTTCCTTAAAGACGCTGTGTAGATTGCTAGTAACTTATCTGTTTGACGTAAATGTTGCTGAGTGGTCTGTAAACCCTGCAAAGTAGCTGGTTGCGCTGCCACCATACTCGGTATAGCGTGATGCCTCAAGTGGTTGCGCACGTAGTTATCTGTTGCATTACTACTATCCTCACGCCACGCTAGTTTTTCTTGTAATGCATATTCTTTTATACGCTTTCCCGAAAAAGGCAACAGTGGTCTCACAACCCGTCCGTTTATTTCTGGGATGCCAGTAAGGCCTTTAACGCCGGTACCGCGACCTAAGTTTATGAGAAACGTTTCTAACTCATCATTGAGATGATGGGCAGTTAAGATATAATCCAAACCTTCGGTAGCCGAAAGTTCTTTAAACCACTGATAACGCAGCTCTCTTGCGGCGATCTGGGTTGATTTTTTTTCAATTTTCGCGTAAGCGGAAGTATCAAAACTCTTTATGTAAATAGGAATGTTATGGAGCTTGCAATAGCTTTCCACAAAAGCTTGATCACCATCACTCTCTACTCCTCTTAAATTAAAATTGCAGTGTGCTACACGTATCGTAAGGCCTGCCTGACGACACAGTAACAATAAGAGCATACTATCAAGCCCACCACTTACTGTGACGAGTATCTTACTATCAAGAAGAAATGGTAAATCTTGTGCGATATGGTGCTTAAAATCCTCAAGCATCCTCACACATTATACACGACCCTTAAGGGCATTAAATACCCAAGCAATGGCAAAGAAACCAACACCTACAGAGGCAAATCCCCAGCCAGCAACATCGTTATATTTAAAAACGCCAAGACCTATAAGTCCTAAACCTACTAAAATCATTATAAAAGTGGCCCACGCCAAAACGGTATTTTTATTCATACCCATAGTTTTATTTTTAGGGAAAATCTTATGTAATAAGACAAGCTACAAATATCGGTTATTTATTGGAATTTGGGTAGTAGGTAATTTTTACAATTCTCATTTCAAGCTTGTGCTACAATACTTACCTTTATAGACAGAAAAACATTCAAGCACACACACATTTTATGGATTTAAAATTCAATAAAAACGAAGATCATAATAAGCTACTCTTATCAGAGATGAGAAATCGCCTTGCCGAAGTAAAACTAGGTGGTGGGCAAAAACGTATAGATAAACATAAAGCTAAGGGTAAAATGACTGCCCGAGAGCGCATAGATTACCTAGTAGACAACCCAAAAAAGTGTATCGAGATTGCCGCTTTTGCTGGAGAAGGGATGTATGAAGAACACGGCGGATGCCCTTCTGGTGGTGTGGTTGTAAAAATAGGATACGTATCTGGTAAGCAATGTCTCATCGTTGCAAATGATGCTACTGTTAAGGCCGGAGCCTGGTTCCCTATTACAGGAAAGAAAAACCTAAGAGCACAAGAAATCGCTATGGAAAATAAACTACCTATTATCTACCTAGTAGATAGTGCGGGTGTTTATCTCCCTATGCAAGATGAGATTTTTCCAGATAAGGAGCACTTTGGACGCATCTTCCGTAACAATGCGGTGATGAGTAGTATGGGTATTACACAGATTTCTGCAGTAATGGGAAGTTGTGTTGCTGGTGGTGCATACTTACCTATTATGAGTGATGAAGCGCTTATAGTAGATAAAACGGGAAGTATTTTTCTTGCGGGAAGCTACCTTGTAAAAGCAGCAATAGGTGAATCTATAGATAATGAAACACTAGGAGGAGCCACTACACACTGTGAGATTTCTGGTGTGACAGATTATAAATCTAAAGATGACAAGGACGCTCTTGATACCATTAAAAAATTGATGGGAAAAATAGGCGATTACACAAAAGCAGGTTATAACCGTATTGAACCTGCAAAGCCTGCAAAAGATCCAGAAGAACTTTTTGGCATCCTGCCTGCCTCTCGTGCAGATCAATATGATATGCGAGACATTATAGACAGACTGGTAGACAACTCTGAGTTTGACGAATATAAGGAAGGTTACGGGCAATCTATACTTACAGGTTATGCTCGCATTAATGGATGGGCAGTAGGTATCGTTGCAAACCAGCGCAAGCTTGTAAAAACTAAAAAAGGTGAAATGCAGTTTGGCGGAGTGATTTACTCCGACAGTGCAGATAAGGCGACGCGCTTTATAGCCAACTGTAACCAGAAAAAAATACCGCTTGTATTCTTACAAGATGTAACTGGCTTTATGGTAGGTAGTAAAAGTGAGCACGGAGGTATTATAAAAGACGGAGCAAAAATGGTAAACGCTGTTTCAAACTCGGTTGTGCCTAAGTTTACTATTATTATAGGAAACTCTTACGGAGCAGGAAACTATGCAATGTGTGGTAAAGCTTACGACCCAAGACTCATAGTAGCCTGGCCTAGTGCAGAGCTTGCGGTAATGTCTGGTAATAGTGCTGCAAAAGTATTACTACAGATAGAAACTGCCTCGCTCAAAAAGCAAGGAAAAGAAATCACACCAGAGGTAGAAAAAGAACTTTTTGACTGTATTAAGTCTCGTTATGATGATCAAGTATCACCATACTACGCAGCATCAAGAATCTGGACAGACGGCATTATAGACCCACGAGATACGCGTAAGTGGATCTCAATGGGTATCGAAGCCGCAGACCACGCTCCTATCGAGAAGCCCTTTAATCTTGGGGTGATTCAAGTGTAATCACAATAGCTGTAACAGATATGAAGGTTGTTCGTTTACTCTATAAACGAACAACCTTTTTTTATGTCTTATAACAACGAACTTATCACAAAAAAGCCTTGGCTACATCGCAACTGGAAGTGGTTTGTACCCACCGCTCTTATCATTGTTTGTTTTACACTATTCATTATGGCTGCTGGTGATTTTATAAACGCAATGGGAACTGCAATGGCAGATCCAGAACTCATTGATAAAGCTAGAGAAGAAGCAGAAGAGAATAAGGAGGTAACGACCTACTTTGGATCACCGTTACAAATAGGCAATATTATAGATGGTGATGTTCTCATAGATGATAAAGCAAAAACCATACGCATTACTGTCCCTCTTAAAGGAAACAAAGGTTCAGGCAAGATTGATATTTATGCACATCTTGCTGAGGAAAAATGGCAGCACGACTCCATAGATGTTCGTCTTAAAAAACCAGAAAATCGCACCTTTAAGGTATTGCGATAATTAATCCAACTCCTTAAAATACCTCCTCGCTTCCTTCATCACTCTTGGTGCGAGGTACAAGGTTGCAATCATCGTTGGTATTGCCATTATGGCAAAAAATCCGTCTATCAAGTTAATCATCATACTAAGTGATGTGGTCGCTCCTATCAAAATACTCGCGATGTAAGCGATGTTATAATACTTCTTATTATGCGCTCCAAAAAGGAAGCTTAAGCACTTAGTCCCGTAGTAACTATATGAGAACAGCGATGAGATACTAAACACGGCGATGCATAATAGTAAGATATATTTCCCTGCAGGTGATAACGCTTTCGCGAAAGCGGAAGCCGTAAGCGTAACTCCATTTGCATCTGTCGTTTGCCACACGTCTGTTACCAAAATTGCAAGCGCCGTAAGTGTACACACCACAATGGTATCTATTGCAGGGCCCAGCATTGCCACTAGTCCTTCACGTATGGGTTGTGCAGTTTTTGCAGCGCCGTGCGCCATAGGTGCCGTACCTACACCAGCTTCGTTTGAAAAAGCACCACGTTTTATACCTAATAAAATCAATCCACCTACCACACCGCCCAGCAGTTTATCTCCTGTATAAAAATCGGCAGAGAAGGCATCTGTAAATATGAGACCCAAATATTTAGGAACTACATCTATGTTTACAAAGAGTATTGCCATTACTGCTACAAAGTAAATAAAGACCATCGCAGGCACTAGTCTTGATGCAGTTTTAGAAATACGATCGAGTCCGCCTAGTATAACAACTGCCGTGATAGCAACAAGTATGAGCCCGATAATCAAGTTAGAGGTAAAACCCACCTCAACACCCTGAGGTACGAGTAATATATCATTTACCGCCTGTGTGAGTTGGTTTACATTAAAAACCGGCAATGCTCCCACGAGTCCCGCAATACTAAAGATTACGGCAAGCGGTTTCCAGGCCTTACCCATTCCTTCTGTGATAAAATACATAGGTCCTCCCTGTGTTTTGCCCTCACTATCTTTACCTCTATACATTATGGCAAGCGAGCCTGTAAAAAACTTTGTTGCCATACCCACAATGGCGCTCATCCACATCCAGAAAACAGCACCTGGACCTCCTATAGCAATTGCCACCGCTACACCGGCGATGTTACCCATACCTACGGTTGCACTAAGCGCTGTAGTGAGCGCCTGAAAGTGTGTAATCTCTCCTTCATCATTTTCTCCATCGTACTTTCCTCGCAAGACTGCAACAGCGTGACCTAAGTATCTAAATGGCAAAAATCTCGAATAGATGAGCAAAAACAGACCGCCACCTATAAGTAAGCACACGAGCGGGATTCCCCACATAGCGCTAGAAAAATCTGCTATAAGTTCATTAGCCTGATCGTAAAATGATGGTTGTGCTTGCATACAAGATCTATTTATATGGTGAAGTAACAAAAATTAAGAGCAGTTTACCAAAACGTTCACATATATTTTTGAACAGGCATTTGTTTTCGTCACTAAATTTACTGTTATGACACTCACCGCCAGCCAAATCGAGAACATCCTAAGAAACCCAGAGGAAACTGCGGCCGCAGCAAATCTCATTTACGTCTCTGATGCAGACCTCAACATAAGAAGGAAAAAGAAGAAGAAAAAATTTCACTATTACTTTAATGATAAACCTCTTAAGGACAAAAAGGAATTAGAGCGCATCAATAATCTTGTGATACCGCCTAACTGGGAGAAAGTGCGCATTGCATATCCTCCTAACGGACATTTACAAGTGGTAGGTCGCGATGCTAAAAACAGAAAAGTGTACCGCTATCACGACCTATGGTCAAAAATTAGAAACCAAACTAAGTTTTATAAACTAGCCAATTTTGGAAACGCACTGCCTAGCATACGCGAGCGTATAGATGAGGATCTTGACGCTCCAGAGATGTCAAAACGCAAGGTGCTTGCACTTGTCCTCAGGCTTATGGAAGAAACCCACATACGTATAGGTAACGACTACTACGCAAAGCGCAATAAAACCTACGGCCTCTCTACCTTACGCACCAGACACGTGACAACTACCAAGGAAAAAATCCGCTTTGAGTTTGTGGGTAAAAAAGGCAAAAAGCACAACATCACCCTACGCAATAAGAAACTCGCAAAACTTGTAAACCGTTGCGAAGAAATACCTGGCTGGGAGTTATTTCAATTTTATGATTCAAATGGCGAAAAGCACCGCGTAGATAGCACGATGGTAAACGATTACATACACGAGCTGAGTGGTGACTTATTTTCGGCAAAAGATTTTAGGACTTGGGGAGCTACAAAAACTTTTTTTGAAACCGTGCTCGACCTAGGCTACACAGAAGACGAAAAGGAAAATAAAGCAAACATACTCACCGCTTTTGACGCCGCTGCAGAAGCTCTAGGTAATACACGCAATGTATGTCGCAAGTATTACGTGCATCCTCAAATAGTAGATGCCTACGAGTCTGGATCTATCGTCGCTGAGTTTAAAAAGGTAGATGCTCATCAAGGCGCAAGACCATTTTTTACAGAAACTGAGGAGGTATTACTACAAATGATTTCAAAGTTTGAATTAGACTTTAGTAAGTGATATAAGTACGCTTTCGCGAAAGCGTAACACAAAAAAAGCCCCTTGGTAACGAAAGGGCTTTTAGTTTTTAAATTGCTATGCTGTTATTTTGCAAGGTATGCGAGCACGTTCTTCTCGATACGGTCTTGAATGTTTGAAGTATCCGCTTTTGCGAAAGCGTCACCTGTAATATTCTCATACAACTCAATATATCTTTCTGATACAGTCTCTATGTACTCATCTGTCATCTCAGGCACGGTTTGTCCCTCTAGACCTTGAAAGTCATTTGAGATAAGCCACTGTCTCACAAACTCTTTAGATAGTTGTTTTTGAGCTTCGCCAGCTGCTTGACGTTCCTCATAACCTTCGGCATAGAAGTAACGAGAAGAGTCTGGTGTATGTATCTCATCTATGAGAACAATCTCACCATCTGCGGTTTTTCCAAATTCATACTTCGTATCTACCAATATAAGTCCTCTAGATGCTGCAATCTCACTTCCTCTTTGAAAAAGCTTGCGTGTGTAATCTTCTAGCACGAGGTAATCCTCTTCTGAAACGATGTTCTTTTTAATAATATCTTCTCTTGAGATATCCTCATCGTGGTCACCCATCTCTGCCTTAGTAGCTGGTGTGATGATAGGCTCTGGAAAGGCATCATTTTCTTTCATTCCTTCTGGCATTGCAACACCACAAAGTATTCTCCTACCCACTTTATACTCTCTAGCCGCGTGCCCAGACATATAACCACGTATTACCATCTCCACTTTAAAAGGCTCACATCGCTTCCCTATTGCCACATTAGGATCTGGAGTAGCCACGAGCCAGTTAGGCACAAGGTCTTCTGTATCCTTCATCATTTTAGTAGCAATCTGATTTAAGATTTGCCCCTTAAAAGGAATTCCTTTAGGCATTACAACGTCAAAGGCGCTTAGCCTATCTGTTGCAACCATAAGTAATAAATCATCTTCGAGTGTGTAGACTTCTCTCACTTTACCCTTGTAGATAGATTTCTGACCAGGGAAGTTAAAATTAG
The DNA here is from genome assembly GCF_042652845.1 of Dokdonia genika. Lineage (NCBI taxonomy): Bacteria > Pseudomonadati > Bacteroidota > Flavobacteriia > Flavobacteriales > Flavobacteriaceae > Dokdonia > Dokdonia genika. The sequence continues at coordinate 294,564 of NZ_JBHSHB010000008.1, read as the reverse complement.
TGTCTGTAATAGTGTTCACTATAGGTTGGTTTGAACGGTTGTATTAATCCTTTTGAGGTATTAAAACAACACGATTAGTTATTCTTCAAAAGTAAAATTCTGAATGATATATTACGAATTAAAAGTATAGAAATATGTTAGTCGTTTCTATTTTCTATCTCGCGATAAGCCGCAATCATTTTCTTTACTAGAGGATGGCGCACCACATCTTTATCATCAAGATAAATCATCCCTACTCCTTTTACGGTTTTGAGGATAAGTAACGCTTCCTTAAGACCACTGGTGACACGTCTAGGTAAATCTATCTGCCCTGGATCTCCAGTAATCATAAACTTTGCATTTCGTCCCATACGAGTAAGGAACATCTTCATCTGGGCGTGTGTTGTGTTTTGAGCTTCATCAAGTATCACAAAAGCATTATCAAGTGTACGACCACGCATAAAAGCCATAGGTGCAATTTGTATCACTCCTTTCTCAATAAAGGTCTCTAGCTTTTCACTAGGAATCATATCCCTAAGTGCATCATAAAGTGGTTGCATATAAGGGTCCAGCTTCTCCTTCATATCACCAGGTAGAAAACCTAAATTTTCTCCAGCCTCTACAGCAGGTCTCGTGAGTATAATGCGTTTTACTCGCTTCTCTTTAAGCGCTTTTACCGCTAGTGCAACGCCTACATATGTTTTACCAGTACCGGCAGGACCTATAGCAAAGGTTAGGTCATTCTTTTTTGAAAGCTCTACCAGTTTACGCTGGTTTGCCGTTTGTGGTTTTATAAGTTTACCACTCACCCCGTGTACAAGCACATCGCCACTCTCTACAGGCGTTTCATAATCTTCTTTACTCACACTTGTAAGTACGCGCTCTATTGAGTTTTCATCTATCTTATTATACTTCCCAAAGTGATCCATAAGCATCGTCATACGCCTATCAAACTCTTCTAGAAGATCTTCATCTCCGTAAGCTTTGATTTTATTACCTCTAGCTACTATCTTGAGTTTAGGAAAATACTGCTTAAGGAGTTCTATATTAGCATTGCGCTGTCCAAAAAATTCGCGCGGATTGATTTCTGAGAGTTCTAAGATTAATTCGTTCAAAAGGCAGAAGGATTTAGTGAGTTACGTCCGTAAAATATTTTAGCTTTGTTTACTACCAAAATACGCATTTTTTAATCACCAAAACACGAGTTCAACACCCTGTTAACGATTAAATAATAAACAATGATGGTTTATAACTATTTTAAACAAGTAACTCTTTAAGAAAACAAAGCACAGTACTTTATATGAAATTAATCACTCTTACAACAGACTATGGCGAGAAAGATCCTTTTGCAGGAGCCGTAAAAGGAGCGATTTACTCAGAGCTAGAGGATGTGCGTATTGTAGATATATCGCACTCTGTATCGCCTTTTCATCTTATGGAAGCAGCTTATATTATTCAAAATGCGTATCAAAATTTCCCGAAAGGGTCCATACACGTTATAGGTGTAGACAGCGAGCTCACACCAGAAACAAACCACATAGCCGTAAAACTAGATGGTCATTATTTTATATGTGCAAATAATGGTATCATATCGCTACTCACAAAAGATATTGTACCTGAGGAAAAAGTAGAGATAAACATACACGACCGTACACTTACTAACTTTACTGTACTAGATGTATTTGTAAAGACGGCCTGCCATATCGCACGCGGTGGTACGCTAGGTGTGATAGGAAAAAACATAGATAACATAAGACAACTTACAGGTATCGCACCTGTTATAAACACGGCTCGCAACCAGATATCTGGTAACGTCATTTATATAGATAACTATGGTAATGTGGTAAGTAACATCACAAAAAAATTATTTGACGAAGTAGGCAAAGGTCGCAGCTTTAAGCTTGAAGCACGTGGTGCAGACATCACAAAAATCTATAAGCAGTATAGCGATGCTATAAACTTTGACATAGAAAAATCTAAGCGAGAAGAGGAAGGAAAGAAACTAGCCGTTTTTAACTCTGGTGGTTACATAGAGCTTGCTATTTACAAAAGTAATCCTAGTACGGTAGGTAGTGCTGCTAGCCTCTTTGGCCTCAATTATAGAGACACGGTAATGATAAACTTTACAGATAAATGATTGTAAGACTAGTGAAATTACGCTTTCGCGAAAGCGAGATACCCTCTTTTTTAAACAATTTTGAAAAGGTAAAAAGTGATATACGTGCTTTTAAAGGTTGTCTCTACTTAGAACTACTTCAAGATGCCGAAGATCCTTCTATCTTCTTTACGCACAGTCACTGGGAATCTAACGAGGCTCTGCAGGGTTATCGCAACTCAGATCTCTTTAAAGGCATATGGGCAAACACGAAACCAAAATTTTCTGGAAAACCAGAAGCCTGGAGTACAAACTCTATTGATAAACAAGATTAGAGCTCTGGCAAATTGCGCAATGAAGAAGGAGGAATACCATACTTTTCTTTAAAATTTTTGAGAAGTAGCTCCTACTGGATAGTCCAAGTGCATACACAACCTCAGAGACATTCTTATCTTCTGAGGTGAGCATTGTTAAGGCACGTTTTAATCGATACTCTTTTATATAATCATTTACGGTCATCCCATAATTGCGTTTAAAACCATCTTGTAACCTATAAGCTTCTATACCTACAGCTTCGGCAATTTCTGGTATGGTCTCAAGTTTTGAAATGTTATTTTCTATATAGTTTACGGCAGCTACCACAGTATCCATATCTGATAGTCTTAATGTGGTACGTTTATTACCTTCTAGTGAGTCCTCCCTATACAGTTTAAGCATAAGTGATGTACACTCAAGCGCCTTTGCGCCTAGGTAATTAGTACGAACCAGACCTTGATCTTCGTTACTGAGAATACTCCCTATGATATCAGAAATTTGTAGACTGTAATAACCTTTATGAGCAATTTGAGTTAGCCCATTTACATCTGCAAAAAGTGGATAATAAGCTGCATCTATCTTATTAAGGTCATACGACAACTGCTCTTGAAACTTAACTTTATTTATCTCCAAATAACAAATAATGGCAGGGCTATCTTTTTTTATAATATAAATCTGGTCTTCCTCATACGTAGGCGCGGCAATAAGATGCTCTGCGCGACGTATGGCAATCTCTTCTTCGCTAGATGAAAACTTATGAGCAATCTCCCCTTTCATACAGTATATGAACCTGAGAGAGTTTATACCATTATTCTCAAAATAGAACTCCGTATCATCGTGCATATCACAGTTTATGATATGTAAACCTATACCGTTAGGAAAATTAATACCCTTTATCTCTCCAGTACCTATGTGCGATGGTATCTTTACTGCAAACTCTCCAAAACTATTTGTAAAATTTACGCCAAAGGCCCCTGCAATCTCAGGTACAAAGTCATCTACCTGTTCTATTTTAAGTTTGTAAGATTTCATAAGTCTTTATAAAAAAAGTAAATCGTAGTAATGATATGAGGCGATACTACATTGTGGGCTTTTTATAAGCCTTTTTAAAGTGTTCAAAAATATGAATGGCACTTACACCAGCCCTATCTATATCCTCACTTGTAAACTTGCAACTCAATACAGCTTCCTTAAATGATTTCCATCTAGTAGCAGCTACTTTTGTGTCTGTGTTATAAAAATAATGCGCTTCTATATGAGACAACTTCTCACAAGATTGTAGTTTTTTACTCATCATCATACCCCCCATCATAGATCCCTCTATTACATATAAAGCTCCTACGAGCGTACCTAAGTCACGAGGGCCTGTTATAGCTGTAGGTTGTGGTAATGGAAAGTTAGAAAAACCAGCTATATCCTTTGCCAGTGCATTTGTTTTTTGATAACCAGCAAAGGGCTTAAGCTCGTCTGGTAAGTTATCATAACGTGCGTTTATAAAATCTTCGACCGCCTTATAAACAGAAAAGTTTTGCCTCAAGAGCTCTTCGTATTGCGCTTGATTTATACTGCCATCCATTATAAAGCCCGTAAGGTTATCTTCTTCTACCTCATCGTGTATCGCTTTAGTTTTTTCTTTGAGATGTTCTAATATCATAGGGATTTTTTAATTTTTTCTAGGTGTTCTCTTATTTTGGCAATGCGCTCTTGATGAGTGATATTTTCTTTATTTATATCATCCATATAATTCTTGATATCACTAACGAGATCTGTACTTTGTTTTATTCTATTTCTCGTATTCTGAACTATAACTGGTCTATTCTTAATTTTATCAATATATGGTGATAGTTTTGAGGCCAGTACGTTTATATGCTTTTTGAGTATGAAGCCATCTGCTCCATTTAAAATAGTCTCTGCCGCCAGCTCCTCATCTTGTAAGGTGCCTGTAACAAACAGAAAAATAGCTGTAGGCGATTTATCTCTAGATACCTCTAGAACCTCCATACCCGTACAAGTAGGCAGGTTATAATCCGAAATTATGAGTTGAGGATTAAATGTTTTTATCGCAACCTCTAGATCTGAAAGATTATCTACTACTTGAACTTTATAATTTTTATCTAATTTGTGTATTTGTCTAGTGATAAGAGCAGCATCAGACTCCGTGTCTTCTACTAGCAATATATGTACTTCTGTTGTCATAACTATTTATTTAACGTAAGCCAGTAGCTCGAGATTATGGGTAATCGTTCTTTGAATTCTGTATAGCTTTTAGGTTTCTCTAGATAACTATTTGCACCGTATGCGTAGGCCTTATCTCTATCACTTAGCTGGTCTGAAGAGCTCATTATAACAATAGGTGAATTTGTAAAAAGCTCTATTTTTCTAATTTCTTTTAGTAAGCTTAGCCTATCTAATTTAGGCATTTTTATATCTAACAGAATTAAATCTGGAGTATTTTTAATATCCTTAAAGCCCTGAAACCAGGCTAGCGCAGTAAGAGAGTCTTCTATAATATGTGTCTTTACTAAAGGCATCTCACGTTCAAAAATACGCTTCATTAATGCACAATCATTAGGGTTATCTTCTACAGAAACTATAAATCCTTTCATTATCTAACTGGGAGTTGAAAATAAAATGTTGCTCCTTGGTGCTCCTTACTCTCTGCCCAAATGACTCCTTGATGCTTATCAATAACACGTTGTGCAATCGCAAGCCCTATACCAGATCCCTCAAATTCGTCTTTTACGAGTCTATTAAAAACACCGAATATTTTTTCCTTATGAGCCTCATTAAAGCCTATGCCATTATCACGCACGTAATAAACTGCTGGTGATTTATCTTTTAAAACACCTATATGTACAGATGGTTTTTGTACTGTATGGCTATACTTTAGGGCATTGCCTATAAGGTTAATTAATAGTTGAAAAATCATTCCTCTATCTCCATATGCTTTAGGCAAATCTGCTTCTACCTCTATGGTAGTATTGCTATATTTTTTTTCAAGTTGTAAAAATTGTACCACCTCATTCACCAGTTCTTGCATATCAAAAACTCCCATAGCTGTCTGATCCTTGCCTATTCCAGAAAAAGCAAGTATGTCATCTATAAGCGTGTTCATCTTACTTGTTGAGTCTATGATAGTCTGTATAGCGTTCTTACCATAATCGTCTAGGGTGTCAAAATAATCTTCTTTAATAATTTGAGCAAATCCATCTATACCCCTTAGTGGCGATCTCAGATCGTGAGAAACGCTATAACTAAAAGACTCTAACTCTTTATAGGCTTCCTTTAATTTATCATTAAGTAATTTTACTTCTTGATATCTACTTATAATGATATTAGATATACTTGTTTTTAAGGCTTGAGCAGATGCAATTTCATAATCTTTCCAAGGCAACGAGGTAAGTACTTGCTCCTTGTTCCACTTTTCAAAAGACTTACGAGGGCTTAAGCGCTTATTCTTTTCGGCAACGGCCTTTTCTGGATTTCCACCCCAAGAAATCACTTGTTTTAGTTCTGGTTTAAACCAAAGAAGGCAGTCCTTTTGTCCTTTTGCAATAAAAACACATAACACGCCAGAAGCCATTTTGGCGAAAGCCTTACCTTTCTCATATACTTTAGCAAGATTTTGAGTTGTATATGTATTACCTAGTTGCGTTGTGTATATCCAGTCTATGAGGTTTTTTATATCTTCTTTACTAGGTGTATCACCCACTGTAGACAGTGTGTTTTCTAAAAACACAGCCCCACCTGTAGCTTCTGTGATGGTTAGCATAGATGTAGGTTTTTTTGTTAAACCTCCCTGCACATCCCACTCATTACTCATTTGTTCTACAAGTTTTGCTCGACTTGCTGTGGTAGCATTAATACGCGCAAGAACCTCGTTTGAAGAACGTAAGGTAAGCTGCGTAGAAAAAACTTGAGTCAAAAATTTTATAGTTTGCCGCTGGTAATAATTTGTAAACTTAGAGCTGTAATGGTGGCAAGCTATAAGCCCCCATAAAGTTCCATTACTTACAATAGCAGCAGTAAGAGTAGCTCCTACTTTCATATTCTCTAGATACTCTATATGTATAGGAGAAGAGGCTCTAGACTCACAATTCGTGAGGTCTAACGGCTGCCCCTGCTCATTAAGCTCTGGAAATACGGCAGATGTCTGAGAGGCAACATCTGCAATGATGCGCACCCCTTGCTTTAAGAAGCTTTTACGAGCCTGCTGAGGAATATCTGTAGCAGGGTAATGCATCCCTAGCCAACTTTCTAATACCTCTTCACGAGACTCAGAGATGATTGTGCCATTCCAGTTTTGATCAAATTTATAAAGCATTACACGGTCATAACCGGTTAAGCTTTTTATGAGATTTGCCGTTTTATCACACATCTCACTCACTGTAATAGCTTGACTAAGATCTGTAACAATATCTGAAAGCTGTCGCTGTATTATATGAGCTTCTGCTTGCGCTACTATAGGTTCTAGCTCAATGTAAATAAGATTTTCTCTATAGTGAGTAATCACTACATATCTCTTTCCTTTAACTTCGGCTTCAATAGTCTGAGTATTTTTACCTTCAATATGCGATGCAATGGTAGGAGCACTAGGTCCAAAAATATCATTAAGCGTGATTGTATGAATGTCTTCACGCTTTCGCGAAAGCAAATCAAATACATTTTCAGATGCACGCACAAGTTGTTTATTAAGTACATCTATCACAAAGAGATAGGCGTGTGATTGTACTTGACCTAGTAAATGTATAGGCTCCTTGTCACAATTAGTAAGGTCTATTTTCTTTGGATATAAAGTAGAAGGGCCTGACATATATTTACTTTTTTATTTTAAAGTAAAATGTACTACCCACATTAACTTGCGAGTCTACCCAAATGGTCCCGTCGTGCAGTTTTACAATTTTCTCACAATGAGCAAGCCCCACACCGGTACCCTCATACTTGTGCTGAGTAGCAGCTCTACCAAATATTTTAAACACATTATCTAGATCATCTTGAGCGATGCCTATACCGTTGTCATTAATCACAAATGTCCAATAGCCCTCATCTTCAAAAGAAGAAATGCGCACCACCGGGCTCACATCTGGTTTGCAATATTTAAGAGAGTTTCCTATGAGGTTTTGAAACAATAATCTAAGCTCTGTCTTATAAGCCCATATAGAAGGCATCCTGCTTAAGTGTATTTTGCCATTGCACTCTCTAAGACGCTTACCTAGGTCATATTTTACAATTTCTAATAACTCTTGCACATCTACCTCAGTACGCTCCAGTTCTTGACCTATGCGACTATGTTCTAATAAGCCTTTAATTTGGTCTGCCATTCTACCAGCGGCACCATATATGTAACCTAGGTACTCTGTGGCTTTTGGATCTAGATTGTCACTAAATTTCTTTAAAATTACATCACTGCTAAAACGTATCGTACCAAGAGGCTCTTGTAAATCGTGCGAGCAAATAGAGACAAACTGCTCTAGGTCTGTATTAATGCGTTGCAGCTCCTCATTTTTATCATACATAAGTTGCTGTGCGCGCTGCAAGTCTGATATATTTATTAAAGTAGATCTAGAGTATGAAGATCCCACCTCTGGAACTACGAGCTCTGAATTAAGAATGATAGGTATATGATTTCCATCTATATCTACAAGTGTCATTTGCTCTCCTTCTATAACCCCAGTTTTTTGAATCTGATCAAGAAGACCCAATCCTTTTGCCTTAGACTGGTCTGTATAAAAGTCAAATATGCGTCTACCTATTGCCTCATCTCTAGACTTAAGTTTAAGAGTGTCTAGAAATATTTTATTACACTCTACTATACGACCTGTAGACGGGTTTACACTAGCGTGCATCACGGGATCATTCTCGTAGAAGTCTTTAAACTTTTGCTGGCTTTCTTTGAGTTTCTTTTGAGATTCTACTGTTTTTGTAATGTCTACAAATGTGATGACAGAACCTTCTATTTTTTTAGTTCCTGTATAAAATGGAGATATACGCCTTATGTATGAACGCCCATCTTTTTTATTAATCTGGGTTTCGTTTATTATGCCAGTTTCCATTACCTTCTCGATCTTGGTTTTGAGCATAGACTTAGCACCTGTACCCAGCTGGGTTAAGAAATGCTCGATAGGCCTCCCTACATCTTGTTTTATTAACTTAAAATGTTCTTGTATAGAAGGAGTAAACTTTCTTATAGTAAGCTCTCTATCTAAAAATATAGTAGCAATCTGTGTACTATTGAGTATGTTATCCATATCTGCATTGAGCAAGGCAAGATCATCCATTTTTTCTATGTGCTCAACATTAACGGTATGCAGCTCCTCGTTTACACTTTGCAACTCTTCATTAGTACTTTGTAACTCTTCATTTGAGGCTAGTAACTCCTCGTTAAGTGTTTGTAATTCTTCATTGCTACTCTCTGCATCTTCTAAGGCCTTTTTTAACTCTCCTCTAGTCTCCTCGATTTCATCAATGAGGTCTTTAATACGTGCATCTGGTGTAGTAGCAAGACTCATAACACCCGTCTGTATGGTTGTATCTGGAGTAAACTCTTGCTCAATAAATGTGATTACATAATCACAGTCATCTGTATTATTTTTAAATATGGGCTTTACAATAACATTTACCATAGTGTCTACACCAGACTTTTGTGTAGCCACATTTTTATAAATAAAATCGCTTTTAGTGCGCTTAGCCTTTCTGGTCGCACTATTTACAGCAGTCTTGAGATTATCTGGTAGCATTTTAAGCAAGTCTAGTGAAAAACCTGTTTCTGGTAACTGAGCATATTTTGCAAAGGCCCCCATTGCATCTACTACTTTAAAATCACTTTCTATATAAACACTAGCGGTATCAAACTGTGAAATAATCGCATCAGAAATACACATTTTAATATCTCCGTCAAAGGATACCGAAGGTGTGACCGATTTTTGTTTTTGCTTTCGCGAAAGCGTACTACTACCCTTTTTAACCTTTGAGGTAAGAAGCTCACTATGCAATCTTTCTGATGGGATAATGTTTTTGAAAATATTCAACTTTCCATTTACAGCTTCAAAAGAGTTACGTAAAGCTGTATGAGACTCGCTAGAACCCAAAAATAAATACCCATCACGTTTAAGCGAGTAATGCAGGGTATGCAAAACGGCGGTTTGCACCTCTGGCTTGAGATATATTAAAAGATTACGGCATATAACCATATCCATATTTTTAAATGGAGGATCTTTTAAAATATCGTGATTTGAAAAAATAATTTTATTCCTGAGATCTGGGTTGATTTTAAACTCATCACCCTCTTGACTAAAGTATTTATTTAATTTTGAAGGTGGAACGTTATCTACTACTCTCTTTGTAAATAAACCTGCAGATGCACTTTGTATATGTTCTTGAGAAATATCTGTAGCAAAAATTTTGAGCGTTATATCCTTATTTTGCTTCTTAATTTCTTCTTCAAAAAGGATGGCTATAGAGTATGACTCTTCTCCTGTTGAACAAGCCACGTCCCAAACCTTTATAATATCACCATTATGCTTATGACTTACAATTGCAGGTATGGTTTCTGTTTCAAGTAAATCCCACGCTTTTGTATCTCTAAAAAATTTTGTCACACCTATTAAAAACTCTTTATATAAAATAATGACCTCTTCAGAATGCATATGGAGATAGTTAATATACTCATCAAAGGTGTTGATTTTAAGACTATTCATACGTCGCTCTGTACGTCTTAATATGGTAGGTCTTTTATAGTAGTTAAAATTTATTGTAGTGCTACTATGCAATATGTTTAAAATGGTGCGCAACTGCTCATTTACTTTTTGAGAAGTTTCATCATCATAGTTTACAATGAGACCATCATTGTAATACGTATGTATCTCACCTATCATTTCCCTTGCAGGAACGATATAGTCTACATCACCCGTATTTATTGCGCTAGATGGCATACCATTAAAGCTAGCATCTTCTGGTTGTTGTACAAGGACTAGTCCGCCTTGTTTTTTTATAGCCTGTATACCACGTGTACCATCACTACCCGTACCACTTAATATAACACCTACAGCATCTCTACCATAGGCCACTGCTAGAGACTCCATAAATAAATCTATGGGTAAATTGAGCGTTTTTGCCTCTGGCTTGTCTAGTAACTTGAGATGTCCATCTTGTATTACAAGATTCATAGTAGGAGGAATCACATAAATACAGTTTCTCTCAATTATAGAATCGTCTGTAACCGCTACTATAGGCACTTTAGTTTTCTTTGCAAGTAACTCTGCCATTAAGCTCTTATGATCTGGTGATAGATGCTGTATGATTACATAACTGTAGTCATAATTTTCTACCACATTATCAAAAAAAGCATTGAGAGCCTCTAGACCTCCTGCACTTGCCCCTACAGCAACAATGATGTGTTTTTTATTTTTTGAGATTTTCAAGAAATAGAAATTTAGTGAGAAATATACACCTGTTTAAGTCACTAATTTTCACACTAGAGTCTCAAAAATTATTTCGCTTTAGAAATTTACGATTTATTTTAACATTTTCATAATGAGCTCATTTAAATTGATTATGATTATAGATGCATTGCATTAATAGCATTCATAATTTAGCCAAATGAGAACATTTTAACAAAAAATTAAGAAATCAAAAATAGCTAAAATAAACCGTTTATAGACAAAGTAAAATTTAAAAAAATAGGACTTAAGCTTGACCTGTAGGTCCAAAATTAAGTGGCACTGGCTGCTTCTCGTAGTCCTTTATAACGCCGTGTGCATTTTCAAAACGTTTTACATTATCTGCTAGTGCCTTAGCAAGTCGCTTTGCGTGTTGAGGAGTAAGAATTATACGACTCTTCACCTTACTTTTAGGGGTGCCAGGCATAATATTTACAAAATCTACCACAAACTCAGATACAGAGTGATTTATAATTGCTAGGTTAGAATAAGTACCCTGAGCCATATCTTCTGTAAGCTCTATGTTTATTTTCTTCTGGTTTTGGTTTTGTTTTTTATCGTCTGCCATTATTGGTGTCTTTGTTAATTTTTAAATCAATTTATGGGAGTGAGCAATGTCCATACATCACTTTATCTATTGTGAAGGTAAGGATTGGTGCGCTTTCGCGAAAGCGGAATAAAAACCTTACCACTTTGTACTGATACTAGTGTATTACTTAGTCAAAATGCTGTTTACATACTCAATGAAAATAAAAATCCCGTTTGACAAAAAAGTCAAACGGGATTTTATATCTAACTATACTGTTAGTACAATAGGTACTAGTTATAGTTTACTTCTTGCTTTTCTTGCATCATATTTGCTAGATCTTCCTTGCTACCTACAAGAATGTCATCATAACGACGCATACCCGTACCAGCTGGAATTTTATGACCTACAATTACATTTTCTTTAAGACCTTCTAAGTAATCTATCTTACCGCTTACAGCAGCTTCGTTAAGTACTTTTGTTGTCTCTTGGAAAGATGCTGCAGAAATAAATGACTTAGTCTGTAGCGATGCTCTTGTAATACCTTGAAGGATAGGAGAAGCAGTAGCTGGTTGCACATCACGCGCAGTTACTTGATTCTTATCTTCTCTTCTTAGTAAAGAATTTTCATCACGAAGTTCACGTGGAGATACTAGCTGCCCTGGTTTAAGGTTTTCAGATTCTCCTGCGTCTTCTACGACTTTCATTCCGTACATAGCATCATTCTCTTCGATAAAGTCTGCTTTGTGAATAAGCTGGTTCTCTAAGAAGATAGTATCACCTGGATCTTGTATACGTACTTTACGCATCATCTGGCGTACTACAACCTCAAAGTGCTTATCGTTAATCTTCACCCCTTGTAGACGATATACTTCTTGTACTTCGTTAACAAGGTACTGTTGTACTGCAGATGGGCCTTTGATATTTAATATATCGTTAGGCGTTACAGAACCATCAGAAAGTGGCATACCTGCTCTTACATAATCATTTTCTTGTACAAGAATTTGGTTAGATAATTTTACTAGGTACTTCTTAACTTCACCAAGTTTTGACTCTACGATAATCTCACGATTACCACGTTTTATTTTTCCGAAAGATACTACACCGTCTATCTCAGATACTACTGCTGGGTTAGATGGATTACGTGCTTCAAATAATTCTGTTACACGTGGTAGACCTCCTGTAATATCTCCAGCCTTTGCAGACTTACGAGGTATTTTTACAAGAATTTTTCCTTCTTTAATCTTATCTCCATCATCTATCATAAGGTGAGCTCCTACTGGTAAGTTGTAAGAACGTAGCGCGTTTCCTTTGCTATCCTCAATGATTAATGTTGGTATTTTTTTCTTATCTCTAGATTCAGAAATTACTTTTTCTTGGAAACCTGTTTGCTCATCTGTTTCTACACGGTAAGTTATACCTTGCTCAATAGACTCAAACTTAATTTTTCCGGCAAATTCTGAAATCACAACTCCGTTAAATGGATCCCACTTACAGATTACCTCTCCAGCTTTTACCTTATCACCAGACTTGGCAAAAATTTGTGAACCGTAAGGAATTGTATTTGTACTAAGTGTGATACCCGTCTTAGGATCTGAAACTTTTGCTTCAGAAGTACGAGAGATTACGATTTCTGCAGGGTTACCTTCATTATCTTCTCCCATTACTGTCTTAAGATCTTCTATCTCCAGTTTACCGTCAAACTTAGCTGTTACGCTAGAGTCTTCAGACACACCTCCTGCAACCCCTCCTACGTGGAAGGTACGAAGTGTAAGCTGTGTTCCTGGTTCTCCAATAGACTGTGCTGCAACTACTCCTACTGCCTCACCCATTTGTACCGTTTTATTAGTAGCTAGGTTACGACCGTAACATTTTACACAAATACCTTTCTTAGCCTCACAAGTAAGCGCAGAACGTACTTCTACAGTTTCTATTGGTGCAGCTCCTATAATCTCTGCGATATCTTCATCTATCTCAACACCAGCCTCAACGATTACCTCGTTAGTAAGTGGGTTTATAACATCATTAAGAGATGTACGACCTATGATACGAGCACTTAGAGATTCTATCACCTCTTCGTTTTTCTTTAACGCAGCTACTTCTACTCCTCTTAATGTACCACAATCTGTACTGTTTATGATTACATCTTGAGATACATCTACTAGACGACGTGTTAAGTAACCTGCATCTGCCGTTTTAAGAGCGGTATCTGCAAGACCTTTACGTGCACCGTGCGTAGAGATAAAGTACTCAAGAATTGAAAGACCTTCCTTAAAGTTAGAAAGAATCGGATTTTCAATAATAGCACCACCTCCATCGTTAGATTTCTTAGGTTTTGCCATTAGACCACGCATACCTGTAAGCTGGCGTATCTGCTCTTTAGATCCACGTGCTCCTGAGTCAAGCATCATATACACCGAGTTAAACCCTTGTTGATCCTCACGGATACGCTTCATAGAAAGCTCTGTAAGAGTCGCGTTTGTAGATGTCCACACATCAATAACTTGGTTATAACGCTCTGTATTAGTAATAAGACCCATATTATAAGATCCTGTAATACCTTCTACTTGCTCATTTGCCTCGTCTATCATACCGTGCTTCTCATCTGGTATAATAATATCTCCTAGTGAAAATGATAATCCTCCACGGAATGCAAATCCATATCCCATAGTCTTAATACGGTCAAGGAAAGCTGCTGTAACTGGCACACTTGTTACCTTAAGAATACGTCCTATAATATCACGTAGTGACTTTTTAGTAAGTACTTCGTTTATATATCCAGCTTCTTCTGGTACAGCCTCGTTAAATAGCACACGACCTACAGTCGTCTCCATTACTTTATAAACAAGCTCTTTGTTTTCATTAAAATCCTTAGCACGTATTTTAATGATTGCATTAATGTCTACACGTTTCTCATTATAGGCAATATTTACCTCTTCTGCAGAGTAGAAAGTGATTCCTTCTCCTTTTACGTGAAACTCTGGAGTCGATTTTCTGGCCTTTGTCATATAGTAAAGACCTAATACCATATCCTGAGAAGGTACTGCTACTGGAGCACCATTCGCAGGGTTTAAGATATTATGAGAAGCAAGCATTAATAACTGCGCCTCAAGAATCGCCTCTGGCCCAAGCGGTAAGTGTACTGCCATTTGGTCACCGTCAAAATCGGCGTTAAATGCTGTACACACAAGTGGGTGTAATTGTATCGCTTTACCTTCAATAAGCTTAGGCTGGAATGCCTGTATACCTAGACGGTGAAGCGTAGGAGCACGGTTAAGGAGAATAGGATGTCCTTTAAGAACATTCTCTAATATATCCCAAACTACAGGCTCTTTTTTGTCTATTATTTTCTTTGCAGATTTTACAGTCTTTACAATACCACGCTCTATAAGCTTACGTATTACAAAAGGCTTATAAAGTTCTGCTGCCATTCCCTTAGGAATACCACATTCAAATAACTTTAATTCTGGTCCTACAACAATTACAGAACGTGCTGAGTAATCTACACGCTTACCAAGTAAGTTCTGACGGAAACGCCCTTGCTTACCTTTTAAAGAATCAGAAAGAGACTTTAATGGCCTGTTAGAATCTGTTTTTACTGCAGAAGATTTACGTGTGTTATCAAAAAGTGAATCTACAGACTCCTGTAGCATACGCTTCTCATTACGTAAGATTACCTCTGGCGCTTTGATTTCCATCAAACGCTTAAGACGGTTGTTACGTATAATTACACGACGGTAAAGATCATTAAGATCTGATGTTGCAAAACGACCTCCATCTAGTGGTACTAGTGGGCGTAATTCTGGTGGAATTACTGGTACAACCTTCATAATCATCCATTCTGGAAGATTCTCACGGTTTTTATTTGCATCACGTAATGCCTCTACAACTTGAAGACGTTTAAGTGCCTCCGTTTTACGTTGCTTAGACGTCTCGTTATTTGCCTTGTGACGTAACTCATAAGAAAGCTCGTTAAGATCTATCCTTCTTAAAAGTTCGATCAAACATTCAGCACCCATTTTGGCGATAAATTTGTTTGGATCTTCATCATCAAGGTATAGGTTTTCTTGCGGTAAACTGTCAAGTATGTTTAAGTACTCTTCTTCCGTAAGGAAATCCATTTTATTAAGGTCTTCACCCTCTTCATTCTTTGCAATACCTGGTTGTATAACCACGTAGCGCTCGTAATAAATGATCATATCTAACTTCTTAGATGGAAGACCAAGTAAGTACCCTATTTTATTAGGTAAAGATCTAAAGTACCAGATGTGAGCCACAGGAACCACAAGGTTAATGTGTCCTACACGATCACGACGTACTTTCTTCTCTGTCACCTCTACACCACAACGGTCACAAACGATCCCTTTGTAGCGTATTCTTTTATATTTACCACAAGCACACTCATAATCCTTTACGGGACCAAAAATACGCTCACAGAACAACCCGTCACGCTCTGGCTTGTGCGTTCTGTAGTTGATTGTTTCCGGCTTTAAGACTTCTCCTTTTGATGCCCCAAGAATAGATTCTGGAGACGCAAGACCAATAGAGATAGCGTTAAACTTCGGCTGTTGTACATTGTCATTATTTCTTGCCATAATTCTGTGTATGTCGAATTAATTATTGTTGTGAATGGTTATTGTTACGCTTTCGCGAAAGCGGA
The DNA here is from genome assembly GCF_042652845.1 of Dokdonia genika. Taxonomy (NCBI): domain Bacteria; kingdom Pseudomonadati; phylum Bacteroidota; class Flavobacteriia; order Flavobacteriales; family Flavobacteriaceae; genus Dokdonia; species Dokdonia genika. The sequence continues at coordinate 278,551 of NZ_JBHSHB010000008.1, read as the reverse complement.
ATCCCGAGAGACTCCACTTTCCAAAAACCATTTACTTTTCTTCTAGACGAATGTCTAGTCCCAGTCCTTTAAGCTCGTGCATTAATACGTTGAAAGATTCAGGAAGACCTGGCTCTGGCATAGGCTCTCCTTTTACAATACTCTCATACGTCTTAGCACGACCAATCACGTCATCAGATTTTACAGTAAGGATCTCACGCAATGTTGCCGAAGCTCCATATGCCTCAAGAGCCCATACCTCCATCTCACCAAAACGTTGCCCTCCAAACTGCGCCTTACCTCCAAGAGGTTGTTGCGTAATAAGAGAGTACGGCCCGATAGAACGCGCGTGCATCTTGTCGTCTACCATATGCCCTAATTTAAGCATATAGATAACTCCTACCGTTGCTGGTTGATCAAAACGATCTCCAGTACCTCCGTCATATAAATATGTATGACCAAAGCGTGGTATACCTGCCTCGTCTGTAAGTGCGTTAATCTGATCTAGTGTTGCTCCATCAAAAATAGGCGTCGCATATGTTCTTCCTAATTTTTGACCTGCCCATCCTAACACAGTCTCATAAATCTGACCAATGTTCATACGTGATGGTACACCTAGTGGGTTAAGAACGATGTCTACAGGAGTTCCATCCTCAAGGAATGGCATATCCTCTTGACGTACGATACGTGCAACGATACCTTTGTTACCGTGACGTCCCGCCATCTTATCTCCTACTTTAAGCTTACGTTTTTTTGCAATATAAACCTTAGCAAGCTTGATGATACCAGCTGGTAACTCATCTCCTACTGAGATTGTAAATTTCTCACGACGTAAGTTACCTTGTAGATCGTTTTCTTTAATCTTATAGTTGTGTAATAAGTCTGCAATAAGTGTATTAGTCTTATCATCTGTAGTCCAAGTACCTTGTGTAAGGTGTGTGTAATCTTCTACAGAGTTAAGCATCTTGAGTGTAAATTTCTTTCCTTTAGGAAGCACTTCTTCACCTAGATCATTCATTACACCTTGAGCAGTCTTACCATTTACAAGTTTGAATAATTTTTCAATTAATACAGCCTGTAAATCGTCAAACTTCACATCATACTTATCTTCAAGTACTGCGATGTCTTCTTTATCTTTTGCACGTTTACGCTTATCTTTTATCGCTCTAGCAAACAATTTCTTGTTTATAACTACACCGTGTAAAGATGGAGATGCTTTAAGGGAAGCATCTTTTACGTCTCCTGCTTTATCTCCAAATATTGCGCGAAGTAATTTTTCTTCTGGAGTAGGATCAGACTCTCCTTTTGGAGTAATCTTACCTATTAAAATATCACCAGGTTTTACTTCTGCACCTATACGGATCATTCCGTTCTCATCAAGGTCTTTTGTAGCCTCTTCAGAAACGTTAGGAATATCATTAGTAAGCTCTTCGTTACCTAACTTCGTATCTCTTACATCAAGAGAGTACTCATCAATGTGTATAGAAGTAAAGATATCGTCACGTACTACTTTTTCTGATATTACAATCGCATCCTCAAAGTTATATCCCTTCCAAGGCATAAAGGCCACCTTCATATTACGTCCTAGAGCAAGCTCACCTTTCTCGGTAGCATACCCTTGACACAATACTTGACCACGCTCAACTCTATCTCCTACTTTTACAATAGGTTTAAGGTTGATATTTGTACCCTGGTTAGTCTTACGGAATTTAATAAGATTGTAAGATTTAGAATCCTCGTCAAAACTTACGAGACGCTCATCATCTGTACGATCATATTTTATAGTAATCATATTTGCGTCTACATACTCTACTGTACCTGCACCTTCTGCATTAATTAGTACTCTAGAATCTGTAGCTACTTGACGTTCCAGACCTGTTCCCACGATAGGCGCATCTGCCATAATAAGTGGTACTGCTTGGCGCATCATATTCGACCCCATCAGTGCACGGTTTGCATCATCGTGTTCCAAGAATGGAATAAGTGATGCAGAGATAGATGCAATCTGGTTAGGACTAACATCTGCATAATGTACTGTATCTGGATCTACTACTGGGAAATCACCTTCCATACGTGCAATTACTTTTTCTTCAGTAATTGTACCTTCATCATTCATAGGGTTGTTTGCTTGCGCTATTAACATCCCTTCTTCTTCCTCAGCACTTAAGTATTGTGGTTCTGATTTTAAATCTATCTTACCACCTTCAACCTTACGATACGGAGTCTCAATGAATCCCATATTATTAACCTTAGCATAAACAGCTAGTGAAGATATAAGACCAATGTTAGGCCCCTCTGGTGTTTCAATAGGACATAATCTACCGTAGTGTGTGTAGTGTACATCACGTACTTCAAATCCTGCACGCTCACGTGATAGACCTCCTGGCCCAAGTGCAGATAGACGACGCTTGTGCGTAATCTCAGCAAGTGGATTAGTTTGGTCCATAAACTGTGATAACTGGTTTGTACCAAAGAATGAATTAATTACAGAAGACAATGTCTTTGCATTAATCAAATCAATAGGAGTAAACACCTCATTATCACGTACGTTCATACGCTCACGTATTGTACGAGCCATACGAGCAAGACCTACACCAAACTGGGCAGAAAGTTGCTCACCTACTGTACGTACACGACGGTTTGATAAGTGATCAATATCATCAATCTCTGCTTTTGCATTGATTAACTCAATTAGGTATTTTATAATGGTAATAATATCTAGCTTAGTAAGCACCTGCTTATCCATCTCGATATCAAGACCTAATTTCTTATTCATTCTATAACGACCTACTTCACCTAAGTTGTAACGTTGGTCTGAGAAGAATAACTTATCTATAATACCACGTGCAGTTTCCTCATCTGGCGGTTCTGCATTACGTAATTGTCTATAGATATGCTCAACAGCTTCTTTTTCAGAATTTGTTGGATCCTTCTGTAATGTATTATGGATAATCGCATAATCTGCCTGCTGATTATCTTCTTTGTGAAGTAATACAGTTTTTGCTCCAGCCTCAAGAATTTCTTCTACGTGCTCTTTTTCAAGAACTGTATCACGATCAAGTACTATCTCGTTACGCTCGATAGATACTACTTCACCTGTATCTTCATCAACAAAATCCTCGTGCCAAGTGTTAAGAACACGTGCAGCAAGCTTGCGACCAAGATATTTTTTAAGCCCTGTTTTAGAAACTTTAACCTCTTCTGCAAGATCAAATATCTCAAGAATATCTTTATCTCTTTCAAAACCGATAGCACGGAAAAGTGTAGTAACAGGTAATTTCTTTTTACGATCGATATAAGCATACATAACACTATTAATATCTGTCGCAAATTCTATCCACGAACCTTTAAAAGGAATTACACGTGCTGAATATAGTTTTGTTCCATTTGCGTGGAACGACTGTCCAAAGAATACCCCTGGAGAACGGTGTAATTGAGAAACAACAACACGCTCTGCGCCGTTGATCACAAATGTTCCGCTAGGAGTCATATATGGGATTGTACCAAGATATACATCTTGTACGATTGTTTCAAAATCTTCGTGTTCCTCGTCTGTACAGTATAATTTTAGACGTGCTTTTAACGGCACACTATAAGTAAGTCCACGCTCTATACACTCTTGTATAGAATATCTAGGTGGATCAACAAAATAATCTAAAAACTCGAGTACAAAGTTGTTACGAGTATCTGTAATTGGGAAGTTCTCGAGAAAAGTATTGTAAAGACCCTCATCACCTCTCTCATCAGACTTTGTTTCCAGCTGGAAGAAATCTTGGAAAGACTTTACTTGAATATCCAAAAAGTCTGGATAATCAGGTCTATTCTTTACCGATGAGAAACTGATTCTTTCTCCTTGTTTTGCATCTTGCATCATCAACGAACGGAATTTGATTAGAACTAAACTTGCCCCTTAGCAAGTCTAAAAAGATTTTATATTAACGACCGAAATCAAGAAAAAGTCGAGTTACAAAAAAAGGTAACTACTTTATACGACAAATGGTTTAGACCAAATTGCGCCTTTGACAGACACAACTAGTCTAAACCTTTATCTATTTATTATGGTAAGCTTACTTAAGCTCAACTTCTGCACCAGCTTCTTCTAACTGAGCTTTAAGTGCTTCTGCCTCATCTTTAGCAACACCTTCTTTAACTGGAGATGGAGCACCATCTACTAATCCTTTAGCGTCTTTAAGACCTAATCCAGTTAATTCTTTTACAAGCTTAACTACAGCAAGCTTAGAAGCTCCAGCAGCCTTAAGGATTACGTCAAATTCTGACTTCTCCTCAGCAGCGTCTCCACCACCAGCTCCACCAGCAGCAACAGCTACAGCTGCAGCAGCAGGCTCGATACCATACTCATCTTTTAAAATAGTAGCTAACTCATTTACTTCTTTTACTGTAAGGTTAACTAATTGTTCTGCGAATTCTTTTAAATCTGCCATTTTCTATCGTTTTTGAAAATTGTAATTGTTATATAATAAATAATAGTGCGTACTGCTTAACCTTCCTTTTCAGAAAGGGTTTTGATAATACCAGCAAGGGTTCCTCCACTTGACTTAAGAGCGCTAACAACGTTCTTAGCAGGAGATTGAAGTAATCCAATGATGTCTCCAATAAGTTCCTCTCTTGATTTGATATTTACCAGGTTATCTAGTTGATCATCTCCAACGTAGATAGCTTCTTCTATAAATGCTCCTTTTAATAAAGGCTTCTCAGATTTCTTACGAAACTCCTTAATTACCTTTGCTGGTGCATTTCCAGTCTCAGAAAACATAATTGCAGTGTTCCCTTTTAAAACTTCAGGAAGTTCTGCAAAATCTTTGTCTGATGCTTCCATTGCTTTTGCAAGCAATGTGTTCTTAACTACAGATAAACTTACTCCTGCCTTGAAACAAGCACGACGTAAATTTGAAGTCGTCCCAGCATCTAGTCCAGAAATATCAGTAAGGTATATGTGAGCGTTCTCTCCTAACTGCGTAGTTAAATCTTGAATTACTATTGATTTTTCTTCTCTTGTCATAATCTAAAATTTAAACTAGTCAGTAGCAAAACGCTTAGTATCAACCTCTACAGAAGGGCTCATTGTACTTGACATAAAAATACTTTTTATGTAAACACCCTTTGCAGTTGTAGGCTTAAGCTTTACTAATGTTGTTATTAATTCTCTTGCGTTACCAGCAATTTTTTCTGCATCAAAAGATGCCTTACCTACAGAGGCGTGGATGATACCAGTCTTATCAACTTTAAAGTCGATTTTACCAGCTTTTACATCAGAAACTGCTTTTGCAATATCCATAGTTACTGTACCTGTCTTTGGGTTAGGCATTAAACCACGTGGTCCTAAGACACGTCCTAAAGGTCCTAATTTACCCATTACACTAGGCATTGTGATTATAACGTCTACATCTGTCCAACCACCTTTGATTTTCTCAAGGTACTCATCAAGACCTACGTAGTCTGCTCCTGCTGCCTCAGCTTCTCCCGCTTTATCTGGAGTAACAAGAGCTAGCACTTTTACGTCTTTACCTGTTCCGTGAGGAAGAGTTACCACGCCACGCACCATCTGGTTTGCTTTACGAGGATCTACATTAAGACGTACAGCAATATCTACAGAAGGGTCAAAGTTTACGTTACTTACTTCTTTGATTAAAGCAGAAGCTTCAGCTAGATTGTAGGTTTGACCCGCTTCAATCTTCGACTGATTTTCTTTTTGCTTTTTTGTTAATTTTGCCATTATTGTTTTCTTTTTAAGCTGTTAAGCTGGTGCATCTCCACCTTTAACCGTTATACCCATTGAACGAGCTGTACCTGCTACCATTTTCATTGCACTTTCTACAGTGAATGCATTAAGGTCAGGCATTTTGTCCTCTGCAATTGCACGTACTTGATCCCAAGTAACTTTTGCAACCTTCTTACGGTTTGGTTCACCAGATCCACTCTTTACTTTAGCTGCTTCCAATAGTTGAACTGCTGCAGGAGGAGTCTTGATTACAAAATCAAAAGATTTATCCTTATATACAGTTATCGCAACAGGAAGTACTTTACCAGCTTTATCTTGAGTTCTAGCATTAAACTGCTTACAGAACTCCATAATATTTACGCCGGCAGCACCTAAAGCAGGTCCTACTGGTGGAGAAGGGTTTGCGGCACCTCCTCGTACTTGTAACTTTACAACCTTACTTACTTCTTTTGCCATTTCTAAAAATTTAAACTGATCTGTTCATAAAGTGGAAGCAATAGAACAAAATCCAAAATATATTAATGTAACAATTAATTTCTTATACCTTTTCAACTTGCATATAGCTAAGCTCTAATGGTGTTTTTCTTCCAAAAATTTTCACCATCACCTCAAGCTTACGCTTTTCTTCATTTACTTTTTCAACAGTTCCATTAAAACCATTAAAAGGACCATCTATAACCTTGATAGTCTCACCTATAGTAAATGGTATTGCAACGCTGTCTTGTTTTACAGCAAGCTCATCTACCTTACCTAGCATACGGTTCACCTCCGCCTTTCTTAACGGAACAGGATCACCACCTTTTACTTCTCCTAAAAATCCTATAACACCATTAATAGACTTAATGATGTGAGGTATTTCTCCAGCTAGATTTGCTTTAACCATTATGTAACCTGGGAAGTAAACACGTTCTTTGTTTACTTTCTTACCGTTACGTATTTGAATAACCTTTTCTGTAGGAACTAAAACTTCCTCAATGTTATCTTCTAGACTTAATCGTGAAATTTCTTGCTCGATATATGCCTTAACTTTATTCTCTTGACCACTAACGGCCCTTACCACATACCACTGCTTGGTGCTGTTTGCTTTAGCCATATCGTCTTAATTAATTTGTTCCTACTATTTTATCAAAGTATAACTTAATTACATTGCTAAAAACAGTATCAACACCCCATATAGCTAAAGAAAATAGTATCGAAAACACAGCTACTACAACCATAAGACGCTGAGCCTCTGGAAGTGGTGTCCACGTTACGTGATTTTTCAATTCGTTATATGATTCTTGAACGTAATTAATTAATCCAGCCATAATAGTTATATCGTTTTAGAAGTAGATAAGATATCTAATAATCTTCTAGTAAATTCCAAAATTCTAATGAGCAAGACACATTGTGTAAATACTCATAAATTGCACGGGTTGAGAGACTCGAACTCACGACACCTGGTTTTGGAGACCAGTGCTCTACCAACTGAGCTAAACCCGTATCCGTAGGACTAACCTACTTGAGATAAATTTTTAAGCTTTCGCGAAAGCGTAATAACCTTCTCTTTAACAAAAGTCAAGGCGTTCTGAAAAAACAGAACACCTTTACTTTTATTTATTATCTAGATAAAATTAATCTAAAATCTCAGTAACCTGACCAGCTCCTACTGTTCTACCACCTTCACGTACTGCAAAACGTAGTCCGATGTTAAGTGCGATAGGCTGGATAAGCTCAACAGTAATAGTTAAGTTATCACCAGGCATTACCATCTCGATTCCATCAGGAAGACCGATGTTACCAGTTACGTCAGTTGTACGTACGTAAAACTGTGGACGGTAGTTATTGTGGAATGGAGTGTGACGTCCACCTTCTTCTTTCTTAAGGATATAAACCTCAGCTTTAAACTTAGCGTGTGGTGTTACAGATCCTGGCTTAACGATTACCATACCTCTAGAGATTTGAGACTTCTCAATACCTCTTAATAAGATACCAGCGTTATCTCCAGCCTCACCTCTATCAAGGATCTGACGGAACATCTCAATACCTGTAATAGTAGAAGTAAGTTTCTCAGCACCCATACCGATGATCTCAACAGGATCTCCAGTGTTTGCGATACCAGTTTCGATACGACCTGTAGCAACAGTTCCACGACCAGTAATAGAGAATACATCCTCGATAGGCATTAGGAAATCTTTTTCAGTCTCACGTAATGGCTCTTCGATCCAAGAATCAACAGCAGCCATAAGCTCTAATACTGTATCAACCCATTTTTGCTCACCGTTTAACGCTCCAAGTGCAGAACCAGCTACAACAGGACCATTATCTCCATCATACTCGTAGAAAGAAAGAAGATCTCTAATCTCCATCTCTACAAGCTCAAGAAGCTCCTCATCATCAACCATATCTACTTTATTCATAAATACAACGATACGTGGAATACCTACCTGACGACCAAGAAGGATGTGCTCACGAGTTTGTGGCATAGGACCATCTGTAGCAGCAACCACAAGAATAGCACCATCCATTTGAGCAGCACCAGTTACCATATTCTTTACGTAATCGGCGTGACCTGGACAGTCAACGTGTGCGTAGTGACGGTTTTCAGTCGCATACTCAACGTGTGAAGAGTTAATTGTTATACCTCTTTCTTTTTCCTCAGGAGCATTATCAATTTGATCAAAAGCAGAAGCTTCTGAAAAACCAGCATCTGCCAATACTTTCGTAATCGCAGCAGTTAAAGTTGTTTTACCGTGATCTACGTGCCCGATAGTTCCAACATTTAAATGGGGTTTCGAACGATCATATGTTTCCTTTGCCATAATGTAATTATTTAATCTTAGTTATTATTAGTGTACTATTTACTAGTGATCGAGTCCCTTCTCATTTAAACACGAAAAGTGAGTGCGACCAGCACTCATTATTAATATTTTGTTTTGAGCCAACGACGGGAATTGAACCCGTGGCCTCTTCCTTACCAAGGAAACGCTCTACCCCTGAGCTACGTCGGCTGGTAAATTTACGCTTTCGCGAAAGCTCAACACCTCAAAGGCATTTAGAGCGGGAGACCAGGTTCGAACTGGCGACATTCAGCTTGGAAGGCTGACGCTCTACCAACTGAGCTACTCCCGCGTTTATAAACTCACCCCATATACATATAGAGTGAGATTAAAGGTGTGGGGAGAGCAGGATTCGAACCTGCGAAGTTAAAAACAACTGAGTTACAGTCAGTCCTCGTTGGCCGCTTGAGTATCTCCCCTATTTGTTATCAAATTTCAGTGCGCAAAACTAAGCAAATCTTTTTGATAATAAAACAATATTTTAAAGAACTTTTTAACTTTATTTTTAAGTTAAAAAAAGAGCCGATGGAGGGACTCGAACCCACGACCTGCTGATTACAAATCAGCTGCTCTAGCCAGCTGAGCTACATCGGCTTTTTACTCACCCATACTTCCCAAAAGAAGCATAAAAAAGTCCGCTATTTCTAACGGACTGCAAATGTAGGTAATTTTTATCCCTACCCAAACTTTTTTTTGAAAAAAATTACATCACACGTGATCTTATTTTTTCTTTACGTTTTAAAAGTATTCTTTCCATAGACTGAACACACACATCTGTAGCCTCTTCGAAAGATTTTGCCATCTTTTTAACGATAAATTCATCGCCAGGCACACTTACTAATAATTCTACAATTTTATTATTTGGCCTTTCATTAGGCTCTAGTTTTAGATAAACATCGGTATGAATAATCTTATCATAAAAATGTTCCAATTTTCCGACTTTCTTCTTTATAAAATTAGTGAGTTTGACATCTGCATCAAACTTTGGAGCTTCTACAGTTACTTTCATAAGAATATGGTTTAATTGGTTACACACAAAACACTCTCGTAGTGTTTTACATATTAAACGTTGTTCTTCTATTTTTTAGTGCGAGGATGGGCTTTTGAGTATACATCTTTAAGAGCCTTTATACTATTATGTGTATATACCTGTGTAGAGGCTAGACTCGCGTGACCCAAAAGCTCTTTTACAACGTTTAAATCTGCTCCTTGATTGAGAAGGTGAGTCGCAAAAGAATGTCTTAATATATGCGGGCTCGTCTTAAACTTATCAGAAGCCTCACTAAAATAGCGATTTATAATTCTGTACACAAGTGTACTATACACTTTTAACCCTTTCAAAGTAACAAGTAAAGGTTCACTATTACCAGACCGAGCCACCTGTGCTCGCTCAACCATATATCTCTCTAGGGTTGTTATTACTCCCGGTAGCAATGGTATAAAACGTTCTTTATCTCTTTTACCTTTTACTTTAAGTATTTTTTGAGAAAGGTCTACACTGCCCATAGTTAGATCAATAAGCTCTGCCCTCCTCATCCCAGTACCGTACAACAATTCTACTACAAGAAGATCGCGCAGTGAAGTAAAGTCTTGAGATTCTCTTAATTCCTCAAGTACAACAGCTACTTCTTTTTCGGAAAATGGAATTTGTACTCGTTTTGAAACCTTAAGAGATTTATGTTTTACGAGCGGCGATACTAAAACATCACCCGTTTTAAGTAAAAACTTATAATATGACTTAAGAGAAGATACCTTTCTATTTACACTCTGACTAGACAGTCCCGCATCAACCAGCGATATAATCCAGGCTCTTATCTGAGAATAAGCTACCTTAACTGGATCCCTTTCACCATAATTCTTTTCTAAAAAGATAAAAAAACTTGTAACATCCTTCTCATAAGCAAGCACCGTATGCTTACTATAATTTTTCTCAAGATTGAGATATTCTAAGAATGGTTTAAGCGACATTATAAAAACAATATAAACACACACGATTAAATTACAAGCAATAAAAAAACCGTTGTACTGTAAAGATACACTTTACAACACAACGGTTATATATGATTGAGAGAGGATGAGTCTCCCTGTTAATCCAGATCACGCTATACGTGACGACGGATTAATAAATACTAGATATTCTCTGCATCTCTCATTCCTTGAATGTATGATGCTTTTTGAATCTCACGTCTTCTTACTACAGAAGGCTTTGTAAACTGCTTGCGCTCTCTAAGATTACGCATAGTCTTTGTGCGATCAAATTTACGCTTAAAACGTTTAAGCGCTCTATCTATATTTTCTCCGTCTTTTACTGGTATAATTAACATAGTGGGACCTCCTTTCTTTAAATTCTTATTCGGTTTTCAGACTGCAAAGATACGCTTAAAAAACAATCCCGCAACAGTAACCTTTATTTTTTTGAAATTTCTTCTGTTTTAGGCTTGTAAGTCTTCTTATCGATAACCATTTTTGCAATGATCTCTCGTAAGATTTCAGATGTTCCTCCACCTATAGGACCTAGGCGACTATCACGTAACATACGAGCTAGCGGGTATTCTTCCATATAACCGTAACCTCCTAACATCTGTAAACAATCATAAATTACCTCGTCTGCAATTTTTGTTGCTGTAAGCTTAGACATAGTTGCTTCTTTTACAACATACTCGCCATTACCTAGACGATGAGCCACTGTATAATTAAAAGCTTTAGACATCTCCACCTCTGCTGTACGTTCTGCTAGCTTGTGGCGTAATGCCTGAAACTTATCTATTGTAACTCCAAAAGCGGTACGCTCTTTCATATAACCTAACGCATACTCTATAGCATACTCTGCTCTAGCGTGTGCATTGATACCCATAATTAAACGTTCTGATGCAAAGTGTTGCATTATGTACCCAAAACCAGCATTTTCCTCCCCCATTAAATTTTCGGCAGGAACTTTTACATTGTCAAAAGAAATCTCACCAGTATCTGATGCTCTCCAACCTAATTTATCAAGTTTTGTAGCATTAATACCAGGCATATCTCTATCTAAAAGGAATATACTCATACCCTTACCTCCTAGCTCTGGTGCCGTCTTTGCGGCAACCACTAGATAGTCTGAGTAAACACCGTTTGTAATAAAGGTTTTTGAGCCATTAATAATATAGTGATCACCTTCTTTTACAGCTGTTGTGCGCATACCAGCCACATCACTTCCCCCAAAAGGTTCTGTAATACACAGACACCCTATTTTATCACCAGCGATACTAGGCGCAAGATATTCAGACTTTATTCTAGTATCTCCCTCTGCATTGAGGTGCGTCATCGCAAGATAAGCGTGCGCCCATATAGCGGCTGCAAATCCTCCACTATTAATCTTCTGTAACTCCTCTAGTAGTATTACAGTATAAAAGAAATCAAGGTTCATCCCTCCATACTCCTCTGGATAAGCAATCCCGAAGAATCCCATATCTCCAAATTTCTTCCAGATAAAACGTTCTATCTGTCCAGTTTCTTCCCATTTATCAATATGTGGGACTACTTCTTTTTGAAGAAAATCTTTTAAGCTTTCGCGAAAGAGGTTATGCTCCTCTGTAAAATACATATCTGTCATATTCTTATTTTTACCCCTGCTTACTGAAGATATCGCAGGTAATCATAGCACATTTTAATTTATTTGTAAATATAACGCTATTATGTCATATTTGAAGTCTGTCATACCCTCCAAATCTTTCAATTCTTCTAGTGAGCTAATTCCCTCTCTAAGCGTACGATAGTCTACTATTTCTTTTGCCAAATCAAAATTAAGCAATGGAACCGTAGAAAGGTCTGATGCTGTCGCAGTATTTACATTTACAAAACGGATTTCTGGCTTATTTTTTACCGTATAATGATTAAGCACAAGCCTCTTTACAGATTTATCTACACCATAGACACTGTAAATCTGAAAATCCACCTGATAACCTCCCACCTTATCACGATGTCGTATAATAGCAGTAGCAGCATTTTCATCTACACCCTCTATTGCGAGTAAATCTTCATATGTTAAGCTATTAAGCATTCCTTTCTCTTCGGCGGTTTTCCACTTCTTCTTATAATTATTTTTCTTTTGTGGAGTCTTGCGTTGCTCTAGCAACCATTTTGGCCATTTAAAATAGGGAGATATTTGCGCCAGTAGTGAGTCTGATACTTTTGAGACTTGCTGAAACTCTGCTGTAGAGTTAAACCATTTTCCGCTTTCGCGAAAGCGTACTACTCTATCTATTTCCTCTGTACTCATCCCGAGTTTATACCCATTATAATCTGTGAGTAATGTAGGGTTAAAAGGATAAATTTTAGGCTTTCTTCTTTCTAGCTCAATCGCTTTAAGCGAGTCTATTTCTTTTTGAAAAGCCAGGACACGAGCATCTTCTTGCAGTGTTGCAGCAGGAGAATCTGTAAGATTTTTACTAACAGCAATAACTCCTAGACAGGCAAGACAAAGTATGGCAAAAAATAAAATCCCATTTCGCTTACGTCTGTCGTAAACAAAATGGGATTTAAATAGTTTCATTTTATATGATCTTAGTCTATAGCTTGCTCCTTAAGCTTTATAGCATCAAGGTATCTTTTAAGCTGCTTTTTCACCACAGGGAATAAGAAGAAAAGACCTACCATATTAGGAAATACCATTGCAAATATCATTGCATCTGAGAATGCCCAGATTGAATTCATACTTGCAGAAGCTCCTACCACTACAAAGGTTAAGAATAATATTTTATATACAAGATCTGCTACTTTACCACGCCCGAAAAGGAATTTCCAAGATTGTAACCCGTAGTAAGACCAAGAAATCATAGTTGATACTGCAAATAGTACAACTGCTATCGTTAAGAACACGTTAGAGTAAGGAATGTACTCTGCAAATGCCTTTGAAGTAATACCTGCACCCTCAAAAGATTCTCCACCTATTAATACTGCACCTGTACCGTCTCCTCCATACTCAAAGAATCCTCCGAAATTGAAGATAATGATTACTAATGCGGTCATAGAACAGATAAGTACTGTATCAATAAAAGGCTCTAATAATGCAACTAGCCCCTCACTTGCAGAATATTTTGTACGTACTGCAGAGTGCGCAATAGATGCAGAACCTGCACCAGCCTCATTTGAAAAGGCAGCTCTTTTAAATCCAACTAGTAGTACTCCTATAAAACCTCCTACTCCAATTGCTGTAGGAGTAAAAGCTTCTTGCACTATAAGTGCTACAGCATCATCTATAAGACTAAAGTTACTAAAGATGATATATAAACAAGCAAGAACATACATAACTGCCATAAATGGTACCACCTTCTCAGTTACCTGAGCAATACGTTTTATACCACCTATAATGATAATACCTACTATAATTGCAAGAACAATACCTACTATAAAACCAGAGGCTGCACTTGTCATATTAAACATTTCTTTAAGTACAATGGTTGCCTGGTTAGATTGTGCAGCGTTACCTCCACCAAAAGATCCACCTATACAGAAGATTGCAAAAATTACAGCTGCTACTTTACCTATTGTTGCAAATCCTCTTGCTTTAAGCCCCTTAGTAAGGTAATACATAGGCCCTCCGTATACGGTACCATCTTCACCTACATCTCTGTATTGTACTCCTAGAGTACACTCTACAAATTTTGTAGACATCCCTAATAAACCACAAACTATCATCCAGAATGTTGCACCTGGTCCTCCTAATGCGATTGCTAGCGCAACCCCTGCAATGTTACCATTACCTACGGTACCAGAAACTGCTGTTGCCAGTGCTTGAAAGTGAGAAACTTCACCATCTGAACTTTCATCACGTATTGTATCTACAATATCACCATCTACAGCGAGGTCGTCATCTATTTTTTCAATATGATCTTCAATGTCTACTTTAGTAAGATCTTGCCCTTGAGCGATACCATCTTCTCCATAAAGCTCTGTAGCCCCGTGTTTTTCAATATCTTCATATTTACCACGTACCGTCTGGATAGCTCTCCAGAAATATCTAATGTTTGGAAAACCAAAGTAAATTGTAAAAAATGCAGCACTTGCTACAAGTAATATAAGTACAAATGGAGTACCTGCTACTTCAAAAAATACGATAGAAGAAAAGAAATCTGAAACAGGCTGGAATGCTTGATCAATTTTTTGATCAATTCCTACTTCTTGGTTGTTTTGTGCAAATGAAATTAATGGAATAAATGCTGATAAAATGAATAGAAGATATTTCTTCATCATATGTATGTGTTTGGTTATAATAAAAATTCAGCTAGCAATATCTAAAAAAATGCCCCTTATTCAAAGGAAAGTCTCTTAAAATAGTACACATTTACTAAATACCGAAAGTAGCGTGTAGTTTTTTGATTTGTTCAGGCCTTCCTATAACGATGAGTTTAGATTCTTTTTCTATCCTCATATCTGCTTCAGGGTTAACAATGTACTTGCCAGATGGAGATCTATATCCTATAATAGTACACCCAGTTCTGTACCGTAAATTAATTTCTTTAATAGTGGCTTCTTTACCATCTAGACATACTTGACTAAAACCTATTTCCTCAACATTTATACTATCCTCCTCTCCCACTACAGATAAGTTGTCTAAAAATTCAATAAGATCTGGAACAACCACCAGTGATGCCATATGGTCACCACCTATGCGATCTGGCATAATCACATTATCTGCTCCAGCAAGTTTGAGCTTTTTTTGTGAAGTTTCTGCCGTTGCTCTACTTATAATTTTTAATGTACCATTAAGCTGCCTCGCACTTAATACAATAAAGAGATTATCTGCATCTTCAGGCAATGCACATAATAATGCAGATGCACGGTCTATTCCTGCTTTTTCAAGAATTTCATCTTCATTTGCATTACCATTTACAAAATGAATATTCTTATCAGATTCATATTTTTCAATAATATCTGTATCCATTTCAATCACAACAAACTGCTTGTTGTATGCCATTAATTTTTGAACAGCTTCTTGACCATTACGACCATAACCACACACTATAATGTGATCATTCATTTTATCTATTTCTTGTTGCACCTTTCTATGTATTAAATCATTGTAAGAACTTCTGCTCAATATATACTCAGAGATTACGGTAATAGCAAAACCTACAATTACTACACTAAGTAAAATAAGTATTATAGTAAAAATCTTTGCCTCTGGAGTAAGTGGCACCACTTCTCCAAAACCTACCGTGGTAATGGTTATAACCGTCATATACATAGCGTCTACCCAGCTATAATCTGCGATAAATCTATACCCTACAACACCTATAAAAAGAGTAATTACAAGAAGTATAACAGCAAGATAAATCTTATGTTTAAATAGAGAGAATAGTCTCATAGATCAAAAACAGAGGTTCGTTTTGTATAAATGAGATCTTTAAGTTTAAGCCAGAAGGCTACGGTTAGGTACAATGCAAAACCTGCTCCCAGCGTTGCAAACGATACGTAAATAAAAAAAAGACGTACATTCTTTGCTCGCATACCTAACCTATCTGCAAGCCTCGATGATACGTAAAAGCCACGTTTTTCAAAATAGTGTCGTATGTTGTAAACAAATTTTAGCATCGTGATACTTAAAAAAACTATTGTAACTAAAAGTGGATGTGCTGGCGATGGTTTTTGTTACGCTTTCGCGAAAGCGTAATTATACACCTCACGCTATAAGAGCCTAGTTTGCGACCTCGCTCATAAATTTAATTCTATACAGACGAAGCTCCTCATCTTCATATTCTCCATCAAACTCTTCCATAGCGACATCTATTTTATCTGTCTCTGCCTCCATAAAGTAATCGTGTAACTCTTCTTGTTGATCTTCATCAAGTATGTCATTAATCCAATAGTCTATGTTGAGTCTGGTACCACTAAAAACTATGGCTTCCATCTCTTTTATAAAATCTGGCATTTCCTTACCCTTTGCAGAAGCAAGATCATCTAGCGGCAGTTTACGATCTACATTTTGTATAATATAAAGTTTAAGACCACTGTTTGCTCCTGTACTTTTAACAACAAGATCATCTGGACGAAGGATATCATTTTCCTCCACATAAGTCTGTATGAGCTTTACAAAATCTTTTCCATACTTTTTTGCCTTTCCATCGCCTACACCGTGTACGTTACCTAGCTCTTGAATGGTGATAGGATACTTTATAGCCATATCTTGCAATGATGGGTCTTGAAAAACTACAAATGGAGGTACATCGAGCCTTTTGGCAACCTTTTTACGCAAGTCACGTAGCATTTCCATCAGTTTTTTATCTGCACCGCCAGCTTTTTGGGCAGAGATAATTGTATTGTCTGCATCTACCCCAAAGGTATGATCATCTGTCATCATAAATGAAGATGGTTCTTCTATGAAGGAAAGACCTTTAGGTGTCATTTTTATCACACCATAGGTCTCTATATCTTTTTTAATATATCCTGCGACAATAGCTTGTCTTAATAGTGCAAACCAATATTCTTTTTTCTGGCCTTTACCTATTCCAAAGAATGCTTGCTCGTGTGTTTTATGAGAGGTGATGATTGCGTTTTCCTTACCCCTAAGCGTGAAGACTACTTCTTTACTCTTATAAATTTCTTTTGTGTCACGTATAACAGTAAGCACTTTTACAAGTTCACCTTTTGCTTCGTGCTTCTTCTTTGGGTTGCGCATATTATCATCCAACATCCCACCTTCTCCAGTTGCATTATCAAACTCTTCACCAAAATAATGAAGGATAAACTTTCTTCTAGAAATACTTGTCTCTGCAAATGCGACAACTTCTTGCAATAGTGCGTGACCTATTTCCTGCTCTGCAACGGGCTTACCACTCATAAACTTCTCGAGCTTCTCAATATCCTTATAGGCATAAAAAGCAAGACAATGTCCCTCACCTCCATCGCGACCAGCACGACCTGTTTCTTGATAATAGCTCTCTATACTTTTAGGTATATCGTGATGAATCACAAAGCGCACATCTGGCTTATCTATACCCATACCAAAGGCTATAGTTGCAACCACAACATCTACATCTTCCATTAAGAACATATCTTGATGTCTTGCTCTAGTCTTTGCATCTAGACCTGCGTGATAAGGCACTGCTTTAAGTCCATTGACCTGTAGCGTTTGTGCGAGCTCTTCTACACGTTTACGTGCAAGGCAATAGATTATGCCGCTCTTACCTTCATTTTGCTTTACAAAACGAATGATATCTGCATCTACTTGTGCTGTTTTAGGACGCACTTCATAATAAAGGTTAGGTCTATTAAAGGAAGCTTTGAAAGTATTTGCGTTTGTTATCCCTAAGTTTTTAAGAATATCTTCTTGCACTTTTGGTGTGGCAGTAGCTGTTACAGCTATGATAGGGATATTATCACCTATTCTTCCTATAATCTTTCTAAGGTTTCTATACTCAGGCCTAAAGTCGTGACCCCACTCTGAGATACAGTGTGCCTCGTCTATAGCCAGAAAAGATATTTTCTGCTCACGTAAGAACTCTACATTTTCTTCTTTGGTAAGTGATTCTGGAGCAACATACAGCAGTTTTGTAACACCTCTTGCTATATCCTCTTTAACCGTTTTAATCTCTCCTTTAGTAAGAGAACTATTTAAAACGTGAGCAATGCCCTCATCTTGTGAGATACCGCGCAAGGCATCTACTTGATTTTTCATAAGAGCTATGAGAGGAGATACCACAATAGCGGTTCCCTCTGCTATAAGAGCTGGCAGTTGGTAACATAGTGATTTACCACCACCAGTAGGCATTATAACAAAGGTGTGGTTTCCTCCTACAATGCTTTTAATTACCTCTTCCTGCAAACCCTTAAACTGACCAAAGCCAAAATATTTCTTAAGTTCTTTGTGTAAGTCTATTTGTTCTGTCTTCATCTATTCAAATGCATTTTTACATACCTTTGTGTTTTCTAAAGATAGTAATTTCCCCACGTTAAACAAATCATAACAAAACCAAGTTTTGAACATTACTCAGCAAATCATTGCTAGCGCACAGAAAACCATTAACATAGAGCAAGCCGCCATTGCAAATCTATCATCTCTTATAGATGAAGAATTTGCTCAAGCAGTGCAAGCTATTTACTCATCAAAAGGTAGAGTTGTTATTACAGGTATAGGTAAAAGCGCCATTATAGCTCAAAAAATAGTTGCAACGCTTAACAGTACGGGTACTCCTGCACTATTTATGCACGCGGCAGATGCAATACACGGCGACCTAGGGAGTATACTTATAGATGATATTGTAATATGTATCTCAAAAAGTGGTACAACACCAGAGATTAAAGCCTTAGTCCCACTTATTAAAAAAACTAAGAATACACTCATTGCAATTACTTCAAATAAAACATCATTTTTAGGCAATGAGGCAGACTATGTTTTACACGCTTTTGTAAAAGAAGAGGCTTGCCCTAATAACCTTGCTCCTACTACAAGCACAACGGCACAGCTCGTTATAGGCGATGCGGTTGCTGTAGCCCTACTAGATCTAAGAGGTTTTACAGAAAAAGACTTTGCAAAGTATCACCCAGGAGGTGCGCTAGGCAAGCGATTATATCTTACAGTACAAGATATATGTGCCACACACCAGAACCCTGCAGTAACACCAGATGCAAGCATTAAAGAGGTTATCGTTGAAATCTCTAAAAAAAGACTAGGTGTAACCGCTGTCGTTCTAAATGGGGTTATCCAAGGAATAATCACAGATGGGGACCTGCGTAGAATGCTTGCGAAAAACGACTCACTAGAAGGCCTTACAGCACAACAGATTATGAGCGAAAATCCAAAAACTGTAAATCACACAGCTATGGCAATCGCTGCAAAAGATATTCTAGAAGAACATAACATAAGCCAGCTACTGGTCGTAAAAGATGGGAACTATGCTGGCGTTGTACATATACACGACCTCATAAAAGAAGGAATCGCATAATGGCAAAAAAAGAAAAAAAACATCCAGATGAGATGTCCTTTCTGGATCATCTTGAAGAATTAAGATGGCATTTAATAAGAGCAACACTAGCAGTAGTTATCATAGGTGTAGTCGCTTTTATTTTTAAGGGAACACTTTTTAAAATCATCTTTGGACCACAAAGTCCTGACTTTGTTTCTTACGACATACTGTGTGAGATATCACGCTTCTTTGGGGCAGAAAAAGGATGCATTGCAGATGGTGATATGGATTTTATCATACAGAGTAGAAAGGTTGCAGGACAGTTTAGCGCA
This sequence comes from Dokdonia genika, assembly GCF_042652845.1. Lineage (NCBI taxonomy): Bacteria > Pseudomonadati > Bacteroidota > Flavobacteriia > Flavobacteriales > Flavobacteriaceae > Dokdonia > Dokdonia genika. Next base: position 258,798 of record NZ_JBHSHB010000008.1, on the reverse strand, counting down.
GCTATATGGACCTCCATTATGGCGGGCGTTGTGATAGGTTTTCCATACATACTTTATGAATTTTGGAAATTTATCTCACCAGGCTTATATGAGAATGAGCGTAAATCTAGTAAGGGTTTTATAGTTGTTGCCTCATTGCTTTTCTTTATGGGAGCAGCATTTGGATACTTTGTAGTAGCACCACTTTCTATAAACTTTCTTGCCACTTTTAAAATATCTGAAGCCGTTCAAAATGAATTTGACATAGACTCATTTATAGGGCTTGTGCGTGCATCTGTACTAGCCTCTGGTTTTATATTTGAACTACCTATCATTATGTATTTTTTAACTAAAATAGGCCTAGTTACACCAGAATTTTTAAAGAAAAACAGAAAGTATGCGCTTGTAATTGTATTAATTTTGGCTGCCATAATCACACCGCCAGATATATCAACACAAGTCATTGTTGCTATACCAATAATTATACTTTACGAGGTTAGTATTTTTATCTCAAGAGGTGTAATAAGAAGAGAAAAACGCCGACTCAAAAAAGCCGGTCTCGCATAAGGAACAGGTAAAAATTATTAATAATTAATCGTTGTACGCTTTCGCGAAAGCGTAAACCCCCACTTACATTATGAGTAACAACATAATAGACGACTTTAATAGCTATCGTTCAAAAATGAATGATAAAATACTCGCAGACAATAACAAAATTGTAAAGCGCATCTTTAATCTTGACACAAACGCTTTTACCGAAGGTGCTCTTGATAAAAAAACAAAAGAACTTTTAGGTCTTGTTGCCTCTACAGTGCTACGCTGTGATGACTGTGTAAAATATCACTTAGAAAGCTGCCACGACGAGGGCGTGACAAAAGAGGAGGTGATGGAAACACTTAGTATAGGTACTCTTGTAGGAGGAACTATAGTAATACCACACCTACGCCGTGCTTATGAGTACTGGGAAGCCCTAGATGAAAAGAAAGGAAATCAATAAGCATTTCTTTTCTGTTATAAAGATCTACAATGCTCGTTCTTAATGAGCGTTATAGATCTTTAAAATAAAGGCTTAAACAATACGTATATTTGTTATCTATGAAACTACGCGCAGAAAACTTAATGAAATCTTACAAAGGCCGAAAGGTTGTAAAAGGGATTTCTGTAGAGGTTAACCAAGGTGAAATTGTAGGGCTCTTAGGCCCTAATGGAGCCGGGAAGACTACGTCGTTTTATATGATAGTGGGTCTTGTAAAACCTAATGGCGGTAACATATACCTAGACCAGCAAGATATTACTAAATACCCTATGTATAAAAGAGCGCAAAACGGTATAGGCTACCTAGCGCAAGAAGCTTCTGTTTTTAGAAAACTGAGTATAGAAGATAATATACTAAGCGTTTTACAACTTACTAAACTGTCTAAAAAAGAGCAACTTCACAAGATGGAGGAGCTTATAGAAGAGTTTAGCTTAGGGCATATACGTAAAAGCCGTGGTGACCTTTTATCTGGTGGAGAGCGTAGACGTACAGAAATTGCTAGAGCTCTTGCTACCTCGCCATCTTTTATATTACTAGATGAGCCCTTTGCCGGTGTAGACCCAGTTGCTGTAGAAGATATACAGCGCATCGTTGCACAGCTCAAAAATAAAAATATAGGCATCCTTATCACAGATCACAATGTGCAAGAAACGCTGGCTATCACAGACCGCACTTACCTAATGTTTGAAGGAAGTATACTCAAACACGGAGAGCCAGAAGAACTCGCAGCAGATGAGATGGTGAGAAAAGTCTATCTAGGTCAGAACTTTGAACTAAGAAAAAAGAAGCTTTTTTAATTAAAGCTTACATACAATCTTATAATTAAGAGCACCCTCTATACATCTTGTTATGAAATATACTTATACACTCATACTTGTAGTCCTATTTTCTGTTTTTTGTAAAGCACAAACACCTATTCCTTCTCAAGAGCAAGATACTCTGGGGATTTTAAAACTTGCTTTTTACGATACAAAGGTGATGCTTAAAGGCATAGGCCACGCATACACAGGCCCTCTGCGATGGAAAAAGGATGACTTTATTGTGGCAGGAGCCATTGTAGGTGGTACTGCACTCCTCTACTTTGTAGATGATGATGTAGAAAACTACTTTATAGATAGAAGAGAAGATATCCCTACGGTACTTGATGAAGCTGGAGAGCGACTGGGGAGCCCTCAAGTAGCTTATGGAATTACAGCCGGCACTTATCTTTTTGGGTTATTTACAAAAAATGAAAAAGTACGTCGTACTGGAGCTTTAATGACCTCATCTGCAGTGACCGCTGGATTATTACAAACACTTCTTAAGGCATCAACAGGAAGAAGTAGACCTACTAATGGTCAAGGTAAATTTAGCTTTAATCCTTATAGTGGCGAGGCTGGTTTTAGAGCATTCCCTTCTGGTCACACCATTCTTTCTGTAACAATGGCTCACGCAGTAGCAAAGCAATTTGATAATGTTTGGGTAAAGGTTGGTATTTATGCCATAGGCTCTATAGCTCCTTTACAAAGATTATGGGGTGGAGCCCACTGGCTTACAGACGTTGCCCTTAGTGCTGCACTTAGTATTGTGATTGTAGATTCTATAGATAACTATATGAACAAGGCAAATGTATATCCCGACGGCTCTAAGAAAAACAATAGCATTTCTTGGAAATTTAATGTAGGCTTAGGTCGCGCCGGGCTTACTGGTACCTTCTAGATTAACTTACTGGTAAATTTTCTTGCTTCTGTGCTTTTATAGTAAGCACAAGCATTACTACCCTGCTTATCACAAAGCATAGTAACCCAAAAACGGTACATAGCAAGGCTACTTTGAGTCCTCCTGCCATCATAGGCTGTGAGATATTTCCATTTCCCTCTATAGCATCAAAGGCCGTAATAAGACCTATAGTAGACCCGAGAAGTCCCCACATAAGTGCAAAAAGACTGAGATGACCTATGAGCTCTAGTGTATTTCTTACACGCTTTTTACCTACAAGTGCTAAAATAAATAAGACTACTACTGCAAGTAAAACAAGTAAAATAGGTACCATAAATAATGGCCCTCCTTCATTAATACGATCGATAATTTGTGACATAACTTTAGTTTTTAAGATTAATGTGATGTAAATCTAGAGAGATAAAATACTTCTTAATATTATTTGCGACGAGTACCAGTTTATACTTCCAATATAGCAATTTAAAATCCGTCAACGAATAACCACCAGCCTGTTAGGTTATAGACAGCATATAAAGCGTTATTCATCTCAAAATAAATAAGGGCTATCATTTTTTTGTCATCTTTGTGAGATGCTAGCATCTTTGCTTAAAAAAACCATTTACTTACCTATACATATTGTACTATGGGTATTAGTATGGTTATTTTACATTTATTTCTTTAGCTATGCGGCAGATAAAGATCAGTTTGTCATACACTTTGCAACTAGCCTCTTACCTATTACTATCGTAGTAACCTACATTATTGCATATTATCTAATACCACGTTTCCTTCTCAAAAAGAGATATATTTTTTTTACTGCATACCTATTATACACTGTAGTAGGCTCACTGTTTTTAATAATTATAATCACCTTCATAAACTTTATCTTTTTATCTAATTATGATATGAAGCAAATGCCCTTGCTCACACGCAACTTTGTTTTTGTTTTTATACTTGTGTACCTCGTGGCTGGGTTAGTCTCACTTGCACAACTCCTCAAATACAACTACAAGGCAATACATCGCAATAGTGTATTAGAAAATAAAATTCTAGAAGGGCAATTACTACTTAAAGAAAAGGAACTCCATTACCTTAAAGAACAAATACACCCACATTTTTTATTTAACACACTTAATACGATTTATGGAGCAGCCCTAAAAGAATCTAAGCACACTCCTGACCTGATTCTCAAATTATCTAATCTACTCGATTACTCACTTAATCAAATAAAGAAAAAGACCGTTGCCATATCTGAAGAGACTGGATATATAGATTCTTATATAGGTCTTGAGCAGGTGCGTTTTAGAGAGTCTCTAAGCGTGACCTTTACAAAAAACATACAGCGAGATATTCAAGTCCCGCCTATGTTATTTATCGCGTTTGTAGAAAATGCTTTTAAACACGGAGGACCTATAGATGAGTTCCTTATTATAAACATACATCTTGAGGTGGTAGATAAGCGATTACATTTTACAATAAAAAATACAGTAAAAGCTGCTCAAAACAACACGCTTAATCACGGTCTTGGCCTTAAAAACAGTAAAAAAAGACTTGATGTGCTTTACCCACAGAGATACACACTCACAAGTGAGTTAAAAGACAACTGGTTTTACCTAGATGTAAACATTACATTAGATCAATGAGAACGTACAATGCAATCATAATAGACGACGAGCCTATGGCACGTGAGATTTTAGAAAGTCACCTTTCAAAAATTGAACAAATAAGCGTGAAAGCCTCTTGTAAAAATGCCGCACAGGGTTTTAGCGCTCTAAGTGCTCACGATGTAGACCTTGTATTTTTAGACATAAATATGCCAGAGGTCACAGGTCTTATGTTTGCCAGAGCAATACAAGGTAATACTAAGATTATTTTTACCACCGCTTACCGTGAGTATGCCATAGATGGTTTTGATCTTCAAGCAGTAGACTACCTACTTAAACCTATCTCACTAGAAAGATTAATGAAGGCCCTACAAAAATTTTATAACGAAGTAGATAAGCCAGCACAAAAAACCATTACAGATACATTTACCTTTTTTAGATCTGACCGTAAAATGGTGAAGGTAGACTTTGACAGTATTCTTTATATAGAAAGTCTAGGTGACTACCTAAAAATTCACACCAACGATGAGATAATTGTTACCCGCGAGACACTATCATCTACTATAGAAAAATTGCCCACAAAACAATTCTTAAGAACCCATCGCTCATACGTAGTTGCTGTGCAAAAAATAGATAGCTACACAAATGAGCACATCACTATAGATAAAACCGTTATCCCTATAAGTAGAAGCTATCGAGATACAACGCTTCAGTCATTAAGTTCTATAAAATAACGCAGTTTATTGCGTACCTTTGCAAGCCTTTAAAAGTCTTAACGACTGAGGTAAAAATAATGTGTTGATTACGCTTTCGCGAAAGCGTAAAAGACCCCATTAAAAGGAGTACCGCATACTATGAAAACAGAATTAGAAAGACAATTAGAACAGATTGAAGCAATAGGTGATGATCACATAGGGACCAGTGCGGTTACCCCATTGCGCGCAGATGCTTTTGAAATGAGCAATGCAGATAAACTTGTAAGCATCCAGAAAGACGTCGCTCACATTATGGAAACCCTAGGGCTAGATATGACAGACGACAGCCTTAAAGGAACACCAAAACGTGTGGCAAAGATGTTTGTAAACGAGATATTTTCTGGTTTACATCCTGATAATAAGCCTAATGTTTCAGTATTTGATAATAACTACAAATACGGAGAGATGCTAGTTGAAAAAAACATTACAGTATACTCTACTTGTGAGCATCACTTACTACCTATAGTAGGTCGTGCACACGTAGCATACATCTCAAACGGAACCGTAGTAGGGCTTAGTAAAATGAACCGCATTGTAGACTACTATGCAAAGCGTCCTCAAGTACAAGAGCGACTCACTATGCAAATTGTGCAAGAATTACAACGTGCTATGGGCACAGAAGATGTAGCCTGCGTTATAGATGCAAAACACCTTTGTGTAAACAGCCGTGGTATACGTGATATAGAAAGTAGCACGGTAACTAGCGAGTTTGGTGGGAAGTTTAAAGAAGAAGCTACACGTAGAGAATTTTTAGACTACATCAAGCTAGACACAGATTTTTAAGAAGCTACAGCTTGCTTATACATACCTATAAAAAAGCGGTTTCTTTTTAGTGACCGCTTTTTGAGTTTTACAATTAAGATATTTACCTTCGTTACACACATAAATAGCACATAAAATGCCTTTATACCAAGATCAAGAACTCACAGTTTACAATTCGCTTTCTGGAAAGAAAGAAATCTTCACACCTCTACTCGAGGGTTATGTAGGTATGTATGTGTGCGGTCCTACGGTATATAGTAATGTACACTTAGGTAATGTGCGCACCTTTATGAGTTTTGATATGATATTTAGGTATCTCAAACACTTAGGTTATAAAGTGCGCTATGTGCGTAATATTACAGATGCTGGTCACCTCACAGATGATGCAGATCAAGGAGAAGATAAGATTGCAAAAAAAGCAAGACTAGAGCAAATTGAGCCTATGGAAGTTGTACAGAAGTACACGCTAGACTTTCACGACATTCTCAATAAATTTAATTTCTTACCTCCTAGTATAGAACCTACAGCTACAGGTCACATCATAGAGCAAATAGAAATAATCAAAAAGATTATAGACAACGGGTATGCTTATGAGAAAAATGGCTCTGTATACTTTGATGTAATAAAATTTAATGAAGACCACGAGTATGGTAAACTTTCTGGCCGCAAGCTAGAAGATATGATTACAAACACTCGAGCCCTTAGTGCTCAAGATGAGAAGAATAATCCTCAAGATTTTGCACTTTGGAAAAAAGCCGAACCTGAGCACATAATGCGCTGGCCTAGCCCGTGGGGTGATGGCTTCCCAGGGTGGCACCTAGAGTGTACTGCAATGAGCACAAAATATCTAGGAGAACAGTTTGATATACACGGTGGTGGTATGGATCTTAAGTTCCCTCACCACGAGTGTGAGATTGCTCAAAATGAAGCTGCAATAGGAACAGAGCCTGTAAAGTACTGGCTACACGCAAATATGCTAACTCTTAACGGTCAGAAAATGGCAAAGAGTACTGGTAACAGTATCAACCCAGGTGAGATTTTTACAGGAGACAGTCCCCACTTAACAAAAGGGTTTGCCCCTAGCGTTGCAAGGTTTTTTATCTTACAGAGTAGCTACCGCAGCATTATGGACTTCTCAAATGACGCATTACTAGCGAGTGAAAAAGGTTTTAACAGACTAATGGAAGCGCTTAAGATTGCAAAAAATCTAGACACATCTAAAAAAAGTAGCTTTAATGTAAACGACTGGAAGGCGTCTTGCTACGCCGCGATGAATGACGATTTTAACACTCCGATACTCATTGCACATCTTTTTGATGCAGTAAAGCAAATACACCTTATTAAAGACGGAAAAGCAACCATCACTGCAAGTGACCTTAAGTTATTACTTGAGACGATTAATGCATTCGTTTTTGACGTACTTGGACTTGAAGACCATAACGCTTTCGCGAAAGCGGACGACTCAAAATTAAGTGGCACCGTAGAGCTGCTTATAAAACTTCGTAAGGAAGCACGCGAAAACAAAGATTTTGCACTAAGTGACAAAATACGAGATGAACTTATAGAGCTAGGAATTCAACTGAAAGATGGTCGTGAGGGTACTACCTTTACTGTAAACTAATGACTTCTGCAAAGAAAATAGCAATTGCTCCCTTTTTAGGAATCATCTGGTTTTACCAAAAATTTATCTCCTCGTGGACACCTAGCACCTGCCGCTACTCACCCACTTGTTCTCATTACACCAAGACGGCTTTACAAAGGCACGGACTTTTAACAGGAGGAAAGCTAGCATTAAAACGTATTTTATCTTGCCATCCTTGGGGTGGCCAAGGTTATGATCCCGTGCCAGAAAAAGAACCCTTAAATAATGACTAAAGCTTTTTACTATCTGCCATTAAGGTTTTAACTTGCTGTCCATAATTATAAACACAGCGTCATAAGTACGGTGCTAAAAAGATCAAAATAGAAAATATGTTTGCACTCAAATTTACTTGGAACCCAGTATCTGGATTAGATTTAGGTTTTATCACCATCCATTTTTACAGTTTGATGTTTGTAGTGGCATTTTCATTAGGTTTTTACTTGATGAAAAAGATGTTTCAACGTGAGGAGGTTGCTATAGAAAAATTAGATAGTCTTTTTATCTACGCAGTCGTTTCTATACTACTGGGAGCTAGGTTAGGTCACGTATTTTTTTATCAAACAGAGCTTTTATGGGAAGACCCACTATCTGTAATTCTTCCGTTTAGGTTTGTACCAGAATTTGAGTTTACTGGTTTTAGAGGCCTTGCCAGTCACGGTGCTGCCATCGCGACTATATTTGGCCTTTATTTATACAATAAAAAAATCTTACATAAATCTGTGCTATGGATTTTAGACCGCGTAGTTATTACCTGCGCATCTGGAGCTATTTTTGTGCGCATAGGTAACTTTTTAAACTCAGAAATGGTGGGTAAAATTACAGATGGTCCACTAGGCATACAGTTTGTACAAGATGAGATTTCTGAGCGACGTGCTGTAAGCCTTACAAACATACAAAACCCAAAAAAGGCATATCAAGCCCTTACAGAAGATCCACAATTTGCCGAAATAATAAGTAGTATTCCTTACCGATACCCGGGGCAACTTATGGAAGCATTTGGCTATGTATTTGTATTTATCATATTATACCTTCTATACTGGAAAACCGAAGCGCGTAAAAAACCTGGATTCTTGTTTGGATTATTTTTACTTCTTCTTATGACAGTGCGCCTTGTGGTCGAAAACTTCAAGAGAGAACAAGTAGAAGGTAGAGAGGACTGGATATTTAACCTTAACACAGGGCAAGTATTGAGTATTCCCTTTATCCTTATTGGACTCTACTTTGTTATTACCGCATTTACTAAAAAACCTATTAATGAAACTAATTAAACCCTTTACGCTATCACTCGCTGCCTTATTAACATTAAGCAGTTGTAATAATACTAGTGGCTCTGATAAAGTAATAACTATGGAGACTCCTGCATTTAATAAAGAGGGAGAATTATCACTATATAAAGCTTCTGGCAAACTTATAAGAACAATAGATGTAGAAGTAGCAGATACTGCCTTTGAGCAAGAAACAGATCTCAAAAATAGAGGCCTTTTAAAAGCCCATCAAGGTATGTTATTTTTGTATCCAGAAGAGGATTTACGTGGGTACTTTATGAAAGACATACGCTACCCACTAGATATTATCTTTATAAACGGAGATAATAGAATCGTGAGCTTTGCAGAGAATACAACTCCTCTAGATGATAGTACATTTTTACCTTCTCAAGTACCAGCACAACTCGTATTAAAAATAAATGGAGGCCTATCTGAAGAATGGGTTATAGAAGTAGGCGACTATGTAGAGTGGAAATTTACTAACTAATACGATTTTAACACCCACTAGTTACAATAAAGTACTACTTTAAAATAAATCACATAACAAATCCTCCTATCAAACTTTTGATAGGAGGATTTACTTTTTGTGCTCGCTTATGTTGATAAAGCACAAAAAACCCGTCTCAATAAATGAAACGGGTTTTGAACTATCTTAAAGTAAAGCTTATTTCTTAGCTAAGAAATCGCTTACTTGATCTGGAGACATTACTGACTCAACAAAAGTGTAAGCTCCAGTTTTTGGAGATTTTACCATTTTGATCGCTTTAGTTAAACGCTTTGATCCTGTCTGTAACGATGCAACTGATTTCTTTGCCATAACTTATTTGATTTCTTTATGAACAGTCATCTTCTTAAGTACGTTGTTGAATTTCTTCAACTCCATACGGTCAGGTGTGTTCTTTTTATTTTTTGTCGTGATGTATCTTGACGTTCCTGGTTGACCAGTCGCTTTGTGCTCTGTGCACTCTAAGATTACTTGTACTCTATTCCCTTTCTTTGCCATCTCGGTTTACTTTATGGGATTATTTAGTTAAGAATCCGTTTGCGCGAGCCTCTTTAACAACCGCGTCGATTCCTTTCTTATTGATATTTTTTAATGCAGATGCAGACACTTTCAAAGTGATCCACTTATCCTCTGCTGGAAGGTAAAAACGTTTTTTCATAAGATTCACGTTAAATTTACGCTTCGTCTTATTCATCGCGTGGGAAACATTGTTTCCTACCATTGCTTTTTTACCTGTAAGCTCACAAACTCTAGACATTCCTAAAACTTTAAATAGTTATTTCAAAACAGGGTGCAAAAATACGTAATTTTATAGGTCACTACAAAACTTATTTCTAGTTTTTTCCTGTTAATTTATTTTATGGCTCTTATTTTCTACAATAGAGCCCTATAATTTATATAATAGAAGGAGTTTTATTACGCTTTCGCGAAAGCGTACCAAAAAACATTTTACCCCTCCTTACGTATCACATCTCTTAATAGCTCAAGTGCTTTATTAACACTCTTACCTATTACTCTCTTGCGGTGATTACCCATCATAAAGTGATGTGCAGTAACTCCTTTATCTGTAGCGATACCTATGTATACCGTACCTACCTCTGCATCACTATCACCCTTAGAAGGTCCAGCATTACCAGTGGTAGATATACCTATGTCTGATTTATAGAGACGCTTTGCGTTTACCGCCATTTGTGACGCAACTTCTGCACTTACTACAGAATGCTTGTCTATAACTGCAGGATCTACGCCTAGTATATCTATTTTAGACTGTGTAGCATAGGTCACTAGGCTTCCTTTAAGATATTGAGATGCGCCACCGTGCTTTGTAAAACGTTCTACCATTTGACCTCCAGTACAGCTCTCTGCAATGGCTAATGTTTTATTATGATCTACAAGCAATTTTGCAACAACCTCTTCTAGCTCTCCATCACTTTCAAACCCTACAAAAATATCGTCTATTAGTGGCAAAAGCTTTTGGGTCTGGATAGCCATTTCTTTTTCAAGCACATCTTGTTCTGGTCCAGATGTAGATAGACGTAAGCGCACTCTCCCTAGTGAAGGTAAGTAGGCTAGCTTTATAGTAGCGGGTAGCTCATTTTCAAAAGCTTCTATACGCTCTGCGATAGCACTCTCTCCCATTCCATAGGTCAAGAAAGTTTTATGAAGTATGTAGGGTAACTTAAACTGCTCTTGAAGCCTTGGTAGCACTTCATTTTCCATAAGCCCCTTCATTTCATAAGGGACTCCCGGCATTGAGATAAAGACGGTGTCTTTATCTTCAATCCACATACCAGGTGCTGTACCAAATTTATTTACAAGGATTTGTGCCTTACTGGGCACTAGTGCTTGTGTCTTATTTGCTTCAAGCATCGGTTTTTTTACATACTCCTTAAACAAGTATGTCACGTGATCAAGCACACTCTGATCAAGTACTAGCTCATCGCTGAAGTATTCACAAAGCGTATGCTTTGTGATATCATCCTTAGTAGGACCTAGCCCTCCTGTGATTATGACAAGATCTGTACGACTTTGCGCTGCAGCAAAAGCTTCTAAAAGATGTGCCTTATCATCTTGTATAGACGTTATCTGATATACAGAAACCCCTATTTTATTAAGAACTGAAGATATGTATGCACTATTTGTATCTACAATCTGGCCTATGAGTATCTCATCACCTATTGTAATTATTTCTGCTTTCATCTAGAAGTCTTCTTGTAGCTCTGCAATTACCGTAGTAAGGGTATTTGTAATATCATCTAGCTTAGTCTGTATGGCAGATGTAGGCTTATTTGTATCACTCCACTTCTCCATTGCCTTAATTTGATCTAGAAGATCTATACCAAACATATCTAAATTAGGTTTCATCTTATGCGCAAATTGATATGCCATTTTATGGTTTACATTCTCAATAGCATTTTGCATAGACTCAAGATCTGGCGGTATTTCTTGTAAGAAAGTTGAAACAATGACTGCTACAAAATCTTCATCACCACCGGCGATCTCTCTTACTTTTTCTAGATTGTAATGTCTTGACATATTATTTTACGTTTATTGAGAACATCTCTGTATCTCCTATAAATCCTTTTAACTTATCGTTTTCTTCTACACGTGCAACGCCAGCTGGCGTACCTGTAAATATAATGTCTCCTATCTTAAGTGTAAAATATTGAGAGACATAGCTTATTAAAGCATCTATTTTCCAGAGCATCTCCTTTGTAGAGCCCTGCTGCACAACATCTCCATTAGACTCTAGTCTAAATGAGATATCATCTACACTCTCAAAGTCTGATACTGGCAACCATTTAGTCCCTATAACCGAAGCACCATCAAATCCCTTTGCTTTTTCCCAAGGCAACCCTTTTTCCTTAAGCTGCGCTTGTAGATCTCTAGCGGTAAAATCTATACCGAGACCTATCTCATCATAATAGGTAGCAGCAAACTTCTCATCTATATGCTTTCCTATCTTTTTAATCTTAACAAGCACCTCAACTTCGTGATGCACATCATTAGAAAATGGTGGAATCACAAAGGGGTGTTTACTTAATAATATAGAAGAATCTGGCTTCAAAAAAACAACCGGATGCTCTGGTCTTTCATTATCTAGCTCTTCTATATGCTTTGCATAATTGCGACCTATACAAATAAGTTTCATAAATTATCCTTTAGTATTAAGCTTACGTAGTTTTATTGCTGTAAGTACCTTCTTTGTGTATAAAGGGAAGTCTGCATTTTGAATCCACCCAAAATATCCCGGCTCTTTCTCTAGCACTTCTTCTACCTTCTTACCCTTGTGTTTTCCAAATGTAAAAATCTCTACATCATCCTTATCATACCCTATAAAACCAGCAAAATCTGCATTTCTTTTACGCGTACTAAAGTCGCCTAAAAATTTCATATCGTTCTCCAGCTCATCATATCTATCCAGCTGAGATTTTAAAACCTCATAGGTAGCCCACGTATCTGCAGATGCGCTGTGCGCATTAGTCAGGTCCTTATCACAATAAAACTTGTATGCTGCAACCAGTGTGCGCTGCTCCATTTTATGAAAAATGTTTTGCACGTCTATCGCGTTGCGATTTTTCATATCAAAGTCTATGCCTGATCGCAGTAGCTCCTCAACCAGAAGCGGTATATCAAATCTGTTTGAATTAAAACCAGCAAGATCTGAGTCTTTTATAATATCATAAATCTCCTTTGCTCGCTCTGCAAAGGTAGGCTTGTCTGCCACATCTGCATCACTTATACCGTGTACTGCAGTCGTTACTGCTGGTATAGGTACCATGGGATTTATACGTTCTGTAAACTCCTCCTCTCTTCCATCTGGAAAAACTTTAAGGATAGATATCTCTACAATCCTATCTTTTGCGACATTAACACCTGTGGTCTCAAGGTCAAAAAAACAAATGGGTCTTGTTATATTTAATTGCATTTCACAAAAATACTTGTTTATAATTACAATGTTTAAACCTCTAACTATTAAAAATTTCAGAAATGTTATCTTGGTATAAGATTTGATTTCATTCTATTATGAATATAAAATACTTAAATCTCGTTGTTATTTTTTTCGCTTTCGCGAAAGTTTCCTTTGCCCAAACCTCGGCCTTTACTACCAAAGATGTAATAGGGACCTATACAAATGACTACAGAAAAGCGCTCATCACAAACCCCGAAGTGACTAGCCTACCTGTGCAATGGCAACTTATACTATCGCCAGATGGAACTTTTGAATACCACAACTCAAGACAATTAAAAGGACAGCCAGAAGAGCATTGGTATGCAAGAGGGCAATGGACTTTTAAAGGTAAAATAGTGTCATTTACAAACTCACCACAAGATATAGATGATAAGTACACCATAAATCTAAACGGCTCAAAGGCCCGATTTTTTAAAAAATCACCACGTAATAACTCCCCAAAAACTCAACCTACCTACATTCAGTTTTTCAAATCTGAATATGCAATAACCAAAAGCTTAAAACTTCACAAAACCAATGAATAGATTAAAACTTATATACACCGTCTTACTTACTGCGAGTATGGTATTTTTCGCGAAAGCGCAAAACACCTCCACCCCAGATGTAGAGCTCATAGAAGAAAAGCAGCCTAAGCGATGGCTTCTTTATGCCCAAAACAATACAGATCAAGAACAAGAAGCTTTTCTCATTGTACAGGGCGAAGGCTTTAGACGTAGTGCAGATAGACCGGTTATAAAAAAAATACCGCCTAATGAAAAGGTACTTATGATTACTTTAATACCGTTAAGAGGTGCCAACCCTACCTATACCAATATATTTAACTACAACAACAAGCTACAATCTATAAGCAAGCGCAAAGGAGAAGACGACGAAGCTTACGTAAACATACGTCCTATTAAGGCAAGTGAGTTTACGGTCTTTACAGAAGATAACTGTGACAAATGTGAAGTGCTTATTAATTACCTAAATGACAACCACCTTAAATACCGAACTCTCGTTGTATCAAAACATAAAAAAGTAGCAGATTTTATGTTTCAACATCTTAAAAGTGATGGCCACAATGGTGGTAAAGTAGGTTTACCCGTTATTATGCACAAAGGCAAAAAGAGCTACGATATAGAAGATATAGATGCTTTTATAAATAGTTATGACTGGAGCACCTTGGAATAGAAAACGATAAGTGATCTTATAAAAAAAGCGCAACCTGAGGTTGCGCTTTTTTTAATTATTGAGATAAGAGACTATTATATCTCTCTATTTACATCAAAGTTTTCTAAGTACTCTGCTACTCTCTTTACAAACTGACCTCCTAGCGCTCCATTTACCACACGGTGATCATAAGAGTGAGATAAGAACATCTTCATACGTATACCTATAAAGTCCCCATCTGGCGTTTCTATCACTGCAGGTACTTTGCGTATAGCTCCAAGAGCAAGTATAGCAACTTGTGGCTGGTTTATAATAGGTGTTCCCATTATAGACCCAAAGGTACCTACGTTTGTCACAGTATATGTCCCTCCGGCTGTATCATCTGGTTTTAACTTACCATCACGAGCTCTACCAGCAAGATCATTTACAGATTTTGCCATTCCTACAAGGTTAAGCTGGTCTGCATTTTTTATAACCGGTACAATAAGGTTACCATCTGGTAAAGCTGCAGCCATACCTAGGTTTATGTTTTTACGTTTTATAATACGATCACCATCTACTGCAATATTTATAAGTGGGTAATCACGTATTGCTTTTGCCACTGCCTCCATAAATATAGGAGTAAATGTAAGGTTCTCACCTTCCTTCTTTGCAAATGCATCTTTATTCTTCTTACGCCAGCTCCAGATATTAGTTACGTCTGCCTCAATAAATGATTGTACGTGAGCACTGGTCTGCACAGATGCTACCATATGGTGCGATATGAGTTTACCCATACGAGTCATCTCTATCACTTCATCTTCACCATTTACGCTTACTGGAGCGGCTTTTTTGGCTGGTGCGCTTTTTTGTGCTGGCTGCGCCTTAACACCTTGTGTTGCTGGAGCGGCTTTTTGAGTACCGCGGTTTGCAAGGTATGACACCATATCATCCTTAGTCACACGACCGTCCTTACCAGATCCTTGTATTGCATCAAGTTCAGATTGAGAGATTCCTTCTTGCTTTGCCATATTGCGCACAAGCGGCGAGTAAAATCTATCTCCAGAACTTACTGGTGCTGCTACCGCATCTTGGGCTGCTGTTACCGTTTGAGCAACGGCCGCTGCCTCTGCAGGAGCTTCTTCTACAACCTCTTGTACAGTAGTCTCTGTAGTTGCTGTATCACCACCTTCACCATCTGTTTCTATAATAGCAATGGTTTGGCCCACTTCTATCACAGCATCTACATCAAAAAGTTTTTCGACTAGTACTCCGTCTACTTCACTAGGCACTTCACTATCTACCTTATCTGTTGCGATCTCAAGTACAGGCTCGTCTGCCTCTATGACATCTCCTACTTCTTTTAACCACGATGTAAGCGTTGCTTCTGCAACACTCTCTCCCATTTTTGGTAGCTTTAATTCAAATCTTGCCATATTCGTAAAATGTAGCTGTTTTCAATTGTTATTTTTACAAAAATAGTAATTTATTCGGTTTTAAGGTGAGAATAAATCACTATTCTATTTCAAACGTGATTACCTCTCCTCTTCCTTCACTACTATTACTGCCTATCGCAAAAGTACTCTTTTTAGGTATTAGTTTATAAGAAACACCACTACTGGCGTGTGTTATAATTTCCTTAATTATTTTCTCATAGCCCGTATACTGGGCATCAAAGAGTATTTCTTGACCGCTCTTTACAGTAGATAGCTCGTTTTGGGTCACAACCGTATTATTGACACTTTGTGACAATTTTCTCGTCAGATCATCATTATTAGACAGCAGTATATACTCTTTAATTTTTTGATGATCTTTTATGATCGCCTGGTTTTTAAAATGAGTAATCCAAGACTTGGCTTTTGCAACGCCTAGACCTAACCTCACTAACGTTTGTTGTAATACATTTCTATACAAATGCTTATCATAAAATAGCTGCATTGCTCCATAAAAACGCTTTCTATAACGTTTATCTTTTACGGTACTTTCTCCCTTAAAGTGTATAATAACAGTATCCCCAAGGTAATAATTTACATAACCCGCTTGTAATACGGTATACGAGAGGTCGATATCTTCACCATACATAAAATACCGCTCGTCAAAACCGCCTACTTCTGTATAAACTGCACGAGGCATAAACATAAAAGCACCTACAAGTACAGATACCTCTCCTATTTCATCGTTTGTAAGGTGTGAAGCATAATAATGTCTAGCATCACCTATCATCTTATTGAGCGATACTTTAAGTGTAGGGATGTTTCTTTTGCTTTCTGGTAAAAATCTACCGGTTCCGTCCACCAGCTGTATTCCTATGATGCCTAATTTTTGTTGCGCTTTCGCGAAAGCGTATACATCATTAAACGTGTTTTCGCCCACTACCGTATCTGGATTGAGAATACAGACATACTCACCTTGAGCTACAGCTACGCCTTGATTATTTGCTTTAGAAAAACCTACATTATCTTTATTTGCAATAAGAATAACTTGAGGAAACAGGTCTCTTACCATTGCTGCACTACCATCTATAGACGCATTATCTACGACTATAATCTCTGCATCTAGATTTTGTATACTAGCAGTAACACTATCTAAACACAGATGTAGATAGTCTTTTACATTATAGTTTACAATGACAATAGATAATTGCAAGCAGGATTTTTTAAAGTGAGTATTTTATAAACTTTCTAACTCTTTAAGGAATTTTCGAAAGGTATGCGATGTAAGATACTTCTTCCTAGGGTAACCTCATCTGCATACTCAAGCTCATCACCTACAGAAATACCGCGGGCAATAGTAGAGGTCTTAATGTCATAAGCCTCCAGTTGTCTATAAATATAAAAGTTTGTAGTATCCCCTTCCATCGTGGAGCTCAATGCAAATATCACCTCCTTTACCTCTCCGCTTTTTGCCTTGTCTATGAGGGAGTAAATATTAAGATCTTGTGGACCTACACCATCCAGCGGACTTATTTTTCCGCCCAGCACGTGGTACAAGCCACGATACTGGCTTGTATTCTCAATAGCCATAACGTCTCTCACATCTTCTACCACACAAACTAATGATGCATCCCTATTAGGGTTAGAACAAATCTCGCATAACTCTACATCTGATATATTATGGCATTTTTTACAAAACTTGATGGTGTCTCGCATCGTGTTAAGCGCCTCAGTAAGATGGTGCGTCTGGCTCTCTGGCTGCCTTAATAAATGCAGCACAAGTCGCAAGGCTGTGCGCTTACCAACTCCCGGGAGTTGAGACATCTCATAGACTGCGTTTTCAAGAAGTTTTGAAGAGAATTCCATAGGTTACAAAGATACTTCTTTAGAAAATAAGTAGTAGGCTAGGGACAATAGCCGTCCTTTAATTTTTATCCTCCAGTAATGGCACAAATCTAAACTCTCCATACTCTTTCTTTTCAAAAGAGGTTGCAGAGGTTCTTATATAGCGATGCATTATTTGCGGGTCGTCGCCTACGGGTATCACAAGCTTCCCTCCTACCTTGAGTTGTGCCAGTAATGGTTTAGGTACAAATGGTGCTCCAGCTGTCACGATAATACTATCAAAAGGCGCATATTCTGGTAATCCTTTATAACCATCTCCAAAACTTAGATAACGAGGTCTGTATCCCAGTTTTGTGAGGAATAATTTTGTCTTTTTATATAGCTCCTGCTGGCGCTCTATAGAATATACTTTTGCTCCAAGCTCACACAACACCGCTGTTTGGTACCCGCTACCCGTACCTATTTCTAGTACATTGTGCCCTTTTTCTATCTCTAGCAACTCGCTTTGAAAAGCTACAGTATAAGGCTGAGAGATGGTTTGATCTGCCGCAATAGGAAACGCTTTATCTTGGTAGGCGTGATGCTCAAAACTGCTATCCATAAAAAAGTGACGTGGTATTTTACCTATAGCCTTAAGTACTAGACTATTTGTAATGCCTTTATCTTTTAGTATTTGTACGAGTTGGCGGCGTTTTCCTTGGTGGCGAGTAGTGTCTTTCATCGGTTACTAAAATAGTTTTTTTACAATAAAACTCACTCTCAATCACAAATGATTTATCAAGAGCACCCCATTTTATTTTCAAAATCAATGCTACCAGCAGGTTATTAAAAATCTTCACACCCCAAAATCAAGACATCATAAAAGCAACTAAAAACCTTATTTTTGTAAAAAACAATATACTATGCTCAAAGCTGGCGTTCTAGGTGCAGGCCACTTAGGAAAAATACACTTAAAACTTCTTAAACTATCAGAAAACTATGAACTGGTAGGCTTTTACGACACCTCAAAAGAGGTACGTGACGCCATATCAACAGAGTTTGGCTACGTAGCATTTGATAGTGAAGAAGCACTTATAGACGCCTGTGATATGGTAGATGTTGTAACGCCTACCACATATCACTTCACAAGTGCAGAAAAAGTAATTAAAGCCGGTAAACATCTCTTTATAGAAAAACCTATCACAAGTACGGTAGAAGAAGCAGAGCAATTACTCGCCCTGGCAAAAGAGCACAATGTGTTAGGACAGGTAGGTCAAGTAGAGCGTTTTAACCCAGCATTTATGGCGGTAAATGAAGGTATAAAGAGCCCTATGTTTATAGAAGCGCATAGACTAGCAGAGTTTAACCCTAGAGGTACAGATGTGCCTGTTGTGCTAGATCTTATGATACACGACATAGATGCGATATTAAGCGTGGTACAAAGCCCTGTAAAAAGTGTAAACGCTAGCGGTGTCTCTGTTATATCTGAAACACCAGATATTGCAAACGCACGCATCGAGTTTGAAAACGGCTGTGTAGCAAACCTCACTTCTAGCCGCATCTCTATGAAAAATATGCGTAAGGCTCGTTTCTTTCAAAAAGACGCCTATATCTCTGTAGACTTTTTAGAAAAAAAAGTAGAAGTTGTAAAAATGAAGGATGCACCAGAAAATCCAGATGACTTTGCGATGATTCTTCAAAATGCAGAGGGGCTCAAAAAGCAAATATATTTCGACAATCCAGAGGTGCCTAGCAATAATGCAATACTTGATGAGCTAGACGCTTTCGCGAAAGCAATAAAAGAAAACACTACTCCTATCGTCTCACTTGAGGCAGGTACAGAAGCACTGCGCGTAGCCAAAATGATTATCGCAGATTTTTAAACACACATATTCAAACACACACTTTCCTACTGGGAAAGACACTAAGCATCA
This sequence comes from Dokdonia genika, assembly GCF_042652845.1. Classification (NCBI taxonomy): domain Bacteria; kingdom Pseudomonadati; phylum Bacteroidota; class Flavobacteriia; order Flavobacteriales; family Flavobacteriaceae; genus Dokdonia; species Dokdonia genika. Next base: position 239,260 of record NZ_JBHSHB010000008.1, on the reverse strand, counting down.
CAATTATGAAAAACATAGCAGTTATAGGAGCAGGAACAATGGGTAATGGTATTGCTCACACTTTTGCTCAAAGCGGTTACAAAGTACAGCTTGTAGACATCTCACAAGAATCACTAGATAGAGGGATGAACACCATCTCAAAAAACCTAGATAGAATGGTTGCAAAAGAGCGTATCACTGCCATAGAAAAGCAACAAACGCTAGATAATATCACCACTTTTACTAACCTAGAAGAAGGTGTAGAATATGCTGGACTTGTAGTAGAGGCTGCTACAGAAAACGTAGATCTCAAACTCAAAATTTTTGAATCACTAGATGAAGCTACTGGTGATGACTGTATCCTTGCCACAAATACCTCTTCTATTTCAATCACACAGATTGCGGCAGTCACAAAAAGACCTGAACTCGTTATAGGGATGCATTTTATGAATCCTGTACCTATTATGAAGCTTGTTGAAATCATAAGAGGATACTCTACTAGTGATGCAACCACGCAAACTATTATGGAGCTTTCAGAAAAGCTAGGCAAGGTACCTGTAGAGGTAAATGACTACCCAGGTTTTGTAGCAAACCGTATCCTTATGCCTATGATTAATGAGGCTATTGAGACTTTATATAATGGTGTAGCTGGCGTTTATGAAATAGACACCGTGATGAAGCTAGGTATGGCGCACCCTATGGGACCATTACAACTAGCAGATTTTATAGGTCTTGACGTATGTCTATCTATACTTGAAGTAATGTATGAAGGTTTTAAAAACCCTAAGTACGCACCGTGCCCATTACTAGTAAATATGGTACGTGCAGGAAAGTATGGGGTTAAGTCTGGCGAAGGTTTTTATGATTATAAAGAATCACGCAAGGCAGATAAGGTAGCCGCAATGTTTTCATAATACTACACAACTAAGATACGCATCATATTATGGCAAAAATCTCCCCCTTCTGCGCTGTGCGACCTACAAGAGATAAAGTAGGTCTAGTAGCCACACGTGCATATCAATTTTATGATCAAGAGGGGCGAGATCACCGTATGGCACGTAATCCGTTTTCTTTTTTGCACATTATAAATCCTGGATATAAATTTCACAAAGAGATTACAGGTAAACAGCGATTTGAACTTGTGCGTAATAGATATCAAGAGTTCAAAGAAGATGGCATTTTTATAAAAGAAAATAAACCTGCTTTTTACATATATAAGATTGTAGATAGAGACCAGAACACCTTTCACGGTATTGTGGGAAGTGCCTCTGTAGAAGACTATAAAAATGATGTCATAAAAAAGCACGAAGACACCCTGCAAGATCGTGAGCTACTCTTTAAAGACTATCTTGAGACGGTAGGTTTTAATGCAGAAGCTGTACTACTCACCTATCAAGATGACTCCAGTATAAAAGCGATATTGCAAGATGTAATGAGTACACGTGCAGAGTATGAGTTTACAACTACGTACCGAGACACACATTACTTGTGGCCAGTTACAGATAACTCAACTATAACAGCACTTCAAGAAGCCTTTGAGCAACTAGGTGATCTTTATATTGCAGATGGGCACCATCGCTCCTCCTCCTCTGCACTACTCTCTGATGCACACCCAGAGCATCAAGAGACATACCATCACTTTATGAGCTTTTTAATTCCAGAGTCTGAGTTGCTTATTTATGAATTTAATAGACTTATAAAAGACCTTAACGGTCTTACTAAAGAAGCTTTCCTCATAGCATTAGACAGCCATTTTAGAATTCAAAACAGAGGAAAACTACCCTATAGACCATCTAAGAAATACCACTTTAGTATGTATCTAGATGGTGAGTACTACAGTTTGTATTTACGCCATAAACTTAGAACTTTTGACACGCCCCTTGAGCGACTAGATACTCAAATATTATATGAGACTGTGTTAAAACCTATTTTAGGCATCACAGATTTACGCAATGACAAGCGTATAGAATATATAGACGGGAGGCGTGATATCGCAAGCCTTACAGACCGTGTAGACAGTAAAGAGTTTGTTGTGAGTTTTGGAATGCTTCCTATCACCATAGAAGACTTAAAAGAAATTGCAGACGCAGGGCTTAAAATGCCACCAAAAAGTACGTATATTGAACCTAAACTACGCAGCGGCGTCACGATTTACGAATTTTAATGAGTATAGCAGATAATATATTACGCTTTCGCGAAAGCATCCCACCACACGTAACCCTTGTTGCGGTTTCAAAAACAAAACCCGTAGCAGACCTTATGGAAGCCTATGAGGCTGGACAACGCATTTTTGGAGAAAATAAAATCCAAGAAATGACAGAGAAGTGGGAAGAAATGCCAAAAGATATACAATGGCATATGATAGGTCACGTACAGACTAATAAGGTCAAGTTTATGGCTCCCTTTGTAAGTCTCGTGCACGCGGTAGACCGTATAAAGCTCCTCAAAGAAATTAACAAACAAGCCCTTGCAAATAATCGTGTGATAGATGTACTTATACAGGTAAAAATTGCGCGAGAAGATTCAAAATTTGGTATGACGGTAGATGATGTTATCTCGCTTTTTCAATCCAAAGAGCTTGACAACTATCCTAATGTAAACGTAGTAGGCCTTATGGGTATGGCAACCTTTACAGATGATCAACGGCAGGTACAGGCAGAATTTGAACTGCTTGAAGGATTATTTTTACGGTTTCGCGAAAGCGCAAATCTCACCATTTTATCATCAGGTATGAGTGGTGATTATAAACTAGCCATAGATAACGGCAGCACGATGATACGTGTGGGGAGTAGTATTTTTGGCGCTAGATAGCCATTATACACACAACAATTTAATTATAGTACTCGTTTTACGAGCAAAACAATAGACTTATTTACGCAATACTAGACATAGAAACCACCGGTGGAAAATACAACGAAGAAGGTATTACGGAGATAGCTATTTATAAATTTGACGGACAGACAGTTGTTGATGAGTTTGTCACCCTTGTAAACCCAGAGCGACCTATACAGGCTTTTGTAGTAGGTCTTACGGGTATAAATAATGAAATGTTACGTAATGCGCCAAAATTTCACGAAGTTGCAAAGCGCATAATAGAAATCACTGAGGGTTGTACCATTGTTGCTCACAATGCACAGTTTGACTACCGCATACTTAGTCTAGAGTTTGATAGGTTAGGATATCACTTTGATAGAACAACACTCTGTACCGTTGAGCTATCACAAGAGCTCTTACCAGGGCACGACAGTTACAGCTTAGGAAAACTCACAAAGGCTGTAGGCATCTCAATGTCTAATCGTCACCGTGCAGATGGCGACGCGATTGCTACTGTAAAACTCTTTGAACTACTACTATCAAAAGATCCAGAGCAAATAGTTTTTAAAAAAGCGACGCGCTCTTTTCCTAAAAAGCATATGGATACTAAGCTCAAGGAGCTTATAAAATCTGTTCCTTCTGAGACTGGAGTATACTTTATGCATAATGTAAATGAGACCATCATATACATTGGGAAAAGTAAAAATATGAAGAAGCGGCTTACCCAGCATTTTACAAACGACAACCGCAAAAGTAAAAAAATACAAGACGAAGTTGAGAGTGTCACTTTTGTACAAACGGGAAGTGAACTTCTAGCATTACTTAAAGAGAACGATGCTATAAAACACTATAAACCTAAGTATAATAGAGCCCTAAGACGCACAAAATTTAAGGTACAACTTACACACTTTACAGACCAGCAAGGTTACATACATCTTAAGACAGAACGTGCAGATGGACGTAAGGAGTCAATTACTACCTATAGCAATACAATGAGTGCAAAGAGTAGTCTGGAACGTATTATTGCTGCCTACAACCTGTGTATGAATAAAACACAGTTTAATTCAAAATCTGGTAGTTGTTTTAATTATGGGATTGAAAAGTGTAATGGTGCCTGTGTAGAAAAAGAAGATCCAGCTTCATATAACAAGCGAGTACAGCAATTTATAGATAAGCATAGCTATAAAAACAAGAGTATGATTATCACAGATCGTGGTCGTAAGTCTAATGAGCGCTCTTTTGTATTAATAGAAAATGGGAAATTTAAAGGAATAGGTTTTTATGATCGTAACAATGATATAAGCGATCTTGACTATTTAAACACTATTATAGAGCCTATGTCTGATAATAGAGATGCAAAGCATATTATACAAACGTATGCTAGAAGTCGCAAGCGATTAAAGGTGATTACCCTAGAGCATATTTCAAACTCATAGATAAGTAGTACATTTATCACATAATAGGCACAACAAACAGTGACAAAAGACAGTACATCACCCTGGCGTAGAAAACTTCACGATATTATTTATGAGGCAGATACGCCTGCCGGAAAGTTATTTGACGTAGTATTACTCATACTTATACTTGCAAGTATTGCTCTGGTAATGCTTGAGAGTGTAAAGAGTATTGATGCAAGATTTCACGATTATTTTGAGATAGGAGAATGGATTATCACGATATTCTTCACACTAGAATATTTTGCTAGAATAGTTACTATCAAAAAACCTAGCACTTATATTTTTAGCTTCTACGGTCTTATAGACTTCTTCTCTACTATACCTCAATACCTAGCTTTTTTCTTTATAGGCTCAAATGCGCTATTAACCGTAAGAGCACTGCGCTTGCTTAGGGTCTTCAGAATTTTAAAGATTACAAGATACGTAGGTGAGTCTAATAAATTATCTAGAGCTCTTAAAGACTCTAGAGCAAAGATTAGTATATTTTTATTTGCTGTGCTTATACTTTGTATCATAGCTGGTACAATTATGTATATGGTAGAAGGAGAAGAAAGTGGCTTTACAAGTATACCTGTAAGTGTATATTGGTGTATAGTTACCCTTACTACGGTAGGTTTTGGAGATATTGCACCTGTGACACCTCTTGGGCAATTTATAGCTGCCCTTATTATGATTTTAGGTTATGGGATTATCGCGGTACCAACAGGAATAGTAAGCGCAGAGTATGCAAAGGATATGGAACCTTCTAAAGTTACAATAGATGGTGAAGATTATGTACATATGAATACACAGTGCTGCCAAAATTGTAATGCAAAGAAGCATCGTGATGATGCAGAGTTTTGTCATAAATGCGGTAACTCTCTTGATCGTGACTTCTAAGTATCTTATTGCCATTGTAGGCCCTACCGCTATAGGTAAAACGGCTCTCTCTATAAAAGTCGCCCAGCATTTTAATACAGAGATTCTCTCTGCAGATAGCAGGCAATTTTTTAAGGAAATGTACATAGGTACAGCTGTACCAGAGCCAGAAGAACTTGCAGCGGCACCCCATCACTTTATACAACACTTATCTGTAGATGAACCGTACAGTGTAGGCCATTTTGAAAAAGATGCGATACAAAAGATTACAACCTTGCACAAAACGCACAATGAACTCGTTATGGTAGGTGGTTCTGGAATGTATGTAGACGCTGTTATAAATGGTCTTGATGAATTTCCAGATGTAAAACCTGGCGTAAGAGAAGACCTTAAAACTTTACTAGCAACAGACGGAAAAATAGCTCTACAAAAGCTTCTTAAAGAAAAAGATCCCACCTATTATTCTCAAGTAGATATAGATAATACACAACGAGTGATCAGAGCACTTGAGGTTTGCCTGTCATCTGGTAAGCCATTTTCATCTTTTAGAGATAAACCTAGACCTGCTCGTGACTTTCAAACCATAAAAATAGGCCTTAAGGCAGACCGTGAGATTATGTATGATCGCATTAATAGACGTGTAGATATTATGGTTGAAAATGGACTTGTAGAGGAGGTAGAAAGTTTGCTTTCGCGAAAGCAAAATAATGCACTCATCACTGTGGGTTACAGAGAGCTTTTTGAATATTTTGATGGGAAGGTCACCCTAGAGCGCGCCATAGAAAATATAAAAACAAACACCCGAAGATTTGCCAAAAGACAAATGACCTGGTACCGTAAAGATACGAGTATACACTGGTTTGATTTTGAAACTCCTTTTGAAGAAATCGCTTCATTTTTAAACAAGAAAACGCACCACTTATAAAAGTGGTACGTTTTATAAATTCACTAATATCTTTTAGATATTAAATGCTTACTCGTCTTTCTTAACGACTAGACGGAAACCTTCTCCGTGTATGTTAAGAATCTCAACAACGTCATCTTTCTTTAAGTACTTACGTAGTTTTGCGATGTATACATCCATACTACGTGAAGTAAAGTAGTTATCATCTCTCCAGATCTTTGTAAGTGCTAGCTCACGGGGCATAAGGTCATTCTCGTGTAGGGCAAGCATACGTAATAATTCATTCTCCTTAGGAGATAATTTTATAGGCTCTTCTTCTTTATATGTTAAGAAACGTAACTTAGAGTTAAGGTGGAAGTTCCCTATGTTAAACTCAAACTGCTTAGAGTCTGCAACAGAGTCTACCGCTTTGCGCTGTATGATTGCCTTAATTTTCATAAGTAAGACCTCACTATCAAAAGGCTTATTAAGGTAATCATCTGCTCCTACTTTATACCCTTTAAGAACATCTTCTTTAAGCGCTTTTGCCGTTAAGAAGATAATAGGAATTTCTTCGTTCTTCTCTCTTATTTCTTTTGCCAGTGTAAATCCATCTTTGTAAGGCATCATCACGTCTAAGATACATAGATCGTAATCATCTTTTTTGAATTTTTCAAATCCTTCCATTCCATTCTTTGCGTGAGTGACATCATAGTCATTCATCATAAGGTAATCCTTAAGAACAGTTCCAAAGTTTGGATCATCCTCTACTAGTAAAATCTTTTTGTTTTCAGTTTCCATATTATAATGATATTAGTGGTAATTTGATTATGAATGTGCTCCCCATTCCTTTTTCGCTTTCGACAGAGATTTCACCTTGGTGATCATCTACTATTCGTTTTGCATATGCAAGCCCTAAGCCGTGGCCTTTTACGTTATGTATATCTCCCGTATGCTCACGGTAAAATTTATCAAATACTTTTTTCTGCACAGTTTTAGACATTCCATCACCTTTGTCTTTTATCTTTATGACAATGGAGTCTTTTGTGTTTTCTGTATAAACATCTATTTCTGGCGCTCTATCTTCTGGTGTATACTTTACAGCATTATCCATTATATTGACTAACACATTTGTAAAATGTGACTCATTTGCTAGCACTGGTGTGCGCTCTGCGTCAAGGTGAAGATTAATATAACCTCCTCGATCTTCTACTAGCAGCAATATATGGTTACTTGCATCTTCTACAAGCTCGTGCATATCGAGACGCTCTTTATTAATATCTAATTCGTTTTTCTCTAGTTTAGATATGCGCAGTACATTTTCTACTTGTCCGTGCATACGTTTATTTTCTTCTCTTATAAGACCTTGATAGTATGCTACTTTTTCTGGACTGCTAGAAATTTTTGAATTTTTTAAAGCATCTAGCGCTAGGTTTATAGTAGCAATAGGTGTTTTAAACTCGTGGGTCATATTATTTATAAAATCTGTCTTAATCTGTGATATCTGTCGTTGCTTATTGAGCTGGTGTAATGCACTTGAGTAGGCGATCACTATTATAAGTGTGAAAATTATAGATAACCCTGCCATTCCTAATATAGAAGAGATAACAAACTTCTTCTCACCAGGAAACTGAACATATAATGAGTAATCACTTACGTCTTTATCGTATAGAAATATAGGCTCGCTATATCCCGGTGCAGACTTTCTAAACTTAAAATCCTTAGATCGTACTCTTGTTAATAGATCATTACTATATACTCCAAATTCAAAATCTGTTTCTAGATTGCGCTCTACAAGCTCAATAGTAAGAAGTTTACTTATTTCCTCCTCTGTAACACGATTATGTATAGGAATTCTATTTGCTATATCGCTCACAATTCCAGAAAATTGGTATTTCTCGTAATCGAGCAATCTAGAAAATTCTTGTATTCTATTTGATGTTGAACTTTCATTACCGTCTACACTACCCCTTTTTATGATTTGAGTAGATCTTCTGTTTGCATATCTTTTAAACTCTATACTATCCCCTTCTTCTCCTGTAACTCCTGGCGCTGTGATTTTAAAATCTTCTTGTAAAATGCCGCTACTGTATAAAGTAATCTCATTATTTACTAGATCTTCATTAATGTAAAAGTATTCTTCAAAAGACAACTCGTCTGGAAGCCCAATACTATCTACCATTTTCTGTACCGGATAATAGTAATCCTCTAGCTCTCGGTTTTCTATTCTATCTACCACAGCAGATAGTGCTTGCTTAGCGTTAAAGCTAAATTGCTCACGCTTAGCATCTACACTACTAGATATCCAATAGCCTTGTACAAATATGATACCTATGAGCGACAAGCTCATAAGCACAATTAATAAGTAAAATAGTTTTTTATTCACTACCCAAAAATAAGATTTTAACATTTCAGGCGGTTTCGGTTTAACCAAATGTTAACAAGCGGTAGTTATGCTATGCCCAACCCTTATCTAGACGCACCATAATATGAGTGTGAATGCGTGACACAGCGTTTTTTGCTTCTTCGAGTTTTATATTTTCTACGACAACATCTGCCATTGCAGCCTTACGATCATCAGACCATTGTGCTTTCATTCTCTTAATTACCTCATTTTCGGTCGTACCGTCTCTTTTTATAGTACGAGCGATACGCTCTTTTAAAGGAGCCGTTACAAGTATGGTAAAGTCACATAAATTATATCCCCCGTTTTCAAATAAAATTGCAGCCTCTTGCATAACGTATGCTGCATTTTGAGCGGCAACCCAGTCTTGAAAATGTTTTCTAACCGCAGGGTGTACTATAGCATTGAGTCTAGATAGCATTTTTTTTGAGTTAAACACCTTACTCGCTATATAAGGCCTATTAAGTAAACCTTCCCTATATGCTTCTTCTCCAAAAAGGTTAATGATCTCCCTTTGCAATTCCTTGCTTGTGTTCATAAGGAGTTTTGCCTCATCATCTGCAATATAAACAGGTATTCCTAATTCTTTAAAAAAACCTGCAATCGTCGTTTTACCGCTTCCTATGCCGCCTGTAATACCTACTACTATCATAACTAATTAATTACAATAAACTTTACTTGCTTGTTTATAAGTCTCGCAACTTTTACGGTAGCAGGTGCCTTTGCTATTTTGAGCGGTAAATAAGCATCATTATCTGTAGCGTTTTCATAATCACAGGTAACTAGGAAATCTGACGGGGTGATTTTATCAAAATTTTCGAGTTCTACTATATAGCTTACTTCTGCAGTTTTGGGCAATATTTTAACCTGCGTATCTAGATCATTAAGTATGGTAATAGGCACTACTATTTTACCCTCCGTATACTTAGCTACATCTTGTACTAAATTTACCGTAGTTTGTGACAACCGTACGTCTTGTGGCAGCTCTTGAGTAGATAGTGCTACATCTTGCGCTATCTTTTTATCTACCTCCATTAGTTCTTTTCCGATTGTAAAAACTTCTTTGATTGATGTTATAGAAGTCGCTGGTCCCACTATGGTAATACTATCTGGCTCGATACGTAGTTTACTTTTTGCTCCATAACCTGTTTTATAAGAAACGGCAACATTAGATTGTACTGGGATACGCTTTGACGCTACAGAATCTACAGCTATACGTATTTGAGGAGGAACGATTGCAAGTACAGCGCCTTCATTATCTACAACTTCTTTTTGTGAAAGTGATCTAGCCGTTACTGTATATTCATACATATGAGACTCTACGCTCTGTAGCTCTGTAAAAGACACTTTTAATGTAGGCTCCTCTATAGCATTTGTAAGTAAGGAAAAACCAGAACCTTCTGCACTTACTTTTACATAGCCAGGTGTTAACTCTTGGATTGTTCGGTCTATGGGGACATCTACCACTTCTATGGCTACCTCAAATTGCGTTTTATATGTTTTAGATAATTTTATGAGGCCAGCAATGATAGTAGTAAACAGCAAGAAGAATAAAAACTCTCTTGCACTCACGCTGTTTATTTTAATTCCTCTCAACATATACGGTGGTTACTTTTGGTTCTCTAATGTACTAAAAAAAAGATGTGGATAACGCTTTCGCGGAAGCTGTCTTAGCCATTTTATTCCTATTGTAGAAGACAGAAAACCCGTACCGTAGCCATAAAACTGAATACCAGTTGCAACAATACTTAAATAACCTATAACGAGGCTTTTATTTATAATACTTGAATGCACAAAAATAATCGCAACATACAATGCGTAAAACTTGAGTAGTATCGTATTACCAAACAATGCTACGAGTAAACTTACAGCTAGACCTACGATAAACAAAGTAGGAAACCAATAAGTAAGCTTTGCTGTACTAGGGTGCCAGGCATTTAGTATAGGTCGCACTAGTCCAAATTTATGAACTTGAGTGTAAAACTTTTTCCAAGAGATGCGACGTTTATGATAGACAAAAGCCTCTGGTATAAGCGCCGTTTTAAAACCTAAATCCCATAATCGCAATACGAGATCTGGATCCTCCCCGGGATGAATATCTCCAAAACCTTTACTAGTTTGAAAAGCCTTTTTTGACAATCCCATATTAAAACTACGAGGTTGAAATTTTCCGGTATCTTCACTTCCGCCGCGTATACCGCCCGTGGTAAAAAACGACGTCATACTATAACTTATAGCCTTCTGCAAGTTAGAAAAGTCTGGATGTGCCGCATCTGGACCGCCAAAACAATCTACATATCGTTCCTTTAACTGCTTATCCATCACCTCAACATACTGTGGAGGCAACATACAATCTGAATCTAGTATGATAAAATAATTACCTCTCGCTCTCTCCATCCCATAGTTGCGAGAACTCCCTGGGCCTGAGTTAGGCTTTGTTAAATAGGTAATATCAAGATCTGGGTAAGCATCTATTACTTCTTTACAAGGTATGCTGGAGCCATCTTCAATAATTACAATCTCATAAGGAATAGCGGTTTCTTGCTGGTTAAAACTAGCAAGGAGTTCGGCCACCTCATCTGGTCGATTATAAACGGGAATAATAAATGAATATGAAAGTTGCATATAAAACAAAGCTAAGACATCCCTAGAGGCTAGGCAATAAAAAACCACCGACATATAGACGGTGGTTGGTATGGGTTTGATTCCGCTTTCGCGAAAGCGTACTAAAGTTTATTCGTGTCCTTCGGCTTTCATAAAAGCGTCCATCACCTCATTACTTACTCCCGTGTTGCTGAAACCTCCGTCATTATAAAGGTTTTGCATTGTTACACGCTTTGTAAGGTCTGAGAATAGTGAGATGGTATAATCTGCACAGTCTTGTGCCGTTGCGTTACCTAGCGGACTCATTTTTTCTGCATAAGCGATAAAACCGTCAAATCCTTTTACTCCTTGACCTGCCGTAGTAGGTGTAGGTGATTGTGATATTGTGTTTACACGTACGTTCTTTTCTTTACCATAAAAGTATCCAAAACTACGCGCGATAGACTCTAAGTATGCCTTATTATCTGCCATATCGTTATAATCTGGAAATACACGCTGCGCTGCCATATAGGTAAGGGCTACGATGCTTCCCCACTCATTCATAGCATCTTGCTTGTAGAGTGTTTGCATTACTTTATGAAAAGACATTGCAGATACATCTGTACCTTTTTGTGTCCAGTCATATTTTTGATCTGTATAAGCACGTCCTTTACGTACGTTTACAGACATCCCTATAGAGTGTAGTACAAAGTCTAACTTACCTCCTAGTATTTCTTGTGCTTTTGTAACAAGGTTTTCTAGATCTTCTAGCGATGTAGCATCTGCAGGAATGATTTCTGACCCTGTCTTTTCTGCAAGCTCGTTAATCTGTCCCATACGCATAGCGATAGGTGCGTTAGTAAGTACAAAAGATCCTCCCTCTTCGTGTACACGCTCTGCTGTTTTCCAAGCGATTGAATTTGCATCTAATGCTCCAAAAATAATTCCGCGTTTTCCTTTAAGTAAGTTATAACTCATAATAACAGTAATGGTTTGATGTATTCTAGTTAGGTTTTCGGCCTGCGCCGTTATGGAGGTGTAAATATCGTGGTTTCTGCTTAAATCACACTAGTTTAGTAGATTTTTTGCGTGAGCAATTGCCGCGTCACTGTGTTGCCCCCCGCCTAGCATAGCTGCTATCTCTACAATACGTTCATCCTCATTGAGTCGTTCTATGTAAGTCTGCGTACGCTCATCTGTATCTTTCTTATACACTTTAAAATGTGAAGCACCTTGACCCGCAATTTGCGGTAAGTGGGTGATACTTACAAGTTGCATTGTACGCCCCATTTTTTTCAAGATGGCTCCCATCTTTACTGCAATATCTCCGCTCACACCGGTATCAATCTCATCAAAAATAAGTGTAGGCAATTGTTTATGTTTACTAAGAACAGACTTAAGGGCGAGCATTACTCTAGAGAGTTCTCCGCCAGAAGCTCCTTTACCTAAAGGCTTTAGATCACTACCTTTATTTGCCGAAAATAAAAATTCTAAGTTGTCTGTTCCTGTTGCTGTAAGAATATCTTGAGAATCTAACTGAACTGCAAACTGTGCATTAGGCATACCAAGTTCAACAAGTAGTTTTTCTACTAGTGAGGTAAGGTGTGGTATTGCAGCAGCACGATCTTTATGTAACTGAGAAGCTAGTGCAAATGCACTTTCCTTTTCTAATTGTATCTGAGCCTCTAGCGCTTCTATCTTATCATCTACCCCTGCGATATCTTGTAAATCATTATCTAGTCTATCTCGTATCTCAATAAGTTCTTCTACACTTCCTACCTGATGTTTTTTAATAAGCGAGTGCAACAACTGCATACGTGTATTGAGTCGTTCTAATGTAAGTGGGTCTGCATCTACATTATCAGAAACCTGACTAAGTACTTCTCCTATATCCTCTAACTCGAGTAATGTACTATTAAGTCGCTCATACAATTCTGTATATTGAGTACCATAACTATTTAGTCTAGCCAGCGCTGCTCTAGCTGCGGCAAGTTGATCTATAGCTCCCGTTTCATCTAGAGATATATTTTGTACCGCTGTAGCCAGCTGCTGCATAATCTCATCTGCATTGCTTAATGTGTTAAGCTCCTCTTCTATCTCTGCATACTCTCCTACCTTTAATGATGCCTCGTCAAGCTCTGTAAAAAGAAAAGATTGATAATCATACTCTAGCTGGGCTTGCTTCTTTTTTTCTAAAAGTTCGACAAGGGCCGTTTTTGAAGTCTTCCACTGAGTGTAAGCCGTTCTATATTTTTTTAATAATGCCACACTGTTTGAGAACGTATCAATCATCTCAAATTGAAAATCATTTTCAACCACTTGCAGCGTTTTATTCTGGCTATGTATATCTACTAGCCTAGCGCCCAGTGTGGAAAGTTGTGATAGTGTTACGGGCGTGTCATTTATGAAGGCTCTACTTTTTCCAGAAGGTAAAATTTCCCTTCTTATAATAGTAGATGCATCATAATCGAGATCATTAGCCTTAAAAAAAGTTTTGAGGTGGTAGTCGCTTATGGCAAAGACACCTTCTACTACACATTTTTGAGACGCATCTCCTGCGCTAGACATATCTGCTCTTTTACCGGTAATAAGACCTAGTGCTCCTAGCAATATAGACTTACCAGCACCTGTCTCTCCAGTAATAACAGTAAACCCTTTATCAAACTGTAATTGTACAGATTGAATAAGTGCATAATTTTTTATAGAAAGAGAAGTAAGCAATGATTTTTAGATTTAGTTAAAATAAACGCACAAAGTGAGATGTAAGACTCAACAAAAAATTCCCGTTATACAGGAATTTAAAATTAAGGATTGTCTTTATTATATACTATTAAAAAGTGATTTGTCTCCAGTAATTTGATTTAGTTGGTGCAACTTGATTGAGCACCTCTACAAGAGATTTTACATTTACAGAAGGACCCCCAGAAAAGATAGAAGCAATCTCCTCTCCCTTAGTATCAAAAAATACACGGGTTAAAAAATTATTAGGCCTCTTGTTATACATAGACCTAAATTGAGATAAGGTAGTTGCAAGTGTTTGTTTACTACGCTTTTTATCTTCACCCATAAAATCAAGACCCGTACGGTGATACGTATACATTATACCTGCAAACTCTCTAAAATTAGGAGAAAGTAAATCTTCATTTAATCTATATCTAGACTGTGACCCGTCTTGAGGACTCCATCCAGTCTCACTACTAGGCTGCGCAGTTGTAACTATTTGCTTTGCAAGCTGAAAATATCCATCGCCATCATTAAGCTTAAACGTATTTGCATCCATACCTAAGATAGTATAAGCATAAAAAGCAATTACAGAAACTAAGTTTGAATCAAACGTGTTAGGGTTAAAAATAAGCGGCTGAAACTCTGTATACTCAAAATCGAACTGCTTATCATTAAAGTTAAACGTAGGCGTATCATAATTAGAACCAAACACAGGTCGCGATGCTCCTACTTGTAAGCTTGCGCGAAAGTTATTACCATCCTGCTGAGTGATAATCACATTAAAAGAACAGTCTATACGCTCTTGTTGCTTAAAGCGTTTATCTGTCCACTTAGTGGTATTTATAAACTCCGTAAGTGAGCGTTCTAAAGTTTTAAAAACTTGTAAATCTGCTTTATTAGTTTGCTCTGCGTTGATAATCACAACTGCATTAAGCTCTTGTGCTACAAGGTTAAATGAGCAACATAAAACCACTAAGAATGTAAGTACTCTCATCATATTTTTTCGGCTATTTTATCAAATATATCAATAGACACTTCGGCTTTTGTCTTTAAATCATACTCCGTAACCGAACCGTCTTTTTCAATAAACGTAATTTTATTGGTTTTGGTCTGAAACCCTGCACCTTTATCTCGCAAAGAGTTTAAAACAATCGCGTCAAGATTTTTCTTCTCGAGCTTTTTCTTTGCATTTTCTAGTTCATTCTGTGTTTCTAATGCAAAGCCCAAAAGATATTGATCTTTTTTAATCGCACCTAGCGAAGCAAGAATATCTTTAGTTTTTACTAAGTCTATTTGTATCGAAGTGTCTTTTTTCTTGATCTTCTCCTCTGCTACTTTCGCTGGCTTATAGTCTGCCACTGCTGCTGCTGCGATTGCTACATCTACCTTATCAAATACGGCGTGTGCAGCATCATACATTTGCTCACCGGAGACTACATTATGAACTGTAATTAGACTATGATTTACTTTTATAGCACTAGGTCCCAGTATAAGATCTACTGTCGCACCCAGGTCTGCTGCTCTTAAAGCAAGCTCGCACCCCATTTTACCACTACTGTGATTTCCTATAAATCGTACGGGATCTATTGCTTCATAAGTAGGTCCTGCTGTAATCATCACACGTTTACCTCTTAGGGGCAACTTACCCATTACATCATTTTCTATAAATGTCACGATATCTTCTGGCTCTGCCATACGTCCTTTACCTACTAGACCAGAAGCCAGTTCACCACTGGTAGCCTCTATCATCACATTACCGTAAGACTGCAGTTTCTGAAAAGAAATTGTAGATGAAGGGTGGATATACATATCAAGATCCATCGCTGGAGCAAAATACACAGGACACTTTGCACTTAGGTAAGTAGCTAGCAATAAGTTATCTGATGCGCCATTTGCCATTTTAGAAAGCGTGTTTGCTGTTGCAGGAGCAATAACCATAAGGTCTGCCCAAAGCCCAAGCTCCACGTGATTTGTCCACACTGCATTATCATCACCTTCAATTGTAAACGATGAGTGTACCTCATTACGAGAGAGTGTACTTAATGTGAGCGGAGTAACAAAGTCTTTTGCCTTCTCTGTCATTACTACTTGCACAGAAGCGCCAGCCTTTATGAATGCTCTCACAAGACTGGCGCTTTTATATGCTGCAATGCCAGCGGTTACTCCTAAAAGTATTTTTTTACCGCTTAATACTGACATCTATCTAGTCGTTACTTTTTTCTTCAGTAACAGATGGATCTCTGTGGTAAATACGATCTTCTAACCACTCTTGCACTGCTAGTGCGTGAGCCTTAGGAAGGCGCTCATAAAATTTAGACACCTCTATTTGCTCTTTGTTTTCAAAGATTTCTTCAAGACTATCATTAAACGTAGCAAACTCATCTAGTTTTTCTGAAAGCTCCCTCTTGATCTCTGTATTGATCTGTGTAGCACGTTTTGCTATAATAGATATCGCCTCATAGATATTATCTGTAGGGGCATCTACAAGATTCTTGTCAATAGTCGTTGTGCTTAAAGGTGCATCTAAGTCCTTAATATTCATAATATTCTTCTTTAATTTAAAGTTTCCATTGCTAGCAGCGCTTCATTTACAGCTGCTACTTCTTCTGCTGCCTGCTCGCTATACTTTCCTTCTGGAAAATACTTCTCTAAGGCGTTATATGCTTCTTTTGCATCTTCTAGTCTTTCTGCCTTACGACGTCTTACACTTCCTAATGCTAGTTGATATGCAGAGTTAAACTTCCAGTACAAAGCATCTTCACGATACTTAGACCCCGGAAAATCTAATAAAAAGTTATCAAACGCTTTTATCGCGTTTGGAAACGTTCCTCTACTCTCTCCTATTTTATTATATCCTTTTGCAATCTCGTAGGCTTTGCGCTCTATCTTCTGGTTGAGCTCCTGCACCTTAGCATTTGCATCATCGAGACGCTCAGAATCTGGATACTGATTTATAAAATCTTGAAGTTTACCCATTGCTATATACGTATCTCCTTGATCTAAGTTAAATCTAGGTGACCTATTATAATAGCTCTCTGCGCTTTTGTATGCTGCCTCTTCTCTCTTCTCACTCTGAGGAAAAGATTTTACAAAACGTTCAAATTGATACCCTCCTTGGTAATAATCTCCTAGCTCATAAAATGTATTTGCATAAAGATATGACACACGCTCTGCTTGCGGGCGTCCTCTGTATAGCGGCACAATCTGCTCCCAAAGCTTTAAGGCTTTTTTGTATTTACCTTGAGAATACAAGGAATCTGCAAATGTGTACTTTGCTTTAATATCATCGTTTTTAAGAACATCTTGATACGCCGAACAAGAGCTCAATAAAACAACTGCAACTAGTAGGAAAAATATATTCTTCATAAGGGTTAAAAACAGCAGGCAAAATTACGTAAAATCAATCACATAACATAACTTAATTAATATAGCCCAAAAATAAACGCTTTCACCCCAGCATTTATTTTGTTAGCATACGTTTAACAACTTCTATAAAGAGGTTAAAAATGACCCTATCTTTTGGTGTAGATCATCTGTAGCTTTTACTAGTGGTAATCTTACAAAGGGCTTACACACACCTTGATGTGCTAGCAATGATTTTATACCTGCTGGGTTGCCTTCTTCAAAAATAAGGTCTATAAGTTCAAGTATTTTGAAGTGTTCTTTATACGCTTTCGCGAAAGCGTTATTTAAACCATCATTAATAATCGCCGTAAAAACTTCTGGGATACCTTGACCTATCACAGATATCACACCACTACCTCCAGCCGAAACTAATGGCAATGAAAGTGTGTCATCTCCAGAGATCACCATAAAATCATCTGGGGTTTTGTGTATTAGCTCAAGTACCTGTGACATATCACCGGTGGCTTCTTTAATAGCTATAATATTGTCAAAATCTCTAGCAAGTCTCGCCGTAGTTTCTGGTAACATATTGCTAGAAGTTCTACCTGGCACATTATAAAGTACTACTGGCATTGGGCTCGCTGTAGCTACTGCAGCAAAGTGCTGGTATATTCCTTCTTGGGTTGGTTTATTATAAGCCGGAGAGACCGATAGTATAGCGGTTATACCATCATACTTACCATTTTTAAGTTCTGCAACAACTGCAGCTGTATGATTACCTCCTACACCTAGCACGATAGGCAAGCGCCCCTCTGCTACCTTTATGATATGAGCAACTACGGCCTGCTTCTCTTCACTAGATAACGTAGCACTCTCTGCCGTGGTACCTAGTGCGACAAGATAATTTACACTACCAGAAATACAATATTCTACCAGCTTAGTAAGTCCATTATAATCTATAGACAAATCTTCATTAAATGGTGTAACAAGAGCAACACCTGTACCCCTTAACTCCTGCATTAATTTATAACTTTTAAAATTTTTAAATATTTTTCTAATTCTTTTGTAAAAACCACTTCTTGACCTGTAGCTACGTGTATCGTAAGATCATTGTATGTTTCCATAGCTGGGTCAATCCCTACTTTAAACTTTGCAGCAGAGAGTGCTGTCATTGCTTTAAGTGATAAATTTTCTGGCGTGTAGTAGCTTATTAAAATATCAAAAGGAGTTGCACTAAAATCTTTGAGCGATTTTGTTTTAAAAACTCCTTTCCACCCTACTTGCTTGTCTGAAAATAACTGTGGCTGCTCACGCTGCTCTTTTGTTAAGGTTTTTACATACTCAAGTATTGCTACATCTTTAGACTTTACTCCTATTGCTTTGCACAAAGAAGAAAGATTATTTTGATTAAAAGGCTTATCTACATCTTGTAAAATAGCAACGCTAGATACTGCAGTTGTGCTCGCCTTATAATTGCGTGCTTGTTGTGCTTTATCTATTTGTTTAATGATGGATTTTGCTTTTAATCCGGTTAAAAACATATAACTTTACTTTTGAACAAATGTAGATAAAATTTACTGCTACCTACGCCATAAATTATGAGGAGGACCACGCTTTTAACTATCATCTATGCGATTGTTATATATACAACAGCAATCTCTTGTAAGGAAGAATCTCACTACGCTCCAGAGCGCTTAAAAGGTGAAATTATCCCTGTGAATCAAAATAGCCCAACGAGTGAAGAAATAATTCAAGCCATACTTCCATACAAGGAAGCTATACAGGCAGAAATGGATAGTGTGCTAGCCATTGCACCAGCATCGTACACAAAAAAGGATGGCAAGCTCAACACAGCAGTAGGCAATATGATGGCAGATGCTGTTTATGAAATGGCAAACCCTATATTTCAAAAAAGAACTGGATACCCCTTTAACGCAGTGCTTCTCAATTATGGCGGCATACGCTCTGCTCTTAATAAAGGAAACATCACCACTAGAACCGCTTACGAGTTAATGCCTTTTGAAAACGAAGTGGTTGTCGTAGAGCTTAGTGGTAAGCAAATGAGATCTCTTTTTGAATACTTAAAAGGTGGAAGTGCACATCCCATCGCAGGTATGGAGGTACAACTATCGGCCACAGGTGATCTTTTAAAAACACAAGTGCAAGGTCAAGATATTAATGATAACGAGACTTACTTTATCGCAACTAGCGACTACCTCAAGAATGGTGGTGACCATATGACCTTTTTTGAAAACCCGGTAAGCACGCTTACGCTAGATTACAAAATAAGAAATGTGCTCATAGATTATTTTAAAAAGTATGACACCATCGCACCCGTAAGAGATAACAGATTTACAAGAGATAGCAAATGATACGTAGAACTTTTATAAAACAAACCGCCGCAGCAACAAGTCTTGTAGGACTAGGAGGATTAACAATGGGGATGGGTGTAGATACGCTTTCGCGAAAGCAAAAAAAACACATTACCATTTTACATACTAACGATGTACATAGTCACGTTGAGCCCTTCCCTTCTAACGACCCAAAGTATGCAAATCTAGGCGGTGCTGCCAGAAGAATGGGTGTTATCACGGCCGTACGTAAAGAAAACCCAAACACATTACTTCTTGATGCAGGTGATATCTTTCAGGGCACTCCTTACTTTAATTTTTATGGAGGTGAGCTTGAGTTTAAACTTATGTCTATGATGGGGTATGATGCCGCTACCATAGGTAATCACGATTTTGACAATGGCATAGGTGGGCTAGCTGCGCAAATGCCTAATGCTTCTTTTGAGCTTCTTATAGCAAATTATGACTTCTCAAACACCATAATGGATGGGCTTACAAAGCCTTATAAGGTTTTTGTGAAAGATGAAGTACGTATTGGTGTTTTTGGTCTAGGTATAGAACTTAATGGTCTAGTTAATAAAAATATGTTTAAAGAAACCAAATACCTAGATCCCGTCGAGATGGCTACAGACACAGCTAATACACTCAGACAAGAAGAACATTGTGACATTGTTATCTGCCTTTCTCACCTAGGCTATGAGTATCGCAGTAAAGACATTATCTCAGACGTAGCACTCGCCAGAAAGACAGAAGGAATAGATCTTATTATAGGTGGACACACACATACCTTCTTAAAGAAGCCAACTATCGCACAGAACAAATCAGGAAAGTTTGTGCTTATAAATCAGGTGGGTTGGGGAGGCATTAACCTAGGAAGAATAGATTTTTATCTAGATGATGCAAAAAATATAGAGAGTAGAAGCCTCGTGCTTGATATATAATCTAGATATACTCCTGATATGTACTGTCTTTTTCTATTCGTTTAAACCTAGTTATATAAGTGGCTAAGGTTACTTTCATAAATACCATCATAAATGTGGCCATCATAAGCATAGGAATTTCATTATAAAGAAAGTAGTATATGAAGCCAAAGACAGTACCAGCAATGTAGCTACCTCCTATCATAATAAGACCTATATTATCTGGATGGAGGTTATAATTAGGTATTATAAAGCAAACACTCATTGTAATACCAAAAACCACCACTGTAAGCAAGAAGAGGCTCGTTTCTGGTATAAACGGCATTACTAGATAAACAATGTATAGCAGTACAAAACTGAGGGTAATAAACCCCACAATGAGTTCTACGAGATTATGCTTTGAAAAGGCCGTTACTCGTTTTTTTAATACAGGTTTCATTAAAAACAAGAGTGCCGCATA
Source organism: Dokdonia genika (assembly GCF_042652845.1). Lineage (NCBI taxonomy): Bacteria > Pseudomonadati > Bacteroidota > Flavobacteriia > Flavobacteriales > Flavobacteriaceae > Dokdonia > Dokdonia genika. The sequence goes on along the minus strand of NZ_JBHSHB010000008.1, from coordinate 218,482 downwards.
CCCTACAATAGATGCTAGGCACGTGAGTGTTATATTCTTCTCATAATCTGTTAAGAATAAATACTCCGACAGTAGCGTTGCTGCTAAAAATATTAATAAGGAAATACTGAACTTACCTGTTGCTTTAAAAACGTATATAAATAAGAATAATGACCCAAAGGGAGTCAAGTAAAATATCGCATTCTGATCAAAAAAGACAGGTGTAAGCATCATCATAAATCCTAACAGAATACTGATAGATCTATGTAACCTATATCCGGTAAAGTTCCCTCTAAGCATTAGTTAAAGCTAAGAATTCTATTTCAGAAATAATAGTAATTCCTAGTTTTCGAGCTTTTTCTAATTTGCTAGGTCCCATTTTTTCGCCAGCAACGAGGTATGATGTTTTAGATGAGATAGAACTTGAGACTTTCCCTCCGTTATCTTCTATGAGTTTTTTAAGATCATTACGTGGCATTTCAAACACACCAGAGACCACAAACGTCTTACCTGCAAGCACATCCGACTGGTTTGCAAGCTTCTCTGCAGAAATTTCTAGCTGTACTCCGTAAGATTTTAAACGTTGTATGAGTGCTATATGTTCCGCTTTCGCGAAAAATGATACAACACTCTCAGCAATCTTACTTCCTATTTCATCTACAGCAACCAGCTCTTCTTCTGTTGCCGAAATAATCGCCTCAATAGACTTGTAATGCTTTGCAAGTTTTTTGGCTACAGTCTCTCCTACGTATCGTATACCTAAACCAAACAACACCTTCTCAAAAGGAATCTTAACAGACGCCTGCACACCATTCACTAAGTTTTCGGCACTTTTTTGAGCCATTCTTTCTAACGGAAGCAACTGTGCTACTGTAAGCTCATATAGATCTGCATAATTTGATATAAGTCCCTCATTTACAAGTAAAGCTACAGTCTCACCTCCTAGCCCATCTATATCCATTGCTTTTCTAGATATATAATGCTGTATACGGCCTATAATTTGTGGGGGGCAACCCATATCGTTAGGACAGTAGTGTTGTGCTTCTCCTTCTTTACGCACAAGCGAAGTATCACATTCTGGACACTGAGTTATATAATCGGTAGGCTCAGAATCTGCTGGACGCTTAGTAAGATCTACTGCTATGATTTTTGGGATGATTTCCCCTCCTTTTTCTACAAACACCTCATCACCTTCTCGTATGTCTAGTCGTTCTATCTGATCTGCATTATGAAGGCTGGCTCTTTTAACGGTTGTACCAGCAAGCTCTACAGGTTCTAGGTTTGCTACTGGTGTGATGGCTCCAGTACGACCTACCTGATATGTTATTTCGCGTAAGCGGGTAGACACCTGTTCTGCTTTAAACTTGTAAGCCATAGCCCATCGCGGAGCTTTTGCCGTATACCCCAACTCCTCTTGCTGCTGGAGTCCGTTTACTTTTACTACAACACCATCTGTCTCATATGGTAAGTCGTGACGAGCTTTATCCCAGTGATTAATAAAATCTAGCACCTCATCAATACTCTTTGAGAGTACTGCAGCATCTGGTACCATAAAACCCCAGTCTCTAGCTTTTTGCAAACTTTCCATCTGGGTAGCTATCCCTAGATTATTACCGGTAATATTATAAAGTAAACATTGCAATGGTCGCTTTGCAACCTCTGCACTATCTTGAAGTTTTAGAGAACCACTTGCGGTATTACGCGGGTTACGATATAGCTCAAACCCTAGTTCCTCGCGCTCTGCATTCATCGCGTGAAAACCATCCCAAGGAAGCACAATCTCACCACGTATGTCAAACTTAGGAGGATAATCTCCTTTTAACTTTAAAGGAACAGACTTTATGGTTTTAATATTAGTAGTTACATCATCTCCCTGTAATCCATCTCCACGGGTTAAAGCTCTGAGCAACTCTCCATTTTCATAGGTAAGACTTATTGAAGCACCGTCATATTTAAGCTCGCAGGTATAATGTACTTCACCATCTACCATTTTCTTAACTCGGGCTTCCCAGTCCTCAAGATCTTCCTTTGAGTAGGAGTTATCTAGAGAGTACATTCTATGCTCGTGTACAATAGTCTCAAAATTTTTAGTCACTGCACCACCTACGCGATGTGTAGGCGAGTTAGGATCGTCAAATTCTGGATTTGCAAGTTCTAGTGCCTTAAGTTGTTCTAATTTTTTATCAAATTCAAAATCTGATATCGTTGGCGTATCTAGCACATAATAACTATGATTATGTGTTTGTAATTCGTTGCGTAAAGCGAGGATTTGCTCTTCTATTGTCATAGTAACAAAATTAAAAAATTAAACCTGCGATACTCAGAGAATACCGCAGGTTTAATTAACCATTTTACAAACAGTTTTTAATAAAAACTAAATCGCTGTAAAGCATACCGCTTTGCGCATAACCCACAAGAGCGTTATTACTTTTTTGCCTCTAGTGATGATTTTAACCACTTAGGCATTGCCATAGGCTCAAAGTTCTCCATCTGATCAAGAAGACCATCAATGGTAGTGTCTACAAGAAGGATGTCATAATTTTCTTGTTTAAGAAAACCTTTGTCTACCATATTTTTAAGCGCACTTAAAAGATCATCATAAAAGCCATTTACATTGAGCATCCCCACAGGCTTTTTATGCAACGCTAGCTGGCTCCAAGTAAGCACCTCAAAGAGTTCTTCCATCGTTCCGAAACCACCAGGAAGTGTGATAAAACCGTCAGACAGTTCTTGGAGCTTCATCTTGCGCTCGTGCATCGTCTCATTTACTATAAGCTCTGTAAGGCCTGTATGTACCACTTCTTTAATTTGTAAAAATGCCGGAATCACACCTATCACTTTACCATTTGCATCAAGAGCGCCCTGAGCAACAGCTCCCATCACCCCAATTTTGGCAGCACCGTATACGAGTGTCATATCCTTTTTTGCCAGTGTGGCTCCTAGCAAGCGCGCTTGATTTATAATCTCTGGATCAGTTCCTGCACTGCTACCACAGTACACACAAATAGATGCTAACTTCATACGATTTCTTTTTTTCTAACAATTGTTTTGATATTTAGACGCACTTAGGTTTAAGCCATACACGCCTTTATCATCCTATTTTTACCAAACATATCTTTTCTCAACACAACATCTGTAAAGCCTATATTTTTTAATAATGCTACAGTCTCTTTACCGAGATATTCATTAATCTCAAAATATAGAGCTCCTGCGGGTGCTAAGCTTTTACTGGCCAGCTCTCCAATCTTTCTATAAAAAATAAGAGGATCTTGATCTGAAACAAATAGTGCACTATCTGGCTCATTGCTCAGCACGTTTGCTCTCATCATTGCCTTTTCTTGCTCACGAACATACGGCGGGTTGCTCACAATAACATTATAAACTTCATCGAGGGCTTGCGTCTCAAGAATGTTCTGGTTATAAAAGTCTACTTTCACCCCATTTGCCTTAGCATTTTGATATGCTGTGGCAAGCGCATTTTGAGAGATATCTACCGCTTCTACTGTTGCTTTATTGATATTTTTTGCAAGTGTAATGGCTATACAACCAGAACCTGTACCTATGTCTAAAAGACGTAGCGTATCTTGTGCTTCCCCTTTTAATAGACCTTGCGCCACATCATCTATAATCCAGGCAACGAGTTCTTCGGTTTCTGGCCTAGGTATTAAGGTAGCAGGATTTACCTTAAAGTCAAGCCCGTAAAATGACGAGCTACCTGTGATATATTGTATAGGCTCACTCTTAGACAGTCTAGCTGTTATTTCTTCAAGCTCTTTACGTTGTGATGGGTGTATGTTTTGCTTTCGCGAAAGCGAGATCTCAACCCTATTCATTTTTAATACGTGCTCGAGCGTTAAGAAACATAGGTTCTCGACCTCTTCTGGCTCATAAAGTGCGGCCAGTTGCTTCCTAAAATCTGCGCGAAAATCATCTATATTCATAGTTTAATAAGCATATGAACGGGACACGAAAAGTGACCTGTATTACCCATAGGCCCATCTATATAGTCAAAGCCGGTGCGCTTGTATAATTTTTGTGCTGCCTCCATATAGGGCATCGTCTCAAGATAGCATTGCTCAAATCCAAAATCACGAGCCGTATCTAGGCACTTCTTCATCATAGCCGACCCTAGACCCTTACCTCGTGCTTCCTCTAAGAAGTACATCTTTTGCAACTCGCACACATTACCATCATAATTATCAAGTTGACCGATACCCGCACAGCCTATTATCGCGCCATTATCTTCTACCACAAAATAGGCAGCCTTAGGCCTATCATAATGCTCATACATAGTATCTAGCGCCTCATCTGCATAAGCGGTTCCTACCTTTGGAGCGCCCATATCTACCAGCACCTTGCGCACTACGGCCGCTACCTGTGCATTATCTTCCTTTTGAATAGGTCTAATGATTGGTTTGTTCATCACTATTAAACGTTTACTTTTGTGATGTGAAGATACACAACACCTATATAAAAAGATGTATTGCCCTAGCAAAAAATGGGCTTCCGGCAGCAATGCCTAACCCCTCGGTAGGAGCCGTTCTCGTGCATAATGACTCGATTATTGCAGAAGGCTATACAAGTGCATATGGAGGTCCTCACGCAGAGGTAAATTGTATCGCTTTCGCGAAAGCGAATACCCCAGAACTCATTGCCAAATCTACTTTGTACGTATCTCTAGAACCTTGCTCACACTGGGGAAAAACCCCTCCTTGTGCAGATCTCGTTATAGACTCAGGAATTAAACGCGTAGTGATAGGCACCATAGACCCTTTTGCCAAAGTAGCCGGCGCTGGCATAAAAAAACTTATGCAAGCTGGAGTTGATGTTACCGTAGGCGTGCTTGAAAAAGAATGTCAAGAGGTAAATAAACGTTTCTTTACCTATCACAATGAGAAGCGACCATTTATAATTTTAAAATGGGCTGAAACCGCAAATGGTTTTATAGCTCCTGCTACCAGAGACAAACAAGAACCGGTGTGGATTACAAACACCCTCTCTAGACAACTAGTCCACAAACTACGCAGTGAGGAGATGGGCATTTTAGTGGGCGGCAAGACCGTTATAGAAGATAACCCTACACTTACCACACGTGACTGGCACGGCAGCAACCCGACCAGAATTGTGATTGACACACAAGGCAACCTACCTAAGGAGCTACACATATTTAATAATGAAGCACCTACAATAGTGCTTAAAGACAGTGACCCAAAAAGCATCTGTAAAGAACTTTTTGGTCATAACATACAATCTGTTATTGTAGAAGGTGGCGCTGCTACCCTACAAGGTTTTATAGATGCAGCTTTATGGGATGAGGCTAGCATATTTACAGGCCTTACAAACTTTAACGCAGGTATAAAGGCTCCCAAGAAAACAAGCCAATTTACACTACAATCTACTCAACACATAAAGGGTGACAGGTTAGACACTTACACACGCAGCGACTCTTGATTTACTTACTACTAAGCATAGCGGCTTCCAGTCTCATATTTGTAATCTTCAAGTTATTTTCAAAATTTGAAGTAAATACGCTACAAGCTATTATCGTAAACTATGTGGTGGCCTTCACTTGTGGCATCTTGTTTTATGAGGGCGGTGCGACACTAGCACAAGTTCCAGAGCAGGAGTGGTTTTATGCATCTGCTGGGCTAGGTGTGCTCTTTATTATCGTTTTTAACTTAATGGCATACACTACACAAAAGAGTGGGCTCTCTGTGGTATCGGTTGCGACCAAAATGAGTGTGGGAATTCCCATACTTTTTGGCGTTATCTATTACAACGAATCGCTAGGACTCTACAAAAGCCTTGGGATCATACTTGCTTTAATAGCCGTTTATCTCGCCTCTGTAAAAGCAAAAGATGGGATTGCTATAAAGAAAGAAAACCTCATCTTCCCAATTCTTGTGTTCTTAGGTAGTGGCGCGATAGACACAAGTCTTAAATTTATAGAGGGTGCTTATGTAAGTAATGGTGATGTACCCATTTTTAGTGCAACTATCTTTGGCGCTGCTGCCTGTATTGGCTTTTTAATTATAGGGTATCAAATCATCACTAAGACATTTACATTTAAGCTCAAAAATATTGTGGCAGGTGTCGGTCTGGGTATACCTAACTACTTTTCTATCTATATGCTTGTGCAGGCTTTGCGAGATCCAAGATTTGATAGCTCTACACTTTTTACCATAAACAATGTTGCCATTGTGATGGTAAGTACCTTTATAGGAATCTTGTTTTTTAAAGAAAAACTTCTCCTCAAAAACTGGATAGGTATTGCACTTGCCGTGGTGAGTATTTTGCTTGTAAGTTTATTTAATTAGAAAATAATTATACTTTTTTTTACGCTTTCGCGAAAGCGTACTCAACCACCCTCGCCCTATAATTCTACTAGCTTTGTTTATTTAAAAAACCACCAAACTCACGTTAACAAAGGGATTACAAGATACAGACTCTGTAACATTTTATAAATTATCTCAACATATCTATGTAACCAAAATGAAAATGATATGGGATTCGGTGGAGCAGCTCTTGCAGCAAATCAAGTAATAAAAAACAATAGAAACCTTCTTAAGCAAAAGCGTAAGAGAGGTGATCTATCTTTTGTATCTACTGTAAACGAAAAGTGGGTAGATCCTAAAAAAGCGTCTTTTGATCAACTTATGGAAATACGTAAACGTATACGTAGGGACAATAAACGCTATGCACGCAAAGTCATTATCTTAACAATTATAGGCTTTATACTATTAGCGCTTGCGCTAGCTATAATACCGTGGGATCTAATTTTTACAAATGGATTTAATCCTCATAAGTATTAATACCAAATCACAGATTACTCTCTACGGTACTGCTTTGTCTCTTCAAAAACGTGATCAAGTATAGCGATGTCTTGTTCAGCAAGTTCTATATCACGACGCGCCATTGCTATTTTTGCCGTCTCGTAGGCCTTATTTGTTTTGTGCGTTACAAAGCCACTAGCACCTCCCCAAGAAAATGAAGGAACAAAATTACGTGGGAAGCCACTCCCAAAAATATTAGAAGCTACACCCACTACGGTACCAGTATTAAACATTGTATTAATGCCACACTTAGAGTGGTCACCCATCATAAGACCACAAAACTGCAGCCCTGTATTTGCAAAGCGACCCGTCTCATAATCCCATAACTTTACGGGAGCATAATTATTTTTAAGGTTTGAGTTGTTAGAATCTGCACCTATGTTACACCATTCTCCTAGCACACTATTACCTAAAAAGCCATCGTGACCTTTACTTGAATACCCCATAAGCACGGCGTTATTTACCTCTCCTCCTACTTTACAGTGAGGACCTAAGGTGGTGCCGCTATAAATCTTGGCGCCCATTTTTACAGCTCCGTGATCACATACTGCAAAAGGTCCTCTTACGAGTGCACCTTCCATAATTTGGGCATCTTTGCCTATATAAATAGGGCCATCTGTCGCATTAAGATGTGAGTAGTGAACTGTTGCTCCTTCCTCTATAAATATTTGGTCTTTATTTATTGCTATTACGTGCTCTGGAATGTCTTGAGACTCTCTATCTTCGGTAAGCATCTCAAAATCTCTGGTAATTGCTTCACCGTTTTTGGCAAAAATATCCCAAGTATGGGCTACCGTAAGAATATCTGGAGCAGTGTATTGTATACAGTCATAGGTGTCAAAATCTACTTCTTCACCCTCCTTTACATAAAAGGCAATGATTTCTTCTCCATCAAAAATGGCTTGTTGTGGTTCTAGGCCTTTGATAATCTGGGCTAGATTAGGAGAAGGGAGATATGATGCATTAATCATCACATTTACCTCCAGCTCAACCATAGGCCATCTTTCTGAGAGATACTCTTCTGTAACGGTAGAGGTTGTTGAACCTAGTACAAACTCCCATTTCTCACGTATGGTAAGTATCCCTATGCGCAAGTCTGCTACGGGTTTTGTATAAGTAAAAGGTAAAAGTTGATTGCGTACGTTACCGTCAAAAAGGATATAGTTCATCTCTAAGTACTGTTAGTCTGTTGTAAAAAATCGATTGCAAAAATGAGCATCGACTTATACCGCAAATGTAAAGACTCTTAGATAAAGAAATGTATCTAGTTATAAAGAATACACAATAGTACAACTGTGTTTTACTTCTTCTTTTTTACAAGAATCGTCCACTCAAAGTTAAACTCAGAAACCTGCACACCGTCCTTATTTGTCCCTACAGCTTTCATCCAGCAGGTTTGACCATCACCAGTAGCAACCGCTTTATCTATAGCCTCTTTAATCTGAGGGCCATTATCACACACAAAGTGTATTCTGCCAGTTGCTTTTTTTGTAAAAGTGGCATTATTATTTGCCACAAGCATCGATATTTTTTTTCCGCTCTTTTGTATGTGTGCAATAACAAGTGCTCCTGTAGCAAGCTCTGCCGCCATACCCTGTACTGCCCAAAACATACTATTAAAAGGATTTTGATTAATCCAGCGATGTTTTACTGTGGTTGTACAAGACTCTGGTGATAATGACTTAACACGCACTCCCGTAAGCCACGCAGAGGGTAGCTTAAACATTGTGAACGTATTGAATTTACTAGGTGTAGGAAAGGACATATCTATTGCTTTTAGACAAAAGTAACAATATTTATTAATACTATGCGTGCATATTAATATCTTAAATAAATGTTAATATTTAGTACTATGCGTAACAAAGTACCTTTTTTTAGACATATATTTGCATAAGACATTAATAGACTATGGAAACTAGCATACCCACACATCACAAAAATGTAGGAACCTTAATACATCTTTCTACCTTCTGTAAATACCTTTTCCCATTTGGAAATTTTATTGCGCCGCTCATATTATGGAGCGCTCAAAAGCGCAACTCTCTATTTATAGACAAGCACGGTAGAGATGCCATAAACTTTCAGCTCAGTATACTTTTATATTTTATTGCGCTGGCGGTAATAAGCATTCCGTTCTTTATTTATTTTATAGTAAGTGCTGGTGAGGGAAGCGCTAGCTTGCTTAATAATGGATACATAAATGACCCTAGTGACTTTGCAGATCTAGGTGGTTTTCTCATCACTGCCATTGTGGTAGGTGTGCTGGCTATAGGATTATTTCTTATAGAGATTATCACAGTAATTTCGGCAGCAGTGCAGGCATCACAAGGAGGCATTTATAAGTTTCCGCTTCTTATAAATTTTATTAAAGCTTCTGCCGTAGCAGAAACCCCAGATACTCAAGAGGACTCATCAACTCAAGAGCAACCTACTATGTAATGTAGTGGTATGACTATGTACGCTTTCGCGAAAGCGTAACAACAATTAATCAATCACCTGACCCAAATCAGGACCAAAACGAACAGTTTAATGTATTTAAAAATGGAAATCTATGAAGATTGAAAACACCAAAGCGCAAATGCGAAAAGGCGTGCTAGAATACTGTATCCTCTCTGTATTAAAAGACGAAGATGCATATGTAGCAGAGATCTTAGGCACGCTTAAAGACGCCAAGTTGCTGGTGGTAGAGGGTACAATTTACCCGCTTCTCACTAGACTTAAAAACGCTGGTTTACTCAACTATCGCTGGGAAGAATCTACCAGTGGTCCACCACGTAAATATTATGGACTTACCGAAACGGGTAAGATATTTTTAAAAGAACTCTCAACCACTTGGGATGAGTTACAGACAGCAGTAGCCGTAGTTACATCCACTAAAACCACAAAAAAATGAACAAGACAGTTAATATAAATTTAGCAGGAGTATTTTTTCATATAGATGAGGATGCTTACGGTAAATTACAGAGATATCTCGCTGCCATCAAACGTTCTTTTGAAGGTATGCAAGGTGAAGATGAAATTATAGCAGATATAGAAGCTCGTATCTCTGAGCTATTTTCTGAGCGCATTAAAGACGAGCGCCAGGTAATAGGCTCACAAGAGCTAGACGAGGTGATTGCTGTAATGGGACAACCAGAAGATTATATGGTAGACGACGATATTTTTGAAGATGAGCCTGCAGCTAGCAGCAACTCCTCAAAAAAGTCAAAACAAGCACCACGTATCGCACAACGCCGTTTTTACAGAGATACAGATAATGCCTACATAGGCGGTGTATCTAGCGGTATGGGACACTATCTAGGTATTGATCCTTTATGGGTTCGTATAGGCTGGGTATTACTTATAGCACTTACTTGGTTTACACTAGGAGGTACAGCACTTATCTATCTTGCTCTATGGGTTTTTGTACCAGAAGCGCAAACCACGGCAGATAAACTCGCAATGCGGGGAAAGGCAGTTAACATTGACAATATCACAGAAAAAGTAAAAGAAGGATTTGAAAATGTGGCTGACACCGTAAAGAGTGTAGATTATGATAAGTATGGTAATAAAGTAAAAACAGGAGCTCAAGGTTTTTTCGGGACCATTGGTAAGATTATTATGTTTTTCTTTAAAGTCCTTGCAAAGATTATAGGGGTACTCCTTATTATAACGGGAGCTACCGTGGTTATATCTTTACTTATCACCTTCTTAACAGGTGGTGTAGTAGATCTATTTACTCCTAATCTAGCCGATTTACCGTGGGTAAATAATGAGACAGGACTGCCTATCTGGCTTGTACTTCTTCTCACATTATTTGCAGTTGGGATACCTTTCTTCTTCCTGTTTTATTTAGGACTTAAGATTGTCTCTTCTAACCTAAAATCTATGCCGGTGAGTGCAAAGCTTAGCCTCTTTGGTCTATGGCTTGTCTCTGCGATAGTAATAGGCGTATTTTCTGTAAAAGAAGCTATTAAGTATTCTAATACAGAAACTGGTAAAGTAGTAGAGCGCACAGAGCTTGCCATAACGTCAAGTGACACCCTGCGCATACAGATGCGAGAAAGTGATCGTTATGAGATTCCTTTTGGGCGATCTACTGGGTTTATGAGAACGATTAAGAGTGATACAGAAAGTGTGACTATAGAGCGTGACGTACGTCTTATTGTGAGAAGTACTAAAGATAGTAATGGCTACATCCAGATAGAAAAACGAGCAGATAACTTCACGTATGAAGAAGCACGTGAGCTAGCCTCATCTATACAGTATGATTTTAAACTAAAGGACGGTATTTTATCACTAGATGGTTTTCTTACCTCACCTACTCAAAAATCATATGGCCACTGGAATGATCGCGAGGTACAAGTGATTGTATACCTTCCAGAAGGAACTACCCTCATTGCAGATGAAAATACGTACTCATACCACCGCAATGATAGTAGGTACCGTGACATACTAGATAATGGAACAGAAGAGCAATACCTTACCGTAGGTAATGGCAAGCTTCTTTGTGACGGCTGTCCAGAAGATCGCAGTTATGATTATAATGATGATGATAACTCTTGGGAGCAATCTGGTAATGATTCTTGGGAAGAACGCAGTTATGAAGAAGGAGAAAATGCTCCAGAATGGGATCGTGAGCCAGAAGCACCCCAAGCTCCTACGCCACCAGAAGCTCCTGACACAGACGCGCTACGAAATAACTAACCTACTATGAAAAACCCAACCAATCTTCTTTGGATCCTGTTGCTACTCCCCTTGATCGGAGTGGCGCAGGTGTCTAAGGATAGCAAACTTTATAAAGAAATTCTTGCTATAGATACTGCTCTTTTTGGCTCGTATAATAATTGTGACCTCGCAACTCACGAAACTCTCATCTCAGAAGATCTTGAGTTTTATCACGACAACGGTGGACTTTCTACTAGCAAAACAGATTATATGCAGGCACTCAAGGAGAATATTTGTAATAAAGTACAGAGAACACTTACTCCAGGTACCTTTGAGGTACACGAGATAGCGGGTTTTGGCGCTGTATCACTGGGAAAACATAGTTTTCACAACCTAGTAGAAGACAGCCACTCAGAACCATCTAAGTTTATTACCATATTAAAAGACACCCCAAAAGGCTGGAAAATCACACGGGTGATAAGCTTGCACTAGCAATCTATACAACTCAGTCATAAATTATTACAGTTGGGTAGGTTACGCTTTCGCGAAAGCGGACTTATCTACATCTTTACATCATCAATCAAAAACAATCAATCAAACAAACGAACCAATCACCAAAAAAACCAATCATTATGACAACGCTCATCAAAACAATTTTAGGAATCCTTACTGCTTTACTCGTCACCTCTTGTCAGTTTGACATTAATCTAGGGCAAATGCACGGCGACGGAAATGTAGTCACAGAAGATCTCAACATCACAGAAGACTTTGACGAAGTAGTCGCTGGTAATGGCTGGGAAGTGTTTTTAGAAAAAGGAAGCACAAACGCCGTAATACTTGAAGCAGACCAAAACCTAGTAGACGCTGCCGAAATTTATGTAAAAGACGGGAAGCTTAAAATATACTGCGAAGACAACATAAAAAGTGCTACCTCAAAAAAGGTGTTTGTAACCTACTCAGAAAATCTTACTGATGTAAGCGTAAATAGTGGTGCAAGTCTCACTACAAAGGAAACACTTACTGGAGATGATATTGAATTTGACGCATCTTCTGGAGGCACAATGCGCGTACAAGTTTCTGCAAAAAATGTAGAGACAGACGTAAGTAGCGGTGGCGTGGCACGTATCTCTGGTAGTGCAGAGCGACTAGATGCTTCGGTTTCTAGTGGTGGTGTAGCGAGAATAAGTAAACTCAAATCTGTGAGTGCAAAGGCAGATGCTTCATCTGGCGGTGTGATGGACGTTTATGCTTCTCAAGATCTTAAGGTAGAGGCCTCTTCTGGAGGAATCATAAATTACTACGGTAGCCCAAGAAATGTGGATAAGCCTAAAAAAAGCTACTCTGGTGGGGTTATAAGAAGCAAGGAATAACCTTTTAAGAATAAAACTTTATAAAAAATGCCCGTTGTGAGACGGGCATTTTTTTATTACATTTCATTTCTAATTTTTCTTTTTATGAAGGCTTTTCAATTAATCACTTTACAGATATTGTGCTTGGTAATTTTCGGTTGTGATTCTAATGATTCTAAGAAAAACACATATAGCGGCTCTGATGTAGGATTTGAAAAAATTTCTGCTACACAAAGTAAAGTTCTTTTTGAAAATAAAATTAAAGAGGATTTAAAATTCAATTTCTTGTCATACCCTTACATCTTTAATGGTGCAGGTGTAGCTACAGGGGATTTAAATAATGATGGCCTTATAGATATTTACTTTACTTCTAATCAAGGACCCAACAGATTATATATCAACAAAGGTAATTTTGTATTTGAGGACATAACTCGTCAATCTGGAACCATTGATAGCGATGGGTTTAGCACGGGTGTAACTATGTTAGATATAAATAATGATGGATGGTTAGATATTTATGTTTGTAAAGCGGCATCATTAGATAATACAGAAAAGCGTAAAAACAAATTATTTATAAATAATCAAGACAATACTTTTACTGAAAGCGCTAGACAATGGGGTATTGCAGATCCTGGATTTTCAACACAAGCATATCCTTTAGATTATGATAAAGACGGTGACCTAGATCTTTATATTCTTAATTATAGAGCAGATTTTAAAAACAATTCAACTATAAGTGGAGATATACAGTCTAATATTCAAGCTGTATTTTCAGATCAACTCTATCAAAATAATGGCAACAGCTTTACTAACGTAACTATCCAATCTGGTGTTGCAAATAAAGCTTGGGGGCTTGGTGCGGCAATAGGAGATTATAACAATGACTCATACCCTGACATTTACGTTTCTAATGATTATTTAGAGCCAGATATGCTTTACATTAACCAGAAAGATGGTTCTTTCAAAAATGAAGTATTAGACAGAGTGAATCATATTGCCTTCTATAGTATGGGAGTAGATTGTAGTGATATAAATAATGATGGCAATCTTGATATATTCTCCTTAGATATGGCCTCAGAAGATCACGAGCGTAGCAAAGAGAATATGGCCACAATGAGCACTGCAAACTTTGAAAAAATGGTAGCGGTAGGATATCATCATCAGTATATGTCTAATATGCTACAAATAGGTAGTAGTACTGGAGAGTTTTACGAGTCTGCACAGCTAAGTGGAGTTTCTAAAACTGATTGGAGCTGGGCGCCACTCATTGCAGATTTAGACAATGATGGACTTAAAGATATATTTGTGACAAATGGAGTTTATAAAGATATCACAAACCAAGATTTTAAAGGAAATTTAAAAAGAATGAACTCTGAAGGAGTTGCCTTAACTCTAGATGGATTGAATGAATTAATCCCGAGTAAAAAACTTTCGAATTATCTATTTAAGAATAATGGCGATTTACACTTTGAAAATAAATCCAAAGCCTGGAATATAGACACTCCATCTCACTCTAATGGTTCTACTTATGCTGACCTTGATAACGATGGTGACTTAGACTTAGTGGTTAATAATCTGATGGAGCAAGCTCATATATATCGTAATAATACAAATAGTAACTATTTAGATATAAAATTGAAAGGACCAAAAAGTAACTTACTAGGCTTAGGCGCAAAAATCATTTTGACATCTGGAGACACCACTCAATCACAATATATGTACCTATCCCGTGGATTTGAATCTTCGGTTGCTCCGAGGGGACATTTTGGTCTTGGTAATAATAATGAAATAGATGATATAACCGTTGTCTGGCCAGATGGAAAAATAACCAACCTAGATAATGTTAAGTCTAATCAACTCATTGAAATTGATTACAAAAATGCTGTAACCTCTAAAGAGAAAACTAATATAGTTAAGATGACTGAAACTTGGAATGAATTAATTGCTACAGAACTTGGTATTGACTATGTACAAAAAGAAAATACGTTCAATGATTATGATTTACAGCTATTACTACCACATAAAAAATCAACAGTAGGCAGCCCCATAATTAAAGGAGATGTCAACAATGATGGACTAGATGATCTCTTTATAGGTAATGCATTAGGAGCTACCCCTTCATTATATATGCAATCTAAAAATGGTAAATTCATAAAAAGCAACACTGCAGTTTTAGAGAGCCAAGCAAGATATGAAGATACAGGAGCACTTTTTTTTGACGCAGATGGTGACAATGATCTTGATTTATATATAGTGAGTGGTGGATATGAACTTCCTATTAATTCACCACTATTACAAGACCGACTTTTAATAAATGACGGTAATGGAAGCTTTACTCATTCTGATGTGTTACCTGAAATGAAATCTTCAGGTAAAAGCATAACAAGTGGAGATTATGATAATGATGGAGATTTAGACTTATTTATAGGTGGCTACGTTATCCCAGGAAGATATCCTGAAGCTCCTAAATCTTATCTACTAGAAAACAATGATGGAAAATTTACTGATGTCACACAAGATAAAGCTTTGGATATGGCACAAACGGCTATGGTGAGTGATGCTGTATTTACAGATTATGATAATGATGGAGATATTGATTTGATAACGGTAGGCGAATGGTCTCCAGTACGACTTTATGATAATAACGATGGTGTCTTCAGTTCTTCAAAAAATACTTTAGATGACACAAATGGTTGGTGGCAAAGTATAAAAGTTGTAGACATTGATAATGATGGAGATCAAGATTATGTTTTAGGTAATATAGGGGGTAACAATAAATTTCATCCAACTACTAAAAAACCTTTACACATATATGCCAAAGACTTTGATGACAATGGTTCTTTTGATATTGCAATGAGTAAAATTAATAGAGGAAAGTTAGTCCCAATAAGGGGCAAAGAATGTAGCTCTGAACAAAATCCATTTTTACTAAATGAAATCAGCTCCTATAGAGAGTTTGCCACAAGTGATATGCAAAGTATTTATGGAGAAGAGAGACTATTTAATGCTCTTCACTTAACAGCAAGTACATTTAAGAGTAGTGTTTTAATTAATGATGACAATGGCGATTTTCATCTTGAGAGCCTGCCGAACAGTGCTCAAAACGGCCCTACGTTAAGTAGTGTCATTATTAATGAAAGTACTAATAAAACACTAATAGGTTTTGGAGCTATTTACGATGCTGAAGTAGAAACAGTGCGTTACGACAGTAATTTTGGATATGCATTAAATTGGAATAATGACGCTCAACTATTTGAGTACAATTCAACAAACCCTATTATAAAAGGTGATATAAAAAATACCGTTCTAATTAATATCAACGGGAAAGAACATATTCTAGCTGTTCAAAAAGATGGCCCGATTAAAGTTTTGATGCATAATTAAGAGTACCCTTTTACAACCCAGCCTTTATTTTCATAAACTGGGCTTCTAGCATTGCCATCTTTTCTTCTAGTCCATCTGCCAGTTCTGGCAATCTGTGATAGAAGACGTAGCGTATGCGCCAGAGCTCTTTAATTTCTTTTATAGGGAACTCTAGGTCGTCTATATTTTTATGATCTGCTCTTAGGGTAATAGTATTTCCAGAGAGGTAGCAACGTCTTAATACTAGTCTATCATTAAAAACGGCTAGAATGAGATGCCCATTATTGAGCTTTTTATAAACGTTTTTTGGGATGTGCTCACCTATCACAATATCCTTTGGGAAGAGACCTTTGTCATTACTACTCATCTCCAAGTTATCTACCGTAAAGGCTCTGAAGTCTTTTTCTGGATTTACGGGTAGTTGTAAGACAGGCATATCTGCTACAAAAGCTTCCCTGTCATTATATAGTAGATAATCGTTTGTGTTTTTTGGGGTGATGCAAGGTATGGTAGCAAAAGTTTCTTTTGTAATCTGCTCGTGATCTGTAGTAAGGTCTGCTTTAAATTTGAGTAAACTATTTACGGTAAGCTCTTTTGTAAGCAAGTCATCTATAGGAATGCTAAAATAATTAGCAATTTTAATTACCGTATCTATTTTAGGTTCACTCCTGCCCTCCTCATAAGCCCCTAACGTCCCTCTTTTCAGGTCAAAGAGCTCTGCAAACGACTGCTGACTAAGCGTCTTTACGGTTCTTATTTTTCGAATATTTTTACCAAAGAATGACATATTTTGCTAATTTTATTTGCAAATGACAAAATTGTTTGTATATTTACCTAACAATTTTAGCAAAAAGAATTCACTTGTGCTAATTTATTTAGCTTTTTCGCGAAAGCGTAATAGCATCATCAAACATTCATCAATCAAAAATCAAACATTATGACCACTTTAATTATTTACATCCTGAGCCACTTATAAACAATTGGGTATTTACAGAGACAAGTTTTCGTATTATTAACCTTCCAATGTATTGGAACACAACATTGACACTCTTTATGAAGAACCACTTTACAATTACTCGAGATTTTTTATTAGAACTCAACTTTAATATCACTACAGAAAATACGGCAGATGGTATTATGGTTGTACAAAAGGAAAACTCAGGTATCAAAAACCTGATTCTGGGCATTGCTCCTCCTATTCTAATTATCGAGCAATTTATTTTTACCATCAATAACCAGTCAGAAAAGATTTTTAAAAGCCTGCTGCAAAAAAACCGAGATATCATACACGGCGCTTTTGTACTAGATGATACTGGTAAAAAGGTCATCTTTAGAGATACCCTACAGATAGAAAATCTTGACCTCAACGAGCTAGAGGGTAGCTTGAACTCCCTGAGTTTACTTATGAGTGAGTACTCAGAACAGATTATAGAATTTTCAAAATATTAAAAAACGACATTATGAACATATTTAAACGACTTTTTAAAATAGGACAAGCAGAGGCAAATGCATCTATAGATAATATGGAAGATCCTATCAAGATGACAGAACAAGGCATACGAGATATGAAAGAAGATCTTGCCAAAAGTGTAGAAGCAATGGCACAAGTAAAAGCAATGGCCATACGCGCAAAAAACGAGCGTGACGAGCACGATGCAAAAGCAAAAGACTACGAGAGCAAAGCCATCGCTATTCTTAAAAAAGCACACGCTGGGTCTATGGATGCCGCAGAGGCAGATAGACTAGCCAAAGAAGCGCTAGCCAAAAAAGAAGAAGCACAGTCACACGCTACGCGCGCTGGTGAGGATACTTCAAAATTTGAAGGCAATGTAGCGCAACTACAAGGTACTATCCAGACTATTAAAGACAACATAAGCAACTGGGAGAACGAGCTTAAAACACTCAAGGCACGTGTAAAAGTGAGCGATGCTACTAAGAATGTAAATAAGCAAATGGCGGCCCTAGATAACACTGGTACCGTGAGTATGCTAGAACGTATGAAAGAAAAAGTAGCGCAAGAAGAAGCACTTGCAGAGGCTTATGGAGACATCGCAGATACTAATAAAAATATAGATGATGAGATAAACGCCGCTGCAGATACTAGCGAGGAGAAAGTAGATGACGAGCTTGCAAAACTTAAAGAACAATTAGGGCTAGGTAAAGACAACGCCTAGCCATCATAAACCTTAAAACCATCAACCATTGGACAACTTTATAAATCTCATATTTTCAGAAGTTAATATCATCTTGAGCGTCTTATTGATACTCTTGATCATTTACTGGGTACTTACCTCGGTGAGCGGTATTGATTTTGACTACGATATGGACATCGACATAGATCTCGATGTAGATGTAGATGCAGATTTTGACATCAACACCGTAGACTCTGGTAGTATGGATTTTGAAGATGTCTCAAGCGCAGAGGTAGACAGGTCACACGTTGTAAATAAAAGACGTAAACCGCTTAAGTGGTGGCAAGTATTTTTAATTTACTTCAACTTTGTAGGTCTTCCATTTATGTTCACCTTTACGGTATGGGTATTTTTATGGTGGCTTTGCACCCTAGTAACCACAAGTATTACCGGTAGCTATGCAACTAGTTTTGGTTACATACTTATGTTGAGCTGTATGATCCCTGCTTTGTTCCTTACTAAGATATTTACCACTCCATTTAAGTCATTTTTCAAAAATTTGAATAAAGATGGTGATAAGGCTACAGACTTTTTAGGTCGTGACGCAGTGTTGCTATCTACCATTTCTGGAGATAAGATGGGTAATGCAGAGGTACTAGCAGATGGGAACCCTATGAGTATTTATGTAAAATCACTAGATGGGTCAGAAATACGCTTTCGCGAAAGCGTACTCATCATCAAACAGTCACCAGATAAAAATTACTTTTTAGTCAGCAAATATTAATTAAGCGTATACACGCACATTCATAATCAACCAAAAACAAAAATCATCAATTTTATGGAAAACCTACCATCTATCGCCATCGCCCTCGTTGTGGGTATTGTGGCACTCATTGTTATTTACTTCCTCATCATCGCGATGTTCTACAAAAAGGTACATCAAGGTCAAGCCTTGGTTCGTACAGGTTTTGGCGGGACAAAAGTAGCGACAGATAAAGGTCTCTATGTGGTTCCTGTCTTTCACCGTGTAGAAGTAATGGATATTTCTGTAAAGAAAATCCAGATTGAGCGTCTTGCATCAGAGGGTCTTATTTGTAAAGACAATATGCGTGCAGATATCAAGGTAGCCTTCTTTGTACGTGTAAATAATGAAGTAGAGTACATTAAGAAAGTAGCTCAAACCATAGGTGTGCAACGTGCATCACGTCAAGAAACGCTAGAAGAGCTTTTCGAAGCAAAATTTTCTGAAGCGCTTAAAACCGTGGGTAAAAAGTTTGACTTTATACAGCTTTATGAGGCTCGTCGTGAGTTTCGCGATGAGATTGTAGACATTATAGGTACAGATCTTAATGGATATACTCTTGAAGATTGTGCGATAGATTACCTAGAGCAAACTGCAGTCACACATCTTAAGGCAGATAACATCCTTGATGCAGAAGGTATTAAGAAAATCACAGATCTTACAGCTGCACAAAACATCAAGGCAAACCTTATTAAACGTGATGAGGAGAAAGTAATACGCAAGCAAGATGTAGAGGCTCGCGAGGCGATACTAGAACTAGATAAGCAACTCGCCGAAAAAGAAGAACAGCAAAAACGTGAGATCTCAAACATAAAATCTCGTGAAGAGGCAGAGATTCTTAAAGTTGCCGAAGAAGAGCGTCTTAAGTCTGAAACAGCTCGCATTGCTACCGAAGAAAAAGTAAAAGTAGCCGAAGAAAATATGCAACGCCAGATTATCGTTGCTGAGAAAAACAAGCAACGTACAGACAAGGTGGAGACAGAGCGTGTGGAGAAAGACCGTATGCTAGAACTTACCGAGAGAGAGCGCGTAGTAACGCTGGCTCAAATCGAAAAAGAGAAAGTTGTTGAAGTTGAGAAAAAGAACATTCAAGATGTGATACGCGACCGCGTGATGCTAGAGAAAGGTGTGGTAGAGGAGCAAGAAAATATGAAAGATATTGAGGCTTTTAAAACTGCAGACCGTTCTAAGCAAGTAGCAATCACAAATGCAGAGGCAGCAGCTCAAGAAGATCTTATTAAGACCATAAAAGCAGCCGAAGCATCAAAAGAAGCAGCAAAACAAAAAGCCGAAGAAATTAATATCGAAGCACTAGCGCATAAAGAAGCAAGTGAGAAAGAGGCAGATGCACGTAAAATTCTTGCCGAAGCACAAGCTAAAGAAGAAGCAACTGTAGGTATGTCTGAGGCACAAGTAATGCACGCTAAGGCAGATGCAAATGAGCGTCAAGGTATTGTTGAGGCAACTGTTATCGAGAAAAAGGCACTTGCAGAAGCTGCCGGAATTGAAGCAAAAGCTGAGGCAAAACGTAAGGATGGTCTTGCAGAGGCAGATGTAATTAAAGAGAAAGCCCTTGCAGATGCCGCAGGTATCGAAGAGAAGGCAAATGCTATGAAGAAACTTGACGGTGTAGGTAAAGAACACGAAGAGTTTAAACTACGTCTTGACAAAGAACTTCAAGTAGATCTTGCAGAGATTAATATCCAGAAAGATATTGCAGATGCGCAAGCACAAGTTATAGGCGATGCTCTTAAAGCTGCAAATATTGATATTGTAGGTGGTGAGACAATGTTCTTTGACCAGATTATAGGGCAAATTACAAAGGCCAAAGGTTATGACAGACTTGTACACCACTCAGAAACGGTGACAGAGGTAAAAGATGCCATTTTAGGTAGTGATGATGTAAAAGGAAACTTGCTTGAAAAAGTAAAAGAATTTGCAGATAAGTACGGCATCTCTTCTGAGGATCTTAAAAATGTGACCATCGCAAACTTACTGATGGATTTAAAATCTAAATCTTCAGACAGCGATGAGCAAACCTTATTCAGTAACCTATTTAACCTTGCAAAAGGATTAGGATTATCTGATAAGAAACTGAAATAAAACTCAGTAAACAACGGCAGCTTGCACCCAGTGAGATGGCAAGCTGCTGGTTGTTTTTACGCTTTCGCGAAAGCGTAATTACTACTACATCTCACAACTTTCATCACAAGAATCAATCAACAAACCAACGATTAGTTTCCAACATTTATGGCAAACGAAACTCCAGATATACAACCTAAAGCAACGCAAACTCTTGACGGCGGCACCTATGAGATTATACAAGGTAGACTGCAAAAACAAAAAACCGACTTACAAAAGCGGCTACAAGAACTTAACGAGGAGCGTAAAAATGTTTTTGGTTCACTAGAAACAAAGCTCATTGCAAATGACCGTATCAATACAGAAAATAACTGTATTGCTCGTGATATTGTGTCGCTTAAAAACTTGTGTTTATTTGGCTACAATGTGCATTTTGGACTACGCACAGACATACACTTAGGAGATGTTTTTAGCGCCTATGAGTTTAAAGACAATCGTTTTGAACCTCGTGATCTTTCACTTTTACAAGACGACACTTTTCTACTAGACTTTGCAAATCTGTACAAGTATTACCGTAATACCATCTTTTCAAAGTTTGCGATTATAGGTAACTACCTGTATATGGTATTTCAGCTTAGTGATAGTGTTACAGATATTAAAACATTTAAGTGGCTCATAAAAGAAGATACGTTACAGTATGTAGATAACCGTAGTGAGCACGAGTATCGCTTCCCACAGCAACACGATTTTAAGTGGCAAGGGGCTACGCGTGATATGCACCGTTATGGTGAGCACGCTCACGTTTCTATTTTAGACAAGGTGTTTGTAGAGACTATAGGTGGTGATCTTACCATAAAAATAGAAGATAATACAGACCAGGGTAAAGGAATACTAGATGAGCCGGTAGAGCTTATAGACCAGACACTAGATGATGGTCAGTATCGCTATGCAGATTTGGGTAACCTACTTGCACTAGAGATTAAACCCTTTCAAGAAGAGCCTCGCTATTTTGTATTTAATAACAAACTAAAGGAAGTTCAAAAAATACAGAGTGTTAAGGACACCTGTGTCTTGCTTCCAGATGATCAAGGCATTATTTTCCCAACAGGCTACTACTTACAAACAGGAGAATACAACATTTTTGATAATGCCATCCCAAATGTAAAATTTCAGCAGAAGGTGAGTTCGCCTAACGGGGAGGACTTTTTATATGTCTTTTACTCGCCAGAAGAGGCGCTTTACAACTTGATGTCATATAATGTGATTACTCAAGAGATAAAAACTCCTATTATCTGTAATGGTTTTACCGTATTGCAAGATGGTCAGCTATGCTATTTTAGAACCGAAAATGAGCAGACTAAGCATCACGTGATACAGATCTGGCAAACCCCATTTTTAAAGGGTGACTATATGCCTTCTCAGCACGAAGACACCCTGCTTTATAAAATAGGAAACAAAGATATTGTAAAAGCGATGGCAGAGGTAAATAGCCTCATCACACTGCTCAATAAAGAAGATAATTACGACGGACTGTATAGCGATATTGCTAAGTTCTCAAAAGATATACTTGATGCATATTACTGGCTTCCAGAAGCCGAAACCAAGCAACTCAACGTACCACTTGCAGAAATAAATGGAGCTGCAAATGCCGCTATAGATGAGTTTCAAAAAGTAGTACAGCTCAAGCGTAACGCTGCCAAACAAACTAAAGAAGTTGAGACTAAAGCCTCTGAGATTTTTGGCAAAATAAAAAGCACCTCTTTTAAATCTATTAATGATTTTGTGGCGCTGCTCACGCAGTTGCGATCATTGCGTGGAGAGACCATCTCGCTTAATGACATACGCTATGTAGATCCCACTTTCGTGAAAACGCTAGAGGAAGAAATTGCTGTGCAAACACAAAAAATTTCTGAGAAGTGTGTACAGTTCTTACTAGATGACAAAGCGTTAAAACCGTATCACGATGCCGTAGCCGAAAAGAAACAGGCGATGGATGGCATCAAGAAAGTAATTGAAGCCAAAAAACTCGAAGAAGAAGTAAACCAGATTGCAACAGATCTTGAGTTACTTATCGACATTGTTTCAAATCTTGATATAGAAGACACCTCCCACTCTACTAAGATAATTGATGATATCTCGCTCATTTTTGCAACTATCAATCAGTTAAAGGCTGGGATTAAGAATAAGAAAAAATCACTGGGAAGTGCAGAAGCACAAGCCGACTTTGCTGCCCAACTGAAGCTTATTGATCAAAGTATCATAAACTATCTAGATATTGCCACCACGCCAGAAAAGTGTGATGAGTTCCAGACTAAAATCTCTATCCAGCTAGAAGAGCTAGAAGGAAAGTTTGCAGACTGGGATGAGTTTATCACGCTCATTATTGAAAAGCGCGAGGAAGTATACGGAGCTTTTGAAGCACGTAAAAATGCACTTATAGAAAAGCGCAATAAAAAAGCAATGGCATTAAAAAATGCCTCAGAACGCATTTTAAAAGGCGTACGTAAAAAAGCCGAAAGCTTTAAAACAGCTTCGGAAATAAACGGATACTTTGCCGCAGACCTTATGATTAATAAGGTACGCGATATCATACAGCAACTTAAAGAGCAAGAAGATACTGGGAAGGCAGAAGAGATTGAGACTGGACTTAAAACAGCTCGTGAAGATGCGCTGCGCAAGCTCAAAGACAAACTAGATCTCTATGAAGATGGAGATACGGTGATACGACTTGGTAAACATAAATTTGGTGTAAACAAGCAGCCGCTTGACCTCACTATCGTGCTTAAAGACGGCGCGCTTAACTATCACCTCACAGGTACCGATTTTTATCAAGAACTCTCAAACGAGACCCTTCTCGCCTCTCGTCACATCCGGGATCAAGAATTTGTATCAGAAACTAGCGAGGTGTACCGCAGTGCCTACCTAGCTTACAAATTATTTAATAAACTAGATAAGCACACCCTACTAGAAGCTGGTGATGACACGCTACTTGCTATAGTGCAAGAGGAAAGCCGCAATGATTATGCAGAGGGCTATGTAAAAGGGGTGCACGATATAGATGCGACTAAAATTTTAAAGGTACTCGTACACAAACACAACGAGCTAGGACTACTCACCTACGCTCCAGAAATTAGAGCTTATGCACAGTATTTCTGGAACAGCATTGAGCCAAGCACTCAAAAAACGCTTAACCAGTCTATAAAGGCTTCGGGAGAGGTGCTGCAGTTTTTTCCAGATGCAAAGGAGTACCAATTTATCTTAGATACTTTAAGTGAGGAGATACACGCTTTCGCGAAAGCAGAGTCCCTTTTCTCACCCGAGTTAAGTCAGACCATTGCGACCTACATCTTTGATGAGCTTCAAGGCGACACAGAGTTTGTGCGTAGTAGTGTTGCGGTACGTTTAAAAGACGCTTTCGCGAAAGCGTTAAAACAACAACAGGCAGACCTTAAGTTTAAGAAAAGTTATGAGTCACTTCCTAGCTTGAAAGGGAAAGTACAGCTCGTAAAACAGTGGGTGACGGCATTTGTAAACACCCAAGAAAGCATAACCGATGTGCGCTACGTAGATGAAGTGGTGTGTTTACTACTCTTTGAAGATGAGTCGGTTTTAAAAACAAAAGCGGCTTCTCCAAATGAGAAAATTACTGGCTTAAGCGGTGATCACAGCACGATAACCGAAGGTGTTTTTAACTTTAACTACCACGACTTTACGGCAAGGCTCAACTTATTTGTAACAGAGCAAGTACCCGCATTTGAAACATTTAAGAAAGCAAAACACACGGTTACTGAAGAGTTAAAAGAAGCTTTAAAACTGGACGAATTTAAGCCAAGGGTGCTTACATCCTTTGTGCGTAACAAGCTGATTGACCAAGTGTATTTCCCATTGTTTGGTGATAACCTTGCAAAGCAATTAGGAACCGTGGGCGATAATAAACGTACCGACCGTATGGGTATGTTGCTGCTCATCTCTCCACCAGGATACGGAAAAACCACCCTGATGGAATATATCGCAAACCGTCTAGGTCTTGTTTTTGTAAAAATTAACGGCCCAGCGATAGGTCACGAAGTTACGTCTGTAGATCCAGAAAGTGCTACAAATAGCGCTGCTCGTGAAGAGCTCAAAAAACTCAACGTCGCTTTTGAAATGGGTAACAATGTGATGCTATATCTAGACGATATACAGCACTGTAATCCTGAGTTTTTACAGAAATTCATCTCCTTGTCTGACGGTACACGTAAGATAGAAGGTGTGTACAACGGGAAGTCAAAAACCTATGACCTCCGTAGCAAGAAATTCTGTGTGATTATGGCGGGTAACCCGTATACAGAGAGTGGAGAGAAATTTCGTATACCAGATATGCTTGCAAACAGGGCAGATATTTATAACCTGGGAGACATCATAGGAGATACAGAACACCTGTTTAAGCTGAGTCTTATCGAGAACTCGCTCACTGCAAATCCGCTATTGCAGCAGTTAAGTAGTAGTCATTTTGAAGATGTGTATACCTTAATAGACCGCATAGAAAATGGGACTCAAGATAGTCAGCTCATAGGAAATCACACTGCTCAAGAAGTGGCAGATTATACAAAGGTACTAGAGAAGGTAATCACCATACGTAACACGGTGCTCAAGGTAAATGCAGAATACATACGCAGTGCCGCACAAGAAGATGCCTATCGTACAGAGCCTTCTTTTAAACTACAGGGATCATACCGTGATATGAACAAACTGGTAGCCAAAGTAGTCCCTATAATGAATGAAAAAGAACTAGACACATTACTCCTATCGCATTATGAAAGTGAGTCACAAACACTCACTTCAAGTGCAGAGGCAAACCTCCTAAAGTACCGCGAACTCATAAATGCACTAGATGAAACACAGCAACAGCGCTGGAACACGATGAAAGAAACCTTTGTAAAAAATAATAAACTCAAAGGTTTTGGTGACAAGAACGAGATGGCACAAGTACTCTCTCAAATGATGGAGTTTACCGAGAATCTAGAAGGGATAAAAAAGGCGCTTGAGAAGGGGTTGGAGAAATGATTTTAAAAACACCTCCCTAGCCCCTCTTCAAAGAGGGGAATACTCATCAGAACTTTCATTTTGCTTCGCAAAATAATCGCAACAGTGTCCCTCTTTGAAGAGGGAGTCAGGGAGATGTCCGCAAAGAATCACAAACAAAAAAAACGACAGCTCTCGCTGTCGTTTTTAAATTCTATATAAGGTATGTCCTTTACTGACGTGCAGCTGGAACCTCATCCACATAAGTTGAGCCTACTCCTGGCTCGTCTTGTGGAAGCTCGTCTTTTGACGCTAGGTAACGCTCTGCGTCTAGTGCAGCCATACATCCTGTTCCGGCAGCGGTAATTGCTTGACGGTACACGTGATCTGCTGCATCTCCAGATACGAATACTCCTGGTACATTTGTTTTAGAAGTTCCTGGTGTATTGATGATATACCCAGTCTCATCTAAATCTAAGTAGTCCTTAAAGATATCTGTGTTAGGCTTATGTCCTATCGCTACAAAAAATCCTGTTGCTGGGATATCGTGCTCCTCACCAGTTACATTATTCTTTACTCTTGCTCCTGTTACTCCTACATCGTCACCTAGCACCTCAACAGTTTCTGTGTTGAAAAGGATTTCGATGTTTTCTGTTTTCTGTACACGAGCAGCCATAATTTTTGATGCTCTAAACTCGTCACGACGTACGAGCATTGTTACTTTCTTACATAATTTAGAAAGGTAGTGTGCCTCCTCACAAGCGCTATCTCCAGCACCTACAATTATGGTTTCTTGGCCACGGTAAAAGAATCCGTCGCAAACGGCACAGGCAGATACACCTCCACCCATTTTTAAATACTTCTGCTCAGAAGGTAATCCTAAATATTTTGCACTCGCTCCTGTAGATATAATCACAGACTCTGCGTGTATTTCCTTTTCTCCATTGATCCACGCTTTGTGCACATCTCCAGAAAAATCTACTTTAGTCACCCATCCGTCACGTACATCTGTATCAAAACGCTGTGCTTGTTTCATTAACTGCACCATCATTTCTGGTCCAGTCACACCATCTACATAACCAGGGAAGTTCTCCACCTCGTTAGTCGTGGTAAGCTGTCCTCCTGGCTGCTGCCCTTGGTAAAGAACTGGTGCCATATTTGCACGTGCTGCATAAATTGCTGCGGTATATCCCGCTGGTCCTGAACCTATGATAAGGCATTTTACTTTTTCTACTGACATACTGTATTATTTTTAAGCTTTCGCGAAAGCGTAATAAACACTTTTACAATCGCACAATTCTTATTTATATCTTCCTTACAAAAGTAGGTTTTACAAGCCAAACCTTACAATCAAGTTATCAAGAAAACGAATGGCTTTATCACCAAAAGTGATATAACTCATCACGAGCATACTCTTGCATAGATTAAAGATAAGATTCTAACCTCTAACACGTGTTTTCAAATTGTTAATACATCATAGAGTGTGGTGATAATTCTGTAATTTGCCGTTAAAATCTGATACTATGAAAAGTCGTTTTACTTATATCTTATTATTACTTGTTGCAAGTGTGGCTTGCGCACAAGAAACTAGAGAAAATGATGTCACACTAACCTCAAACCTAGATTATACCTATGAGGTTATTGTTCCAGAACTTACAAACCCTTGGGGACTAGCTGTATTGCCAGATGAGTCTATGCTTATCACTGAAAAAAGTGGAGAACTCATACACTTTAAGGATGGCAAAAAAACAATGATTACTGGAGCTCCAGAGGTGGTGACGCGTAATCAAGGTGGTTTACTTGACATACGCTTGCATCCAGATTATGTGACTAATGGCTGGATATACATCACGTACTCATCACCAGAAGGCGAAGAAGACGGGGCGATGACAGCACTTATGAGAGCAAAATTAAAAGACGGCGCGCTTACCGAAAAGAAGGTATTATATAAAGGAAGCCCAAATACGAGAAAGGGACATCACTTTGGCAGCCGCGTGCGTTTTGACAAAGATGGTTATGTGTACTTTTCTATAGGAGATCGTGGTGCGAGAGATGAGAATCCGCAGGATATTACTCGTGATGGAGGTAAGATTTATAGACTTAATGCAGATGGTAGCATCCCTACAGATAATCCTTTTGTAGGTAAAGACGGAGCAAAAGAAGCTATCTTCTCTTATGGTCATCGTAATCCGCAAGGAATGACTGTGCATCCTGAGACAGGTAAGATATGGATACACGAGCACGGACCTCGTGGTGGGGATGAGATTAATATCCCTGAGGCTGGTAAAAACTTTGGGTGGCCAGTAATCTCATACGGTATTAATTACAGCGGAACTACGTTTACAGAGATTTCAGAAAAAGAGGGAATGGAGCAGCCAGTGTATTACTGGGTTCCTTCTATCGCTCCTTCTGGGATGGCTTTTGCAAACAATACTGGTGATGCAAAACTTGATGGTAACTTATTAATAGGTTCGCTTAAATTTGAATACCTAGAGCTTGCCATTTTAGAAAATAACAAGGTGGTTGCTCGTGAAAAGTTACTAGAAGATGTAGGTCGTGTGCGCAATGTGATTAATCACAATGGCACTACCTATGTAGGTGTTGAGGGAAAAGGAATCCTTAAACTAGTTAAGAAATAATGAAACTACTTATAAGTTTATGTACGGCAGGAGTTAGTGTGTTTTTATTTTTCGCGAAAGCGGAAAAAGAAGTTTACACCTCTCAAGACCCACTTGCAGAATCTATAGAACGTGGTGCTGAGGTATACCAAGACTTTTGTATACAGTGTCACCTAGGTAAGGGTGAAGGTGTGGCAGGAACTTTCCCGCCGCTTGCTGGATCAGACTGGCTCACAGAAGATCGCTATAAAGAAGCCATAAAAGCTGTAAAATATGGCCAGCAAGGTCCTATTACCGTAAATGGTGTAGCATATAATGGCGTGATGGCAAACCTTGAACTTTATGAAGATGAGGTGGCAGATGTAATGAACTACATTATGAACAGCTGGGGCAATAAACAGAAAGAAATGGTTACCGAAGAAGAGGTAAAAGCTATCTCAAAATAGGTGATCTCGTAAATAGCAGAAGTAATGTCCTAAGATTTTTTTAGTAAAGAATTGGCTTTTAAAACGACAAAAAAGTGCTAACTTTTTAGGTAAAAGAAAATACTATGAAAAAAATCATTACATCCCTATTTTTTATGATTGCTTTTTGCTCTGTACTTACAGCTCAAAATTATTCATCGGGAAGCATTACAGTACTTAATAATAACCCACTAGAAGGTAGTGTAGCCATAGATTACCTTGCTCAAACAGTACTTTACAAAAAGAATTATAAAACCACCGTTTATACTTTTGACCAGGTAACTAGTGTCTCTCTCAACAATAGAAACCTTGATAAAATAGAAGTAGATAATATCGTTTATTTTGCCACACCATTACAAGATGGAAAAGCGTCTTTATATCAAATAAGTCCCTCAGAATATCTTATCACAAACGCTACTGGAACCTCTAAGGTTATCAACGTAGATAATGACAGAGCAAATATAGCTGGCACGCTTGCCGTACTTTTTTCTGATTGTAATTCCATACGAAGACCACTTAATGCTATAGATCAATTTAATGAGTCTGCACTTATACGTAATGTGCAAGCCTATAATGCTTGTGATTATGAGATTTATGCTCCCACGCCTAATGAGGTAGATGCTGCTGCATCTTATAATACAGATGCTGCTAGTTTTTATCTAGGTGTAGGTACAAGCGTTAATAACTTGAAGTTTTTTGATAGTGACGAGTCTGAGTCTATTGTGACAGGGCAGGTACAACTTGGTGTAATAGCTACTCCAGGCTTTTTAGGAACTTTACAAGGAAACCTTTACTTCTCTCTTGAAGGAAATGCTGCCTTATCTGGTGATAATAGTTTTGAGAACTTGCCTAATGATTTAAATTTTAAAATGAGTTCTTTTAGACTGTTGTTTGGTCTAGAGTATCAATTTAATAAAGAAGGGAAATTTAAGCCTTTTGTCGCAGCTGCAGTAGGTCCTACTGGTGATTATTATGAAGGAACTCTAGATGGTAATGATTTTGATATAAGCGGTGGTAATCCCATTTTTGTACCGCGTGTAGGCGTGAGATATGAGCTTAGTAACGGGCACCATCTAAGTGCTAGCCTAAGTTATATAACCGGTTATGATAATGACTTAACATTTCCTACAGAAGAAGAAGTTATTCCCCTACAGATAGATGTAACAACGCTCACACTAGGGGTAAACTACTACTTTTAAGACCACTATCAATCACAATATTAAAACCGAGATGCATAATCTCGGTTTTTTCATTTCTAATCCATTTTAATAACCCATTTTAAATTGTATTTTTACCTCCTAATCGTCCTCAAATTTTATGGGTAAAATAATTGCTATTGCAAACCAAAAAGGTGGTGTAGGCAAGACCACGACTTCTGTTAATCTCGCAGCCTCTCTAGGCGTGCTCGAGAAGAAAGTACTTCTCATAGATGCAGACCCACAGGCTAATGCAACCTCTGGCTTAGGAATAGATGTAGAGAGTGTAGAAGTAGGAACATACCAGCTACTAGAACATACTAACAAGGCAGAAGATGCTATTGTAAAAACCTCTTCTCCTAATCTAGATCTTATACCTGCTCACATAGACCTTGTAGCTATAGAAATAGAACTTGTAGATAAAGAGTCACGTGAGTATATGTTAAAGAAAGCGATTTCTCACCTAAAGGATGTATATGATTACATCTTGATAGACTGTGCACCATCACTAGGCTTGCTTACTCTTAATGCACTTACCTCTGCAGACTCTGTAATTATCCCTATACAATGCGAGTATTTTGCACTAGAAGGGTTAGGTAAGTTGCTTAACACGATAAAAAGCGTTCAGAAAATACATAATAAGGATCTTGATATAGAAGGATTACTTCTTACAATGTTTGACTCACGACTACGATTATCTAATCAGGTAGTTGAAGAGGTTCAAAAACATTTTAGCGAGATGGTCTTTGAGACAATCATACAGCGTAATGTACGTTTAAGTGAAGCACCTAGTTATGGAGAGAGCATTATAAATTATGATGCTGCAAGTAAAGGCGCTACTAACTACTTGAGTCTTGCTCAAGAACTTATTACAAAAAACAATAGCTAACAAATGGCTAAAGCAACAAAAAAACAAGCACTAGGGCGTGGTCTCTCGGCTCTGCTCAAAGACCCTGCAAATGATATAAATAGTGCAGAAGATAAAAATGCAGACAAGGTTGTAGGTAACATCGTAGAGTTAGATCTAGAAGATATAGATGTAAACCCGTTCCAACCGCGTACTAGCTTTAATGAAGAAACTCTTAGAGAGCTCGCCTCATCTATAAAAGAGCTAGGCGTGATACAACCTATCACGGTACGTAAGATAAGCTTTGGTAAATATCAACTTGTATCTGGAGAGCGACGTTATAGAGCGTCTAAGCTTATAGGTAACAAAACAGTACCCGCATACATACGTATTGCAAATGATAATGAGAGCCTCACGATGGCCCTTGTTGAAAATATACAGCGTCAAGATCTTGACCCTATAGAAATTGCCCTTTCATACCAGCGCTTAATAGACGAGATAAACCTCACACAAGAGCAAATGAGTGACCGCGTGGGTAAAAATCGCTCTACTATCACAAACTATTTGAGACTACTTAAACTAGACCCAATAGTACAAACAGGTATGCGAGATGGTTTCTTATCTATGGGGCACGGTCGTGCACTCATAAATGTAGAAAACACAGGTGACCAGCTAGATATATACGAGAAGATTTTACAAGAAAAGCTCTCTGTGAGACAAACAGAAGCGCTTGTAAAAAACTATCACGCTACGGCAAATATTGAGACACCCGCAAAGGAAGAAACACCTAAGTTCATAAAGAAAGGCACAAAAGACTTTGCCGAATATTTTGGTGCAAAAGTTGACATCAAAGTTTCAAAGAATGGGCGTGGTAAGATTACCATTCCGTTTTCTTCAGAAGAAGATTTTAGTCGATTACAGAAACTCATTAAGGGTGCAAAATAATAAACTCCTCTTACTGGTAGTACTCTTGTTTTTTTACGCTTTCGCGAAAGCGCAAGAAGACCCAGCATCTACACTTCTAGATCAAGAAACAGTTACTGCCGTGAGTGATAATGATCCTTATGAACCGTTACGACCTGCAAAGGCTGCCTTTTATGGCGCAGTGTTACCAGGTCTAGGGCAACTCTACAATAAAGATTACTGGAAGTTACCACTTGTATATGGCGCACTGGGATCAAGCATCTATGCCGTATCATATAACTCTACACAATCTGAGCGTTTTAGAACCGCCTTTAAAGAACGACTCGCGGGACGTATAGATGAGTTTACTAACGTAGATGAAGATGGTGTAGCCACCGAAAGGTTTTCTGATGA
This sequence comes from Dokdonia genika, assembly GCF_042652845.1. Taxonomy (NCBI): domain Bacteria; kingdom Pseudomonadati; phylum Bacteroidota; class Flavobacteriia; order Flavobacteriales; family Flavobacteriaceae; genus Dokdonia; species Dokdonia genika. Next base: position 185,849 of record NZ_JBHSHB010000008.1, on the reverse strand, counting down.
CGCCTTACTTAATGGCCAAGAGCAGTTTAGAAAACGTCGTGACCTATTTATTTTAGTATCGGCAGGAGTGTATATACTTCAGATAGTTGAGGCAAATGTAGATGCGCATCTATCGCAATTTGACGTAGATGATGAGCTTACCTTTGGACCAGCAATTTACAATGATGATATGGGCCAAACTATGAACTACGGTCTAACCATAAATTATAAGTTTTAATATGAAAATAGCACTTCTTGGCTATGGTAAGATGGGGCAAACTATAGAAAAAATTGCCGAATCTAGAGGTCACGAGATTGTAGCTCGCGTGAGCTCACCAGAAAATTTCACCCTTGCAAATGCAGATATTGCAATAGACTTTAGCATTCCAGATAGCGCGGTAAACCATATCACAAAATGTTTTGAAGCGGGTATCCCTATTGTGTCTGGCACCACAGGCTGGCTAGATAGTTATGAAGATATGGTGGCACTTTGTAAAGAAAAAAATGGTAGCTTTATCTATGCATCAAACTTTAGTGTTGGTGTGAATCTGTTTTTTGAGTTTAATAAGAAATTAGCTCAAATTATGGCTCCTCATAACGACTATAAAGTAGATATGACCGAGATACACCATACACAAAAACTAGATGCTCCTAGTGGTACGGCCATCACCCTAGCAGAAGGAATTATAGAGATTACTCCATATACAGACTGGTCACTTGCCGAAGGACAATCTATAAAAGATAACCACATACCCATCACTGCCGAAAGAGAGGGCACTGTACCTGGTACACATATTATAAATTACAAAGGCAATATAGACACTATAACCTTAAGTCACGAGGCACACTCAAGACAAGGCTTTGCGCAAGGTGCCGTAGTTGCAGCCGAGTGGTTACTAGGCAAACAAGGAAATTTCTCAATGCGTGATGTTTTAGGTCTATAACCGTAACATAATAGACAAACCTAAGACCTATCACAAACTAAAAGAATACAGATGACACTTACACAATGGTTTATATTTTTTCTTATCGTTCAAGCAGTACACTTTGCCGGAACGTGGAAACTTTACGTACGCGCTGGTAGAAAAGCCTGGGAAGCAGGAGTACCTATTTACAATGCCGTAGTGCTTATGGGTATCATAAATAGACCTAAGTGGTGGACTATCTTACTCTTTGTACCTATTGTAAATCTTATTATGATACCAGTAGTGTGGGTTGAGACAGCAAGGTCTTTTGGGTTTAACAGTTTTAAAGATACAGCGCTCACAGTACTTACAGGAGGACTTTACCTCTACTATATAAACTATGCAACAGATGCACCGCACATTAAAGGGAGAGATATTAACCCTAAATCATCTAGTGGTGAGTGGACGAGTTCTTTACTATTTGCCATCGTTGCCGCGACTATTGTGCATACGTATTTTATGCAGCCTTTTGTTATCCCTTCTTCTTCACTAGAAAAGACATTACTTGTAGGTGACTGGCTGTTTGTAAGTAAGTTTCACTATGGAGCAAGAACACCTATAACCACAGTAGCAACACCTATGCTACACGATACTATATATGGTACAAAGACTAAGAGTTACTTAACAAAACCGCAACTACCTTACTTTAGATTACCAGGTTTTCAAGACATAGAGCGCAATGACATTGTTGTTTTTAGCTGGCCTGTAGACACTCTTGTAGATATTACACCTGGTAATATGCGCGGCAGTGTGAGAAAACCTATAGACAAGAAGTCTAACTATGTAAAACGTGCTGTAGGGGTCCCTGGAGATTCTCTTGAAGTACGAGATGGTTATGTATATATCAATGGTGAGAAGAATGATTTACCAGATCGTGCACGTATACAATTTAGTTACACAATTGTCTCTAAGGAACTTCTTGTAAAAAGAGCTCAAGATGCAAACGGAAACTATGTATTCCCTTCAGATCTTATGAACGGTCGCTATGAGATTTCTGACATCTACCTCTCTGGTGTACAAGGTGACAATGGACCTTATGTACACACTGCTCAAGCAAGTGAAGCTTCTATAGAAAAACTTAAAAATAACTCAAACATTATAAGTATAGAGCGCACACATTATGATGCTACAGAAAATAACAAAGCGATTTTTGGTGCAAAACCAGGACGCGCATCTAGTGTAGATAACTTTGGCCCTATATACATTCCTGAAGAAGGGAAGACTGTGGCAATTAACCCAGAAAGCCTTCCATATTACAAACGAATTATAGAAGTGTACGAAGGCTATGAAATGGGTAGAGAGCGCGACATCACGGTTAATGGTAATGAGATATTAATGAATGGTGAGCGGCTTACAGAGTATACCTTTGAGCAAGATTATTACTGGCTTATGGGTGATAATCGTCATAACTCTCAAGACGCTAGAGCGTGGGGTTACGTGCCTTTTAATCACGTAGTGGGTAAACCAGTTTTTGTATGGTTTAGTAAAGATGCAAATGTACCTGGTCTTGCAGGCATACGCTGGGATCGTGTATTTACCACAGTAGGTGGTGATGGACCACTAGTGAGCTATAGATACTGGTTTTTAGGAGCGTTACTGCTTTATATAGGTTGGTCATTTTTTAGAAAGAAAAAACAACCCAAAGCATAACCCATTATAATGAAAGCTGCTCTTATCACACACGGCTACTGCGCCCCTATCATTCAATATGCTGTAATTGCTCAAACCGAGCAGCTACATATAGAGGCAAATGGAAATTTCCAGAAGCAGTCATACCGCACCCGTATGAAGATTGCCACATCTACTGGTACGCTCACACTCATTATACCTATCCTCCACCGTAAGGATAAAACAGAGAGACAGCGTTATTATGATGTAAAGATTGAGAATAAATTTCACTGGCAGCGTGATCACTGGAGGTCTTTAAAAATAGCCTACCAGACCTCTCCGTACTTTGAGTATTATGAAGATGAGTTTGAGCCACTTTATCATACCGAGTATGAGACACTCATAGAATTTAATAAGGCGTGTCACGCGATTATTATGGAGTGTTTACAGCTAGAAATAACGCCTATACTAACAGAAGAATATTTTAAAAACCCTGAGCAGGTAGATTGCAGACAGCTTGTAAATGCAAAAAAGGAGCCTCAATATCCTCTACCAGAATATCACCAGCTTTTTAATGAAAATCACGGATATTTAGAAAACCTCACCATTTTAGATTTACTTTTTAATCTTGGTCCTAGTGCACAAGATTATCTCGAGAAGATTGACCTCACTGGCTTAAGCGCTTAAAGGTTGCCATAGAAGGTTTGTGATCAGAAAGATCTATATCTCCATACGTTTCAAAATCTAAGACTTCTAGTTGCTCATCTGCAAGTATAAAGTCTATGCGTAATGGTATGATGTCAAACCAGAAGGTTGCTCCTGTACCTGATCCCGCTTTCGCGAAAGCGTCAACCTTATCACCACGCACTTTTCGATACATATATGAAGTTGCGCTATTATTAAAATCACCTGCCACGATAACTTTATGTGGAGAGGCTGCCTCACTATGTAAAAACTTTTTAACCTGATCTTCTTGTTTTTCAAAAGCAACTCCTAGTCTACCGAGTAGCTTTTTTGAATTTTCCTTTTGTAGATTATTTAGACTAGGCGACAATCGAAAGGATTGAAAATGCATATTATACGCTCTAATCGTATCCTGCCCCACCTTAATATCTGCATAAATGCCGTTGTTCCCTTTTTTACCAAAATCAAGCGAACCGCTATGAACGATAGGAAACTTTGAAAAAATCACTTGTCCAAAATTACTATTTGCAGGACGCATTACTTTATGCCTGAATGGATACTTCTTTGCATCTAGCTCAAAGTCGGGGTGATACTCTTGCAGGCAAACAATATCTGGGTTTTGATCTTCTATAAATGTAATGGCCCGTTTGCCAACGTTTGCCTCTTCTACCCATCCATAAACATTAAACTGGCGTACGTTATAGGTTAAAAGTGTGAGTGTGTCAACTTCTTTTGTATCACTACCACCACCAAAGCGTATGAGCGAGAATATATGTGTTATCCCTAATGCTAAGATTACGGCAGACAATAGTAATTGTCTTTTGGCTTTAAACAACCAGAATAAGAAGAATAAAAAATTAATAATAAGCAGCACCGGAAGCAATAGACTCAGTACTGACAGTGCCGGAAAAATATGTGGCGGAATATAAGGTAGTAAGTAACTAAAAAGCAATAGCACCGCGCAGATACTATTTATGAGAAAGATAAACTTCTCAAGAAGATTTAGGTTTTTCATTAGTTACTCCTTACCGGCTTTAAAAAGGAAATCTTTTTCGGCTTTTGAGAGGCTGTCATAGCCGCTCTTACTTATTTTATCAAGTATGGCATCTATGCGCTGTTGTTGCTCACTCTTAGTTGCTGTGGCTGTTTTCTTTACAGAGCTAGCACTGCTCTTTTTATTTTTATGCACGGTGCGTAGTGGGCTTTTCTTTTGTCTTTTTGGTTTTTTAGTAAACCAGCCACTCACATTATCAATAAGTCTCTCAAACCAGAGGCCTATATCATTACCTGCTAGTAATTGTTTTGCATAATAAAACCCAAAGGCCGCACCACCCAAGTGTGATATGAGACCTCCAGCGTTACCAGCATCTAGTAATAAAATATCCTTGACTACTATAAATGCAGCAATCCACCATAGTTTTACATTAAATGTAAATATGCGCACCTCTGCATCTGGCGTGTATGTACCTATAAAAACCACAATAGCATTTACTGCGGCAGATGCTCCTAAAAGAACACCAGTACCTCTAAAGACGGGTAAAACATTATATAGTAATGCAAATAACACACCTCCTGCAATGGCTCCTAAGAGATAAATCGCAAGAAACTTCTTTTCTGAAAACAGATTTAAAACAAATCTTGAAAACACGTAAAGGAAAACCATATTCCAAAAGAGGTGTCCAAAACCAGAGTGCAAAAAAGCATAAGTCACAACGCTCCACGGTTGTTGTAAAAAGCGTATCACATCTGACGGTAACACAAAATACTGGCTAAAAGTGCCAGAGCCCAAGCCCACTAGCCACGGGATGATATTGAACAGGACATAAACAAGCACATTTACAACAATGAGCTTTATTGCAATATTTGCTGTTTTATATTTATATGCTAGAGATGTGTTTGCCATATGTGTACTTTAATACTTTCCTAAGCCTTGTTTTTTCCAGTAGAACATCATTATAAAACCGAATAATGCACCACCTAAGTGCGCCCAGTTTGCAATGTTTGCCCCAAATATTGAGAACCCTGTAACACCAGAAAATAAATCTATTCCTACTAAGATAGGTATAAAGTACTTTGCTTTAATAGGTACAGGTATAAATAGTAGCCCTAGTGACGCGTTAGGAAATAACATACCAAACGCTACGAGCACACCCATTATTGCGCCAGAAGCTCCTACTGCTGGAACAGAAAATGATTCATAAAGCGATTGTGCAGTCTCTCTAGGTATTCTCTCACTAAAAGAGCCACTAGTAAGAATATCAGTAATATCTTGAGCATTAAACCCTAAAGCCATTATAGCCTCACTCGCATTATTGAAGTGGTAGTAATTAACCAATGTATGTATCAAAGCTGCTCCAAGACCTGCTGAGAAGTAAAAGAATATAAAGCGTTTTTGTCCTAGAGCATTTTCTATAGGACTACCAAACATCCATAAGGCATACATATTAAATGCTATATGCATAGGGCTTGACAAGTCGTGCATAAACATATGCGTAAGTGGTTGCCATACCTGCCAGCTAGGGTTTTCTACAAACCACAATGCAAATAATTGCATTGCTGGGTCTGGTTTTATAATAAACAATGACCCTAAGTAAAAGATCACATTTACTATTAATAATATCTTAACCGTTTCTGTGATTCTTCCCATAGGTTATTTAAATTTTCTATCAAGATCATCACCTGTAATGGTGATAAATGTTTTCTTGTTAGTAGGCGATATACTAGGTTCTTTACAAGCAAAGAGACTATTTACTAAGTGTTCTCTAGAAAGGCTGTCTAGCGTCTCCCCTCCTTTTACCGCGAGGCTTTTTGCCATACTCTTTGCAAGTGTGTCTGTCTGGCTAAAACCGCTGTCTGGCACCTCGTTTTCTAAATCACTAAGTAATTGGTCTATAACAACTGGCACTTGACTTTCTGTTATAGAAGTGGGGATACCGTTTATTTCTAAAATATCTCCGCTTATGAGTCCAAAGATAAAACCTGTATTCTCCAGTCCTTCTTTAAGCTCTTCTATTAAAGCAAGCTCTGTTGTAGAATACGTAAGCGTTAACGGAAATAACAATTGCTGACTCACAGATTCTTTTACCGTTATATTACGTAAAAACTCTTCATACAATACGCGCTGGTGTGCCTTATGTTGATCTATGATCACCATACCACTCTTAATGGTACTTACGATATATTTTTTATTGAGTTGATATGTAGAAGATTCGTCTTGAGAACTTGCTGCAGCCGTTATAGGTGCAGCTGCTTTTGTATTAAGACCACTCTCAAACATATTACCCGTACTCACTTCCTTCTCAAAAGTTATAGTACTGCCTGCAGTCGCTTGCGACTCCATTCCTTCATACATCTTCTCCCAGCCGGTTACGTCAGGCTTTTCATAGTCGGGGCGCTGTGCTCCTCTTTTTGGCGCAGGAACGCTCTCAAAGGGATTAAATGTGCGATCTACCTCAATCTTAGGAGTTACCACTCCTTTATTTTTGTAATCATAAGGCGTATCGAGTTCGCTATCTCTATTAAAATCAAGCACAGGTGCAATACTAAACTGGCCTAAGCTATGCTTTATGGTACTACGTAACATCGCGTATAAAGCGTGCTCATCGTCAAATTTTATTTCGGTCTTTGTAGGGTGTATATTTATATCAATTGTAGCTGGGTCTACCTTGAGGTATAGAAAGTAACTTGCTCTCGCTCTATCTGGAAGTAGTCCATCAAAGGCTGCCGTTACCGCGTGATTTAAGTAAGCACTTTTTATAAATCGATCATTTACAAAGAAAAATTGCTCACCACGCGTCTTTTTTGAAAACTCAGGTTTTACCACAAACCCATTTATGGTAAGTATATCTGTCTCCTCTTGCACGGGAACTAACTTCTCATTAGTCTTCCCGCCAAAAATGCCAACAATACGTTGTTTTAAATTTCCTTTTGGTAATTGAAAAAGCTCTCCCTCGTTATGATACATTGCAAATGCAATATCAGGATGTGCTAGTGCCACACGCTGGAACTCATCTATCACGTGACGCAACTCAACACTATTTGATTTTAAAAAATTACGACGTGCTGGTATGTTAAAAAAGAGATTCTTTACCGCAAGTGAGGTGCCCTTAGGTGTGGCACATACCTCTTGGGTAATAATCTTACTACCTTCTATCTCTATATGCGTACCCACCTCTGCTCCTTCTGGCCGTGTCTTAAGTGCCACGTGAGCGACGGCCGCTATTGAGGCAAGCGCCTCTCCTCTAAAACCTTTTGTATTGAGGTTAAATAAATCATCTGCCGTGGTAATCTTTGAGGTAGCGTGACGTTCAAAACTCATACGAGCATCTGTATCACTCATACCCTTACCATCATCTATAATCTGGATAAGTGTCTTACCGGCATCTTTTACGATAAGCTTTATAGAAGATGCTCCTGCGTCTATGGCATTTTCAAGTAATTCTTTAACCACAGATGCTGGGCGTTGCACAACTTCTCCCGCAGCGATCTGGTTTGCTACGTGATCGGGTAAGAGTTTTATAATGTCTGCCATTAGGACCTACTACTTTATAGAGGGTTGGTAAAGATGGATAAATCAAAATCTATTATCCAGAGAAAGAGAAATATTAAAATGAGTACAATAAAAAATATAGTGCGGTTATAACCTCCCTTGCGGCTTTCTTGAAGTTCATCCCAGGCGGTTGTAAACTTCTTCTTTAAACCTTTATTATAAGTTAAGGTTTTACGGTGCTCATCAAAGCGCCCTTCTATCTTAAAAGGACTCCCTTCTTTCTCGCTATTATAATAGCGAGGCTCGTAGCTATACTTCTTATTTGTGCGTTTTACAAATCCCATAATATTGTTATTTCAAATATACGATTTCGTATCCAAAAAGCATACCGAATTTGCGCTCGCTATGCGTTAAAGAGATTTGTTTATGGGGATAAGTACGCTTTCGCGAAAGCGTAAAACTACTACGTATTAAAACTTTGCGTCTTTACGTAATTGTGCCATTTTTATAGCTGCAATAGCGGCTTCTGTACCTTTATTACCGTGCTCCCCACCACTACGAGCTCTAGATTGCTCAATAGTATTATCTGTAAGTACACAGAATATAACAGGAATATCTTGCTGAATGTTAAGGTCTTTAATGCCCTGAGTAACGCCTTCACATACAAAGTCAAAATGCTTAGTCTCTCCTTGTATCACTGTACCTATAACGATTACAGCATCGAGCATATCATAAGCCTGCGTCATTTTTTTTGCCCCATAGATGAGCTCAAAAGCGCCTGGCACGTTCCAGCGCACAATGTTATCGTTTATAGCGCCACAATCTTTAAGCGCATCAAATGCTCCTTGAAAAAGTCCTTCTGTAATCTCATCATTCCACTCAGAAACAACAATCCCAAACTTGAAATCTTTCGAGTTTGGGATGGTTGCTTTATCATAGACAGAGAGGTTGTTACCTACTGTTGCCATAATATTATGTTTTAAAAGTTATACCTTAAAGTTACAATATACTTTAAGAATATGGCTTCTTAATTAATTTCCTGCTTGTGCTTGACCTAGATAAAGGTCTACCTGCGCAGCATAGTCTGAGGTTGCATACTCTTCTTTTACCTGTGTAAGGTATTTTACAGCAGCATCCATTTTTCCAAGCTCTATAGCCGTTACACCCGCTTTAAATAAGAAACGTGGTGTTGTAAAATCGTTTGCATTAAGTCCAGCTGCCTTCTCGTAGTATCCTAGAGCCTCTTCTGGTTGACCTAGTTGCATAAATGCATCGCCTATCGCTCCTTTTGCAAGTGGCGCAAGCATCTGGTCGTCTGATGAGAAGTCTTGAAGATGCGAGATTGCCTTCTGGTAATCTTTTACCTCAAGGTAAGACATCCCTGCGTAGTAGTTTGCTAGGTTTCCTGCTGCAGTACCACCGTAGTTATCTGCAACATCTAGAAGACCATACTTACCATTCTTACCGTTAAGAGCCACCATATAGAGTGAGTCTTTTACAGATGTATTAGTCGCCTCTAGTGCTGTTGTAAAGCTATCTTGAGCTAGTACAAGCTCATTTGCCGCTTCTGCCTCTGCAGGTTCTGCCACAAATTTATTGTAAGCTAGATATAATAATGCAATAACAAGAATACCTACTATGATGCCTATTACTGGTTTCTGATTTTTTTCAAACCACTCCTCTGCTTTATTTGCTCCTTCGTCTAGTGATCCAAAAACCTCTGCAGTTGTACTCTCGCTATCGTCTATAAACTCTTCAACTTCTTCCTTTACGGGCTTTGTTTTCGGTTTATATCCTCTTTTATTATATGTTGCCATATTTCGTCGTTTATTAGTCGGGCAAAAATATAATATTTATTGAATTATGAAAGGGAAATTAATGCTTAATTTTGAAGACCTAATAAGCAATATTACTAGATGTTTACCGCTTTCGCGAAAGCGCGCCACACCTACCCCACCCTATGATCTTAAAATCGCTCTCTCTTATAAACTATAAAAACTTTGAGTCAAAGGCCTTTACCTTTGATGCAAAAATTAATTGTTTTGTTGGAAATAACGGCGTGGGGAAGACAAATGTGCTCGATGCGATTTACCACCTTTCTTTTGGAAAAAGCTACTTTAATCCCGTCACAAGTCAAAACATAAATCACAATGCAGACTTCTTTGTAATAGATGGTTTATATGAGAAAAAAGAACGAGATGAGAAGGTTGTAGTAAGTGCAAAAAAAGGCCAGAAAAAGGTCATAAAACGCAATGCAAAAATGTATGACCGCTTTGCAGACCACATAGGCTTTTTACCGCTAGTTATTATCTCTCCGGCAGATAGAGACCTCATCACAGAAGGCAGTGACACCCGCCGTAAATTTATAGATGGCGTGATCTCACAAAGTGACAAAAGCTATCTTTCTGACCTACTAGGCTACTCAAAAATACTATCGCAACGCAACGCCCTGCTTAAATACTTTGCAGCAAATAATACATTTAATGCAGATACGCTTGCTGTATATAACGAGCAACTAGAAGGTTTTGGCACTCCTATTTTTGAAAAAAGACAGCAGTTTTTAGAACGCTTTGCACCTATTTTTAATGAGCGTTACAAAGCCATAAGTGGCGACACAGAAAATGTAACCCTTACGTACAACAGCTCACTAAGTACAATGCCGCTCAAGCACTCACTTACTAATGCGCTAGCAAAAGATCGCTCTCTACAATATACAAGCGTGGGAATACACAAAGACGACCTACAGTTTGAGATAAATGGCCACCCTGTAAAGAAATTTGGCAGTCAAGGGCAACAAAAATCGTATCTCATCGCTCTCAAGCTTGCGCAGTTTGATTTTATAAAGCAAGAAGGTGGTACTACACCGCTATTATTGCTAGATGATATTTTTGACAAGCTAGATGAAAACCGTGTGCAACATATCATTGAGCTAGTAAACACAAACGACTTTGGCCAGCTGTTTATAAGTGACACCCACCCAGAGCGCACAGAAAATGTAGTAAAAAAAATACATCAGAGTTATGAGCTTTTTCATCTAGAACGAGCACAATAAGCTGTTGTTTTTATCGTAATTTGCAGTACTCATTATTAGAACACTTACGTGAAAAAACTAGTTTACACCCTTCTCGCCCTCCTCATTTTGAGCTGTAGCTCATCCCCGCAAGAAAAACTTGCACACATAAACGGTTACTGGGAAATTGCCGCTATAGAGATGCCAGACGGCACCTCAAGAACCTATGGAATGAGTCAAAATATTGACTTTTTTGAAATAAATGAAGACGGGACTGGCGTACGTAAAAAAGTACAGCCCAATGCGCTAGGAGAGTTTATCACCTCAAACGATAGCGAGAACATAAATGCAATCATAGAAGATGATCTTCTTACATTGAGTTATTCAACAGCTTTAGACAGCTGGCAAGAAACTGTAAAAAAAGCTAGCAAAGAAGAGCTCATTCTTATTAATAAAGACGATATTATCTATAAATACCGTAGATATCAACCCCTCATCATAGAGTAATGGCAAAAAGAAACGCAGACCCAATTTCTATAAGTCAAGCGCTGGGAGAATTTGTAGAAAAAAACAAACTAAGCAAAGGTATGGACAAAGTAGATGTCACAGCCGCTTGGTACAAGCTCAATCCAGCATTTGAGACATATACTACTTCTATACGTTTTGACAGAGAGACACTCTTTGTAAACCTAAGCTCTTCTGTTTTTAGGGAAGAACTCTCTTATGGTAAAGAAAAAATACGCACAATGCTTAATGAGGAATTGGGCCGTGAGGTTATAAAAAAACTCATCTTGAGATAACAACTAGCTACATTCTAGCATAAAGAAATGCGAGACTATAAAGTCTCGCATTTTTTGTTTTCAATTTGCAGTACTAAGGACTACATACGCTCTGGTACGTCTATTCCTAATAATCCAAAGGCACTCTCTATTACCTGCCCTACTTCTTTACTAAGCGCTACTCTAAAGCTTTGGTCTGCCACGTTATCTGTACCAAGAATCTGCACCTGCTGGAAGAATGAGTTATACTCTTTTACCAAATCATAGGTATAGTTTGCAATAATAGCTGGGCTCTTCTGGGCCGCGGCAAGCTGTATTGTTGCAGGATAGTCTTGTACAAGCTTAATAAGCTCTTTTTCTTTAGGGTGTAAATCTCTAGCTTCCTCAACACTCGCAGGAACATTAAGCTCCTTAGCCTTGCGCAATATGGCTTGTATACGCACGTATGTATATTGTATAAATGGTCCCGTATTACCTTGAAAATCTACAGACTCCTTAGGGTCAAAAAGAATTCTCTTTTTGGGGTCTACTTTAAGAATGTAGTACTTAAGAGCTCCCAGACCTATCTTTTTATATAGCGCCTTCTTCTCCTCATCTGTATATCCATCTAGCTTACCTAGTTCCTCAGAGATTTCTCCTGCGGTAGCAGCTACTTCATTTATAAGATCGTCTGCATCTACTACGGTACCTTCACGAGACTTCATCTTTCCAGAAGGAAGATCTACCATACCATAACTAAGGTGAAAAAGATTTTCTGCCCAGTCGTATCCTAGCTTTTTAAGTATTAAGAATAATACTTGAAAGTGATAATCTTGCTCGTTTCCTACTGTGTAAATCATACCACCTACATCTGGATGGTCTTTTACACGTTGTATCGCAGTACCTATATCTTGCGTCATATATACTGCAGTACCATCTGCACGCAATACAATCTTTCTATCTAGACCATCTTCTGTAAGGTCACACCATACAGAGCCGTCTGGATCTTTTTCAAAAACGCCTTTTTTAAGACCTTCTTCTATATTGTCTTTTCCTAGTAGGTAGGTGTTGCTCTCGTAGTAGTAGCTATCAAAATCTACTCCTATATTTTTATAGGTAACCTCAAATCCGTCATACACCCACTGGTTCATTTTTTTCCATAGTGCAACAGTCTCTGCATCTCCCGCTTCCCACTTGCGTAGCATTTCTTGGGCCTCGAGTAATAAAGGAGCCTCTTTTTTTGCTTCCTCCTCGCTCTTACCTTGAGCAACCAGCGCAGCTACTTCTTTCTTATACTCTTGGTCAAACTTTACATAGTAATTACCTACTAATTTATCTCCTTTAAGACCTGTAGACTCTGGAGTCTCTCCGTTACCATAACGCTCCCAAGCCAGCATAGACTTACAGATATGAATCCCACGGTCATTAATAATTTGAGTTTTATAAACTTTAGAACCTGCTGCCTTAATAATTTCTGACACAGCGTATCCTAATAACACGTTACGTACGTGACCTAGGTGAAGTGGCTTATTTGTGTTAGGCGAGGAGTATTCTACCATTACCGCTTTACCAGCTTCTGGTGTTTTTCCAAAATTTTCGGTGGCTTGTATCTCTGCAAAGGCGTTCATATAAAACGCATCTGCCACTACTAAGTTTAAGAAACCTTTTACTACATTAAAAGCAGTAATCTCTTCAACTTGTGCTACGAGGTACTCTCCTATTTTTGTTCCTATCTGTACTGGGTTTCCTTTTACAACACGTAACATAGGGAAAACCACTACTGTGATATCTCCTTCAAATTCTTTGCGAGTTGCTTGAAATTCCACCGCTGGGAGTTCAGCTTTATAAATTTCGGCAACAGCGGCTTTTACGTGAGTTTCTATAGTAGATTGTAACGACATAGGATCTTGAAAGTTGAAAATATAAATGGGACTTATTGCGCTTTCGCGAAAGCGTAATTACAACCACGCCACCGCTACACATATTTAAGTCACAGGGTGTCTAAAAATATGGCACAAATATATGTGAAAATTGAAAGAGCACATAGGGAAACACTAGCGAAACTCGTATCTTTAAAAGAAAAAATGCTTCTTAACGTATCTTACAACAATCCTGATATAAAGCGCAAAATTAACGAAGAAGTAGGCGAGCCCTACGGATTGCGTGAGCGCATTAAACAAGGCGGCATAGGTATAGGTCACCTTGTCATTACAGAATCTAGTATACAGATCCAGAATTTTCTTGCTCTAGATAAATATCGCAATAAGTGCAATATAGAGCTTAGACCCCGTGGTATTATCATAGGTTTTAGAGCCTTACTAGACAGCTATGCGCTGGTAATTCCCTACTGGAAACTCAACCTTTACAAGGGTCGAGCAGAAGAGTATAGTGTCTATCGCGATAATTATTTTATCAAAATTGAAGCTAAGGCTAAAGATAAAAAAGTGCATAATTTTATGAAGCGTATTCTTGACCAGAAAGCACAGCAATCTCCCACAAACATAGACGACCTGTAAGATTATGAAAATATTACTTACGGGTGCAAATGGATATATAGGGATGCGATTACTCCCTATGTTACTTGAGGCAAATCACGAGGTGGTGTGTGTGGTGCGCAATGAGGCGCGGCTGTCTGTAAGTAAAAAAATAAAGGAACAGATTACTATTATAGAGATAGACTTTCTAGACAAACCAGAAGCAAATAAATTACCGAAAGATATAGATGTTGCCTACTACCTCTTGCACTCTATGAGCTCGAGCACCTCAGATTTTGACGAGAAGGAAGAGCTCTCTGCGCTCAATTTTAACACCTATCTCGCTCCTACTAGTTGCCAGCAGGTAATCTATCTAGGGGGTATTGCAAATGATAAAATCTTAAGTAAACACCTACGCTCACGTCAAAACGTAGAGAACACCCTAAAAAAAGGTAAAGCTGCCCTCACCGTACTTAGAGCAGGGATCATTGTGGGATCTGGGAGTTCTTCTTTTGAGATTATACGCGACCTATGTGAGAAGCTACCTGTGATGATTACCCCAAAATGGGTCAATACAAAATGCCAGCCTATAGCTATACGCAATGTAATGCAATACCTCACTGGAGTTTTAGGCAACGAGAGCACTTATAATAATCAATTTGATATAGGTGGCCCAGATGTGCTAAGCTATAAAGAGATGATGCAGCGTTATGCAACAGTGCGCAATCTACCATTGTATATTTTTACAGTACCAGTAATGAGCCCAAAAATATCTTCATACTGGTTGTATTTTATCACCTCAACATCTTATAAACTTGCGCTCAACCTTGTAGATAGTATGAAGGTAGAGGTGATCTCAAGTGACTCTAGATTGCAAGATTTACTAGGTATCACTCCTATAAGTTATGAAGATGCTATTGATTTGGCTTTCGCCAAAATTGAACAAAATCAGGTAGCGAGCTCTTGGAAAGATAGTCTTGTAAGTGGTCGTATTAAAGTAAATCTAGATGACTATATACAAGTCCCTAGCTATGGATGCCTCAAAGACAAACAAACCATACATCTAAAAGACCGAAAGCTAGCTCTCGAAAATATCTGGGCAATAGGTGGTGACAGAGGCTGGTATTATGGTGACTGGATGTGGAAGATAAGAGGGTATATAGATAAACTTGTAGGAGGCGTAGGCCTGCGCAGAGGAAGAACACATCCAGATAAGATTTTTACAGGTGATGTAATAGACTTCTGGCGTGTGTTACTAGCAAGTAAAGAAGAGCCTAGGTTATTACTCTTTGCAGAGATGCGGGTACCTGGAGAGGCCTGGCTTGAGTTTACAATAGATGATAATGATGTGCTGCACCAGACGGCAACCTTTAGACCACGAGGTATTTTTGGCAGATTATACTGGTATAGTATGCTACCCTTTCACTACTTTATATTTGGTGAGATGATAAGAAATATTGCTACAAAGCGATTTGAGCATTAAAAAAAGGCGAACCAGAACGTGTATTATCTGAGAGATAAATTCGGTCGCTTTTTAAATCCTACTAAAAAAAATTACCCGTACTGTTTTACCAGTTAATTTTAAAAGTGAAAACTACAAACACTTATAAAATTGCTTCTCTCAATACATTATTCTAGAACGCCTATATGTGATAAATATAATGCGTTATTCTCTAATTTCCTACACTTTAGATACCGATTCGTGTGAATTTAATACACTTTTACACAAAATCGTTTAAATAAGATCTATAAGTGATTTATTTTCTAATACTTTTAAGGTCTGGTCTCTTACTTCTATCATAAGTATATGAAGACTACACTCCTCTTCTTTGGGACAATCATCACAATGCTCATAAAAGTTAAGACTCACACAAGGCAATAACGCGATAGGTCCCTCTAACGTACGTATCACAGATGATATCTTTATATCTTCTGCCTTTTTAATAAGGTAGTATCCACCACCTTTGCCTTTTTTACTACCTAGGTAGCCCGCTTTACGCATAGAAAGTAAAATACTCTCCAGAAACTTTTTTGAGATATTTTCAGAATCTGCGATTTCTTGTATAAGCACTGTTGTATTCTCAGGCTTTTTTGCTAGAAAAGTGAGTGCCTTTAATCCATATTTTGTTTTTCGCGAAAGCATAATACGAATATACTTTATTCTTCCTTAGGAAGAAACACCTCTGCCATCATACATCTTGCACTACCTCCTCCACAAGTTTCTATCGTACTTAAGTCGCTACTTAAAATCTCACAGTGCTTTTCTATCTTATTAACTTGATCCTTAGTGAGGCTCTGGTGTGCATCTGCACTCATCACTAGATACTTCTTATCATCTGCTCCCAGTACCTGTAACATATTACCTGCAAAGTGATGCATTTGCTCTTCTGTAATAGATATCACTTGCTTGCCCGTTTCTTTTAAGTGTTTAAGCACATTTTTACGCTCCTTTTTATCATCTATAGTATCAAGACAGATCACACAAAACTCCTCTGCAAGACACATCATCACGTTAGTGTGATAAATAGGCAATCTCTTACCATCTACCGTTTGGTTTGCAGTAAACACGACTGGTGTGTACTCAAAATCTTCACAAAACTCTATGAACAAACTCTCGTCTGCTCTTGCAGATAAGGCGCAGTAAGCACGCTCGTTCTGGCGGTCCATAAGAATACTACCCGTACCTTCTAGAAAAACATCTTCATCTTCTGCCTCTGTGTAGTCTACAATATTGTTAATCGTAAATCCTTCACTTTCAAGTCTTATAAGCACTTCTTCCCTGCGCTCTCTTCTTCTATTTTCGGCAAACATAGGGTATAGGGCTACATTACCACTTTCGTGAAAAGATACCCAGTTATTTGGAAAGACAGAATCTGGAGTGTTCCCTTTCATATCATCATTTTCAACAATAACGTTTACACCCACGGCGCGCAGCTTTGCAACAAAGTCATCAAACTCCTGTTGTGCTTTTGTATTGATCTCATCATTTTTAAGACTTATATCTTCTTGAAAATAATTATTAACCGCCGTCTCCTCGTTCATTCTAAACTGAACAGGACGTATCATTAAAATTGTGTTTGTAATTTGTCGTGATGCCATAGCTTACCTCGTGTATGATATTTTTATAAGTAGTGTGAATATAAAAACTATATCGATTGCGAATTTAGGCGAGAATTTGAGGAATACCTATCTCTTTTTGACTTTTTTATTACCAAAAAAATCGCTCTAAAAATGCCTGGATTTACGTGCCTTAAAGCTTGGTAATAAGATCGTCTATAATCATATCGCCGTGCTCACGTGTATTCTCTATAAAGAGTTTGCTTGTGCGCATTCCTGCAGCAATTACCCCTGCAACATATACACGCTCTAATGGCGTTTCTAGCGTCTCTTCATTGTGAATAGGTGTGCGTGTCTCGTCATCTGTAACAGGCAGGCCTAACTTTTCAATCAAGGTATAATCTGGCTGGTAGCCTATCATCGCGAGTACGAAGTCATTTTCTAAAATAACTTTTCCATCTGGTGTATTTAAAATTACGGTAGACGGTGTTATTTCTTTTACTGTGGTATTAAAATAAGCCTTTATGGAGCCTTCTTTAATTCGGTTTTCAATATTAGGCTTAATCCAGTATTTGGTTTTTTCATACAGGCCTTCCCCACGTATTGCCATTGTCACCTCTGCATTTTTGTAGTAGGTTTCTAGCGCAACATCACAGGCAGAATTTGCAGCTCCCACCACAAGTATTTTTTGATCTACATACGGGTGCGGACTGTCATAAAAGTGTTTTACCTTAGGTAGGTCTTCTCCTGGCACGCCTAGTGTGCGAGCAACATCATAAAAACCGGTGGATACTATAACCGCTTTCGCGAAAGCGTTACCCTTATCTGTCTCAATCTCATATCCGCCATCTTTAGGCGTCATTTTCTGTACCTGAGTATAGAGCTTTAATCTTAGTTTCCAAGTGTCTTGCACTCTTCTATAATACTCAAGCGCCTCCTTACGAGTAGGCTTATCTGTATGAGATACAAAAGGAACGCGACCTATTTCTAGCAGCTTTGAGGTACTAAAAAAAGTCATATTTTCTGGATACCTGTAAATGGTATTTACGAGCACTCCCTTTTCTACAATAAGATAATTAAGTCCTTTTTTATGAGCTGCAATACCGCAGGCAAGCCCTATAGGTCCTGCGCCTATTATTATGAGATCGTATGGTGATTGTGCAAACATTATCTATTTCTCCAGAAAAATGGGGTTAATAAAATAAGTACGGTAAAAAGTTCTAGACGCCCTATGAGCATTAAGAACGCCATCCACCACTTTGCTCCTATAGGTAACCACCCATAACTATCTACGGGACTTAACCCTCCAAAGGCTGGACCTACATTACCTAGTGCAGATGCAGATCCTCCCAGGGCTGTTCTAAAATCAAGTCCCATCGAGGCAAGTACACTTGCACCTATAATCCAAGAAAGCATATATAGTATAAAGAATGCAAGGATGTTAAATATAATAGAGCGATCTACAGATTTTGAATTGTAGCGTACAGGTAGTATTGCGTTAGGGTGCAGTGTTCTTTTAAACTCAACTATAGCATTACGTATGGTAAGCAGGTGGCGCACAACTTTAATACCTCCCGATGTTGACCCTGCAGATCCTCCTAAGAACATAAGTCCAAAGAAAATAACGGTAAGAAAAGGTGTCCACATTGTGTAGTCTGCCGTGACAAATCCTGTAGTTGTGATAACTGCTAGTACTTGAAACAACCCGTGACGAAAAGCAGCTTCTGCCTTACCCCACACCATAGGGTGCTCTATTGTAGACAGACTAAGGTCTGCATTAAAGTACATTACTAATGACACTAAAATCCCAAAGCCAAAGACAAAAGCCATATAAAGCCTAAACTCCTCATCTTTTAAAATCTTCTGAATTTTACCCTTAAATGCAAAATAGCTTAATACGAAGTTTGTACCCGCTAGAAGCATAAAGAACGTTATGATATACTGTATAACTGGCTTATCATTCCAGTAAGCTACACTTGCATTTTTTGTAGAAAACCCTCCAGTTGAGAGCGTACTCAATGCGTGGTTTACCGCATCAAAAAATGACATACCAGCCAGCTTAAGCAAGATGGTTTCAATCACTGTAAAGCTTACATAAATTAACCATAGACGTTTTGCCGTATCAGTAATTCTAGGGTGTAACTTATCTGCACTAGGTCCTGGAGCTTCAGCCGCAAAAAGCTGCATTCCCCCTATACCTAGCAGTGGCAGTATAGCAATAGCAAGTACAATGATACCCATACCCCCTATCCAGTGTGTGGTAGAGCGCCAGAAGAGAATACTCTTAGGCAACGCTTCAATGTCTGTAAGTATGGTGGCGCCTGTTGTAGTATACCCACTTATAGTCTCAAAAAAGGCGTTTGCCACGCCTGGTATAGCTCCTGTAAAAAGGTAAGGCAACATACCACTAAGTGACATAAATAGCCACCCAAAGGTCACAATAATATACCCTTCTCGTTTTTTTACAATTTTCTCGTGCCCACGTGTCATAAACATAAGCAACGTACCAGCAAATGCAGTAAGCAATGCTGCTGCCGAGACTTCAAGACCTACGCCATCTTTTGCAAGAAAACTTACAAGTGCTGCAATGAGCATAAAGCCGCCATTAAAAAGCAGCAGTAATCCCATTAAGTGAAATATAATCTTGTAATTGAGTTTTGGCATTGGGGCTAGATAAACATTTCTTCTACCTTTTTAATAGATCTAGGTAAACAGCATACTACTACACGGTCACCCTTTTCTATTCTAAAAGCACCTAAGGCTATAAGACCTTGATTATTTCTTACTACTCCTGCTATAGTCGCACTTCTAGGGAAGTCTATGTCGCGTATACGTTTTCCTTGCACTTCAGAAGAGTCTTTTACAATAAATTCTAGTAGCTCTGCATTCATATTATTGAGCTTAGTCATTGCTACCACCTCTCCTTTACGGATGTATCTAAAGATATTATTTGCAGCCAGTAGCTTTTTATTGATAAGGGTATCAATACCTATACTCTGTGAGAGCTGGAAGTAATCCATATTCTCAACTAGGGCTATGGTTTTTTGTACTCCTTTTGACTTAGCAACCAGACACGACATAATATTAGTCTCACTATCTCCTGTCACAGAGATAAAGGCATCCATATCGTGTATATTTTCTTCATCTAGTAGCTCTACATTACGACCATCACCATTTATAACGAGTGCCTTAGGTAGTAAATCTGCTAGGTCAATTGCTTTTTCTCGGTTCTTCTCTACTAGTTTTACATTAAATCTATTACTACATAAATCTTTTGCAGTTTTTGACCCGATGTTACTACCGCCCAGTATCATTACGTTTTTGATATTCTGGCGTACTTTACCTGTAAGTTTATAAATCTCTTCTACACCGCCCTGCACCGTCACAAAGTAAATGTGATCACCTTCTTTAAAAACAGTATCTCCTCTAGGTATTAATGTATATTGTGTTCCTTCTCGCTGTATCGCGATAGGCATAAAGTGTAACTCTGGAAAAATCTTTGCTGCCTCTTTCACACTTTTACCTACAAAAGAAGCCGTACGTGATAAGGTCGTACCTACCATAGTAAGTGCTCCATTATCAAACTCGTAACTATCTGAAAAACCACTCTGGTTAAGTAGTAACTCAATCTCACTTGCTGCTAGACTCTCTGGAGAGATTAACTCATCAATCCCAAATTTCTGAAACCCTGCTAGCTCTTTGTGCTCTATAAACTCTGTGTTAGATATACGAGCAATCGTACGCTGTGCACCTAGCTGCTTTGCCAGTACACAAACCGTGATATTTGTAGTCTCGCTGGCTGTAACTGCTATAAGAAGATCTACTCCCTCAACTCGAGAGTCTTGTAGTATCGCAATAGAGGTTGCGTCTCCTTTTATAGTTCTGATATCTAGATGCGTATCTGCATATGACAGACTCTCTCTATTAGTATCTATAAGGGTAATATCTTGAGATTCGTAAGAGAGTAATTTTGCTAAGTGAAACCCTACTTCTCCTGCTCCTGCAATGATTATTTTCATAAATGGATGTGCTCAAAAATGCGTACAAAGATACTACATAGGTGATGGATTAAAAAAATTGCAAGGGTTTATTGCCAGTTTGAAGGGCTTTGTAGGTGCGCTTTCGCGAAAAAAACGAACGGTATTCAAAATAACTAAGCATCTGGAGCTTAAACCCACAGCAAGACAAATGAGCGTTCAAATAGAAGATATAGGGGTTATGGATTATAATTTTTCGCGAAAGCGTTATCTTTGTGAAAAAATTGAAATGGCCAAAAAGGTAACCCCATATAAGTCTTCAGACCAGTCTAAAAAAGAGCAAGTAGAGCAAATGTTTGATAACATTTCTGGCGAGTATGACGGTCTTAACCGTGTGATCTCTTTTGGAATAGACGTAAAGTGGCGCAAGAAGGTGGTACAACTTGTGGCAGATACTAACCCAGATTCTATCCTTGACATTGCAACAGGTACAGGAGACCTCATTATTAATATGGCAAGTACAAATGCTAGCAAGCTAGTAGGTCTTGACATATCTGAAGGAATGCTATCTGTAGGCCGAAAGAAAATTGCTGCCAAAGAACTTGATGACCGCATCGAGATGATGCAGGCAGATAGTGAGAATATGCCCTTTGAAGACAATACTTTTGATGCTATTACTGTAGCCTTTGGGGTACGTAATTTTGAAACATTAGAAAAAGGTCTAGCAGAGATACTACGTGTGCTAAAACCTGGAGGAATTTTTGTGATATTAGAAACCTCTGTCCCTACAAAAACACCTTTTAAACAAGGATACAACTTCCACTCTAAAGTGATCTTACCTACTGTGGGTAAACTCTTTTCTAAAGATAAAAATGCTTATGGCTACCTGAGTGAAAGCGCAAATGCATTTCCTTTTGGAGAGGTACTCAACAATATTTTGCGTAAAATTGGGTTTAAAGACGTGCAACATAAGCCACAAACCTTTGGCGTTGCAACAATTTACACGGCTACAAAATAATTTTATGCGCACATACATTGCTGTAATAGCACTTGTTTTAAGTTTTTCTTCGGTTAATGCTCAGTGGTTATCTAGACCCAGAGTTCAGAATGATCAAAACTTTGATAAAAAACCTATTTCTTGGGGATACTACTTTGGTTTGAACTCAATGGATTACAATTTTGATTATCAAAATGAGCAAGAAGACATACAGGTTGAAAAATCTGTAGGTTTTAATGTAGGTCTCATAGGTGATTTACGACTCTCTGAGTTTGTGAGTTTACGTACTGAGCCAGGACTTATCTACACACAGCGTAATCTTATGTATGCGCCAGACCCACGTTTTGATGATGAAAATGATCAGCTACGCGAAGTGCCCTCTACGTATATATACTTGCCACTTGCACTTAAATTTAATACGAGAAGACTTAATAATGTGCGCCCTTATGTACAATTTGGCGTAGCTACAGTAACTAATTTATCTAGCAACGAAGACAATCCAGATGATAACTTTGCTGGACAGTTCCGTACAACGTCTAGTCCTTTCTTTTATGAGATGGCTATAGGTGTAGAACTATATCTTTACTACTTTAAATTTATACCCAGCATAAAAGGTGTCTTTGCCGCGTCTGACGAGTTAGTACGTGATAATAGACCTAACAGTCCGTGGACGGGTAATATTACAAAGATGCAAACCAGAGGTGTGTTCTTAAACTTCACCTTTCAGTAAGACCGCGCTACTACCCTCTTTTAAACTCACTTAAACAAATTGCCGTTGCCGTTGCTACGTTAAGACTTTCGGTAGCTTGTGTGATGCCAAATCTAGGTATAGCAATACGCTTTGTCACGAGTTCCTCAATACTCGTAGAGATTCCGTTTGCCTCATTACCCATTACAATCACACCCTCTTGCGGCAGTGATGCTGCATAAATATTTTCTCCATCCATAAAGGTCCCAAAAACGGGACGGTCTTCATTAGACAAGTATGTATCAATATCTGTATAAATAATCGCTACCCGCGTGAGCGATCCCATTGTGGCTTGCACCACCTTTGGGTTATAACAATCTACAGTAGCCTTTGAGCACACCAACTGCTTTATCCCAAACCAATCACAAAGACGTATAATAGTGCCTAGGTTACCAGGGTCACGTACATCATCTAGCACAACGGTAAGCCCAGACCTATCTATAGCTATTGCTTTTGGCATTTTAAATGTTGCCACTGCCTTTTGTGCGGTTTTTAAAAAGGTGAGTTTCTTAAGCTCGGCTGGAGTTGCTTCATTTACCTTAGACTGGTCTTGGGGTGATAACGCTTTCGCGAAAGCGGAAACATCTTCGGTATGTAATTCTACAAGCTCTAGTGATGATAAAAGAAGTTCATTTACAACCTTAATACCCTCTGCAACAAAAACACCTTCGCGCTGGCGGTACTTTTTTTGCCCTAAACTCGTTATTCGTTTGATTGTATTTTTGCTTACCACGATTAAGATGTACTTTTGAAAATGATGAAAACGACCTATTGAAAACAACTTGTACAAAAATATCACTATTTCTGGTAGTGGCACTCTTTCTGTTAGGTTGTAACGCAACAAAACGAGTTCCTGCAGATGGTCACCTCCTTACAGAAAACACCATTTATGATGGTGAAGAAAAAGTAAGCGAGACACGCCTTTACAATTACCTGTACCAAAAACCTAACACAAAACTACCCCTCATAGGTACGCCTCTACGGTTATATATTTTTAATCTTGCAAGGCCTAATATAGACTCTATACTTGATGCGCAACGCGCTGCGAGTGCAACTAGATATACCTTCTGGGAACGACTACTTTCTGCAAAGCAAGTAGAAGCTGTTCGTAATTTTAAAAAGAATTTTAATAGCGGTATAAAAAAGACTGGTGAAGCTCCAGCCATCGTAACAGAAGCCATTACCGAAAAGTCTGCCCAACGCCTTACTGCTTATTATGTAAACAATGGCTATTTTAATGCCGAGGTGGGCTACGACATTAAGAAAGATAGTAACCAGCGCGCATCTATAGATTATAAAGTAAAGAAGGGTACACCTTACTTTTTAGATAGTATTACCCCTATCATTGCTTCTCCAGTGGCAGATTCTATTTATTATGTACATAAAGACGAGTCTGTACTAAAACCGGGAGAGCGTTATGCCACAGCAAACATAAATACAGAGACACAGCGCCTTACAGAATTATTTAGAAACAATGGCTTATACCACTTTGAGTCTGATTATATACGCCTTGTAGGAGATACTGTAAAAACAAACCATAAGGCAAATCTAGAGTATATAATAGATAACCGTACAGAGACTGTAAATGACTCTACGTATGAGGTTCCTTTTAAAGTGCATAAAGTATCTAACGTAAACATCATAACAGATTATAATTATGATAATCGTAATAAAACCTTTAATGACTCGCTTGTAAGTGATGGCTTTAATATCTATGCTTATGATAAAATAAATTACAGACCTAAGGCACTTACAGATATTATCCCTCTTAAGCCTGGCGCTATCTACCGCGATGTAGACCGCATACAGAGTTTGAGCAGGTTGAGCAGGCTTGGTACATTTAAATACCCAAGTATCTCATATACCGAAGACCCAGCAGACAGTACACGATCTGATCTCATAGCGAGCATACGACTCACCCCGCTAGAAAAATATAAGCTTAGGGCAGATTTTGATGTCTCTACCTCAAATATTCAAGACTTTGGGATTGCTGGTTTTGGGTCGCTATTAATTCGTAATATCTTTAGAGGAGCAGAAACACTTGAAATCTCTGGTCGTGGTAGTGTAGGAGCATCTGATGATGCGGCAAATCCAGATGATAGTTTTTTTAATATCTCTGAAATAGGCGCAGATATGCGTCTTACCTTCCCACGTATATTTTTTCCTTTTAATACTAATAAATGGATACCTGCAGAGTGGCAACCTAATACCCGTTTTAATCTAGGTGTAGGCGTACAGCAAAATATAGGGCTGGATAAACAAACAGTGAGCGGTAGTCTCACGTACAACTGGAGCCCCTCTTGGAAAAGATCTTTTAGCGTAGATCTTGTAAATGCTCAATATGTGCGTAACCTCAACCCAGACAACTATTTCAATATATACAGAAATAGTTATGATGATTTAAACAGTATTGCTCAAAACAATCAGGCAGATGTAAATCCTGCATATTTTACTACAGATGCAAGTGGTGAGGTAAACCTCTCAATACCTTTTGGCGCAGAGCAGTTTATAAATGATGTAGATAATGGTAACGCTGGTGATATTTCTCAAAATGATATAAATGATATACAAGCTATAGGCGAGCGACAGGAGCGACTTACAGAAGATAACCTCATTGTATCTCTTAATATCTCCCACACCTACGATAATAGAGAAAACCTTTTTGACGAAACCTTTAGCCGTTTTAGAACAAACATTGAGCTTGCTGGTAATGCCCTAGCCCTGGCAGGTAATATTGCAAATACTAGCAAAAATGAAGATGGTAATAAAAGTCTCTTTGGCGTAGTATACTCACAGTATGTAAAAACAGAACTAGACTACTCTCGTCACTGGGACCTAGGTAATAATAATATTATTGCGGCAAGAGCCTTTGGTGGGATTGCCATTCCTTATGGTAACTCTGGGAGTATTCCTTTTATACGTAGTTTCTTTGGCGGTGGGTCTAATGACAACAGAGCCTGGAGAGCCTATGACCTGGGCCCAGGAAGCAGCGGTAGCCCCAATGAATTTAATGAAGCAAATATGAAACTTGCTTTTAACCTAGAATATAGATTTGACCTCATAGGGCCTATAGAAGGTGCGCTCTTTACAGACGCTGGTAATATCTGGAATGTTTTTGATAATGTAGAAGATGAGGCCTCAAGATTTACAGGGCTTGAGAGTTTACAAGAGCTAGCATTAGGTTCAGGTTTTGGATTGCGATGGGATTTTGACTTTTTTGCACTCCGCTTTGACATAGGTTTTAAAACATACAACCCAGCCCTTGCAGAGGGTGATAGATGGTTTACCCAGTACAATTTTGCAAATGCTGTCTATAACGTGGGGATTAATTACCCATTTTAATCTTAGATAGATGAGCTTATGTAAAATGATATAGACACACTTTATATCATTGAAATACTTCTAATTATGCTTTCGCGAAAGCGTAATTCTCCTAAAACGTTATCGTAGTAACCCACCTCACAAGAATAATAAACGAGTAATATTCATTACTTTTACTACATAAATTTTAAACTCATACAATGTCGCATTCTATAAAACCAGGTGTTGCCACAGGGCACGAAGTACAAGCAATTTTTAACTATGCAAAGGAAAAAGGTTTTGCCCTTCCTGCTGTAAATGTTATAGGGTCTAACAGTATAAATACTGTGCTAGAAACAGCAGCTTCACTTAACGCTCCTGTAATCATACAGTTTTCTAATGGTGGCGCCCAGTTTAACGCAGGTAAAGGACTTAGTAATGAAAACCAGCAAGCAGCCGTACTAGGAGCAGTAGCTGGAGCAAAGCACGTACACGAGCTTGCAAAGGCATATGGAGCTACAGTTATTTTACACACAGATCACTGTGCAAAAAAGTTACTCCCTTGGATAGATGGTTTACTAGATGCTAGTGAGGCGTACTATAAGGAGCACGGTCACTCACTCTTCAGCTCTCATATGATAGATCTAAGTGAGGAGCCTATAGAAGAGAATATAGAGATTTGTAAAAAGTATCTTGAGCGTATGGCAAAAATGGATATGACCCTTGAGATAGAGCTAGGAATCACAGGTGGTGAAGAAGATGGTGTAGATAATAGCGATGTAGATGACTCAAAATTATATACCCAGCCAGAAGAAGTTGCTTATGCATATGAAGAATTGAGCAAGGTAAGTGATCAATTTACAATCGCTGCAGCTTTTGGAAACGTACACGGAGTTTACAAGCCAGGTAACGTAAAGCTTACACCAAAAATTCTTAAAAACTCACAAGAGTACATTTCAGAAAAGTATGGAAAGGAGCACAACCATATAGATTTTGTTTTTCACGGAGGAAGCGGTTCTACCGTAGAAGAGATACGTGAGGCTATAGGATATGGTACTATAAAGATGAATATAGATACAGATCTTCAGTATGCTACTGCAGAGGGTATACGTGATTATTTTGGAGAAAACGCCGAGTATCTTAAAACTCAAATAGGAAACCCTACTGGTGATGATTCTCCTAACAAGAAATTTTATGACCCACGCGTATGGTTACGCAAGGCAGAAGGAACGATGGGAGCACGTCTTAAAAAGGCTTTTGAAGACCTTAATAATGTAGATACGCTCTAATAATCAACATATTATTACTACATAAAAGGGATGATGTCAAAATTGTTTGATATCATCCCTTTTACGTATTTTTACAGCCTATTATTTTGAAATTTTGAACGCTTACGCGAAAGGTTGATACCATATAATGTCACCTTTGCTAAGAAGAACTAATAATACCCTTAACCAAATTCAAACACCTTATATGGCTTGGTTCAAACGTAAAGAAAAAGGAATACACACTGCAACAGAGGATAAAAAGGATACTCCTAAAGGACTCTGGTATAAATCACCTACTGGTAAAATAGTAGACACAGAAGAGCTAGAAAAAAACTTCTATATCTCACCAGAAGATGGGTACCACGTACGCATAGGGAGTAATGAGTATTTTGAAATTCTCTTTGATGATAATAAATACAAAGAGCTAGACGCAAAACTCACCTCAAAAGATCCTCTTAAATTTGAAGACAAAAAGGCGTATGCAGATAGGCTAGTTGCCGCTCAAGAAAAGACTGGACTTAAAGATGCCGTGCGCACTGCTGTAGGTAAATCTAAAGGCTCAGACCTAGTGATAGCTTGTATGGATTTTAGCTTCATAGGTGGATCTATGGGTAGCGTTGTAGGAGAAAAGATTGCACGTGCTGCAGACTACTCTCTCAAAAATAATATTCCTTTTATGATCATCTCAAAATCTGGTGGTGCTCGTATGATGGAAGCTGCACTATCACTTATGCAACTAGCCAAAACAAGTTCTAAACTTGCTCAACTAGCAGATGCTGGTATACCCTACATATCATTATGTACAGACCCTACCACTGGAGGAACAACTGCCTCATTTGCAATGCTAGGAGACATTAACATCTCAGAGCCAGGAGCACTTATAGGTTTTGCTGGACCTCGTGTGGTACGCGACACTACAGGTAAAGAATTACCAGAAGGTTTCCAGACCGCAGAGTTTGTACAAGAGCACGGTTTCTTAGATTTTATAACACCTAGACAGGAGCTTAAAAACAAAATTAATCTTTACTTAGATCTTATACTAAATAGACCAGTAAGGGCTTAATTTTTATATCTACATAAACGATAAAAGCGGCTCATTGAGCCGCTTTTATCGTTTATGTATTATGCAAGCAAGGAGTTATTAAAAAATTTACTTCTTTCTATCTATCACATAATTTACCATAAGCTCTAGCGAGTCACGGTATACAGATTGAGGATAGGTCATAAGTATTTCGAGTGCCTCTTGCTGTAATGCTTTCATTTTTGATATCGCATAATCGAGGCCGCCATTATCTTTTACAAAGGCAATCACCTCTTTTACACGCTTCTTATCTGTATTCTTATTTTTTATACTATTGATAAGCCAGTCCTTCTCTTTTTTTGAAACTGTATTAAGTACATATATAAGCGGTAAGGTCATCTTTTGTTCCTTGATATCAATACCTGTAGGTTTTCCTATTTTTTCAGAACCGTAATCAAAAAGATCATCTTTAATTTGAAAAGCCATCCCTATAAGTTCACCAAACTTATGCATACGCTTTACCTCTTTACCTTTTGCGTGAACGGCTTGAGCTCCCATTGCACAACAAGCTGCAATGAGTGTCGCGGTTTTTTGTCTAATAATCTCGTAGTACAACTTCTCTGTGATATCGAGTTTTCTTGCTTTTTCAATCTGGAGTAGTTCTCCTTCAGAAATTTCGCGTACAGCGACAGAGATAATTTGTAATAAATCTGTGTCACCATTATCTATAGAAAGGAGTAATCCTTTTGAAAATAAGAAATCACCCACTAATACGGCAATCTTATTTTTCCATAAAGCATTAAGTGAAAAGAAGCCGCGACGCATATTACTATCGTCTACTACATCATCGTGTACGAGGCTTGCCGTATGTATTAATTCTATAACAGAGGCGCCTCGATATGTTCGATCATTTACCTCACCGCTATTCATCATTTTTGCAGTAAGAAAAACAAACATAGGTCGCATTTGCTTGCCCTTACGATTTACAATATAATGTGTTATACGATTAAGAAGCGCGACTTTAGAGCGCATAGAAAGGGCAAACTTTTCTTCAAAAAGCTCCATTTCATAGGCTATGGGTTCTTTAATTTGAGCTACTACTTTCATTATAGTAAAGATACCACTTACAAATAGGATTGTATTTATAAACTTATTGCATAGATAGTGTTAAATTTTCATTAAGAGCCTATAATTTCTGTAACTTAAGCCTCGTATTAATAATCCTAATTAAAAAAATATGAAACAAATTACTCTTATTGCTGCTTTTTTTCTTGCAGTATTTACAATGAATGCTCAAAACACCTTGATTGATGAGGGTTTTGATGATATTACGACCTTAACTGACTATACTGTTTTAAATGTAAGTGATACTCCTAATACAGATATATTTCAAGGTAACGATGCTGTTTTTGAAGCATTTGACGGTGCCAGCACATCTTATTTAGGTATGAATTTCAACGCTACAGGTGGATCAGTTATTGATGTTTACTTTATAACACCAGAGCTAAACCTAAGCAATGGTGATGAATTAACATTTTATACTAGAACTGGTGCAGCTAGTGCTTTCCCAGACAGATTAGAAGTGCGTTTAGATCCTGATGGAAGCGGAACTGAACCAACTTCTTCAAGTAATGGTTCTTATACCGACTTACTATTAGAAATAAATCCATCACTCGCAGTGGGAGGATACCCAGAAGATTGGGAACAACAAGTTGTAACAATGTCCGGTCTTCCAGACGGCGGGGTGATTACTAAAGTTGCATTTAGATACTGGGTTACAGATGGTGGACCAGCAGGAAACAACTCAAACTATATAGGTATTGATCGTCTTACTGTAGACGCAACGCTTTCTACAGAAGAGCTACTAGCTCAAGGCTTAAACATTTCTGTAGCATCTAAAATACTTACAATAAGTTCGCAAGAAGAATTAGTAAATGCAAAAATTTTCAATCTCTTAGGGCAAGATGTAAGAACATCTTCACTTAGCGGAAATACAGATACAGTAGATCTCAATGATTTACCTACTGGAGTATATGTGGCTCAAATAAGTAGCGCTACTGCATCTACTTCAATAAAAATTGTAAACAAATAAGTTTATTATTTAGACATAAAAAAAGCGACTCAATTGAGTCGCTTTTTTATTGCTTATTTGCCAGTTGTCCGCAAGCGGCATCTATATCTTTACCTCTTGATCTTCTCACCGTTACTGTGACACCATTTGCTTCAAGCACATCTACGTAACGGTCTATAGCTTGAGGGTTTGCTTGTTGAAACTGACCATCATCTATAGGGTTATACTCTATGATATTTACTTTACTAGGCACTGCTTTACAAAAATCTAATAAAGCATCTATATCTATCTGTCTATCATTTATGCCATCCCAAACTACATACTCATATGTAATGCGCTTTCCAGTTTTTTCATACCAGTAAATAAGTGCTTCTTTGAGATCTGCAAGTGGCATTTGCTCATTAAAGGGCATAATCTCTGTACGCACATCATCTAGCGCAGAGTGCAGCGATACAGCAAGATTAAACTTCACCTCCTCATCTGCCATTTTTTTAATAATCTTAGGCACACCAGAGGTAGAGACTGTAATTCTCTTAGGCGACATACCAAGTCCTTCTGGATCTGTAATCTTATCTATAGCCTTAATCACATTATTATAATTCATTAATGGCTCTCCCATCCCCATAAAAACAATGTTAGACAGGGGTCTATCGTGATATAACTTACTTTGTCTGTCTATGACCACCACTTGATCTACGATCTCATCTGGTTTGAGATTACGCATTCTCTTTAATCTAGCTGTCGCACAAAATTTACAATTAAGACTACAACCTACTTGTGAAGATACACAGGCGGTTGTTCTACTCTTAGTAGGTATTAAAACAGACTCAACTGTAAGACCATCGTGCAACTTTACAGCGTTCTTTATAGTACCATCACTACTACGTTGCATCTGGTCAACACGTATATGGTTAATCACAAAATGCTCATCTAGCAAGATGCGTGTCTCCTTTGAGATGTTAGTCATATCTACAAAGTCGTGTGCGCCCTTTTGCCATAACCACTCATAAACCTGATTACCTCTAAAGGCTTTATCACCTTGGTCTACAAAAAAAGCTCTAAGATCTTCTTTGGTTAATTTACGTATGTCTTTCTTTTCTGTTTTCACGATGCAAAGGTACGGAGTTGTTTGTTGTTTCCCGCACTAGATCTTATAGATACAACCAGGTCACCATACTACACCCATCATAAAACAATAAAACCCTCTATTATGAAGGCTTAATTGTTTTAAATATGATAATCAATACTAGATGAGACTATCTTGAAATGTTCTAAGACTTACTCCCATTTCAAAAGGATAGTTCTGAGATTGTAGCGCACGCTCTAGCGCTCCTAGCACAGCTAGCAAATCATTAGATGATACAGACCCCATATGCCCTACTCTAAAATATGTTGTCTTAATTTCAGAAAGCAATCCTCCCGCTACGATAACATCATCTGCTACCATATGAGCACGCAGTAATGCTCCATCTATATTTTCTGGATAATAAACAGCTGTTAGTGTATGAGCAGCGATTACATCTTCTGTAGGTAAAATAGATAAATTAAGAGAGGTTATTGCAGCTCTAAAGGCTCGAGCAAGCCTTTTATGTCTTTGCACTCTTCCGCCTATTCCCTCATCACAAATAATACCTAAACTTTTCTCTAAGGCCAAAATAAGATTTACAGGCGGTGTGCCAAAATAAGATGGTCTCTCTTCTTGATAAGCAATCATTATAGGTAGCCAGTTATTCCAAGAAGCATAATAGTTACCTACGGGTGTTTTTCTATTTTTCCAGACTTCTAGCGCTTTTTGAGAAGCAACAAGCAGTGCAAGCCCAGGCGGTACGCCTATGGCTTTTTGAGATCCAGTTAATACCACATCTACTCCCCACTTTTCTTGTAAAATTTCTTCACCTGCTACAGAGCATACCCCGTCAAGTATAGTGAGTACTCCATACTTTTGCGCAAGCTTACATATAGCCTCTGGCGCTACCATAACTCCTGTAGATGTATCTACGTGTGTAAACGTGAGTAATTTATAGGAGCCTTCTTTAAGCGTTTCCTCTATAATATCTAAAGGCACTACTTCACCTATAGGCGCACTAAGAACCGTAGTTTCTGCGCCATAAGTTTCTAGAATATCTTTAAACCGCGCTCCAAAATATCCGGTAGAAATGACAAGCGCACTATCTCCTTTCTCAATAAGGTTAGACGCCGCCATATCCATAGCTAGCGTTCCGCTTCCGGCAACTATAAAGGGCTGACCACTAGTTGATTTCCAAACTTCCTTCATCATATCCAGAGCGTTTCCAAAAACGTCTATAAAATTTGGCGCAACGTGACTTGTGGTAGGCACAGCCATTGCTTGCAACACATCTGGCTCAAACTCTATTGGGCCAGGTATCATAAGTAATTTTCTGCTTTTCATAATTTTCAATAATATGTTAAGGCTCTTTTCTGAAGTGAGAAAATCATCACATAAAGATGCTCATTATAATGATACAACTTTTTAGATATACGCTTTCGCGAAAGCGTAATTACACTCCATACAGCTATTATACAAATAAGAAATTCCAGCCAGATAGTGTAAACCAATACTTCCTACCAAAGACTATATCTGGACTGAAATTTCTTTAATTTCAAAAAGACGATGAGAGCAAGCATCGCCTTCTTACAACAAATTGAGGTTTACTTACTCTGCGAGCACAGCCTTTTGCTTTGTTACGGGTTCTTTTACAGTAAACTGGTTACTAGTATTATTTGCTCCACCAGCCTTGAGAGCTCTATCTCCTGCATAAAATGTTTTGTGATCATCTCCCAGATCTGAACCAGCCATTCTCTGGTGTTTTACACAAGAAACACCTTTGCGTATTTCTTCTCTCTGCACATCTTTTACGTAGGCTAGCATACCTTGATCTCCAAAATAGCCTTCGGTAAGATTATTCATATGCAGCGCAGTGGTGTGATATGTAGGCAATGTAATAAGGTGGTGGAAGATGCCTGCCTCTCTAGCACCATCCATCTGGAAGGTTTTAATCTTCTCATCTGCACGGTGTGACAACTCTGTATTATCATACTCTACATCCATAAGATTATTACGGTCATAAGCTGTCATATTCTCTCCTTCTTCTAGCATCTCGTCATAAGCTTGATTACGGAAATTGAGTGTCCAGTTGAATGACGGTGAGTTGTTGTATACCAGCTTTGCATTAGGCATTACCGCTCTCACTCTGTTAACCATATGAGCGATTTGCTTTACATTAGGTGTAGGGGTTTCTATCCATAAAAGATCTGCTCCATTTTGTAGACTCGTAATACAATCTAGTACTACACGATCTATATTTGTTCCGTTTTTGAATTTATACAATCCGTTAGGTAGTCTTACTGGACGTACAATTTTACCATCGCGTTTTAATAGTACATCATCTTCTTTTGCAGTAGCAACATCTATCTCTTCTGCCTCTACAAAGGCAAGATATTGTGATGCAAGATCTCCTGGCTCCTGACTTACCGGTAGCTTTTGAGTAAGACCAGCCCCCTCTGAGTCTGTTCTTGCTACAATAACACCTTGCTCTACTCCTAGTTCTAAAAAGGCATAGCGTAGTGCATTAATTTTTGCAATAAAATCTTCGTGCGGTACGGTTACCTTTCCATCTTGGTGCCCACACTGCTTAGCGTCAGACACTTGATTTTCTATTTGAAGAGCACAAGCACCTGCCTCTATCATTTTTTTAGCAAGAAGGTATGTTGCCTCTTCATTACCAAAACCTGCATCAATATCTGCAATGATAGGCACAACGTGCGTCTCATAATTATCTATTTGATCCTGCACATCTTCACCAGCATCTAGACGACGAAATAGATCGTTGAGCTCTACAGCATCTGCCTGGCGTAAAAAAGTGTAAATCTCTTCTATTAACTTAGGCACGGCAGTTTTTTCGTGCATAGATTGATCTGGCAACGGCCCTAGTTCCGAACGTAAAGCGGCAACCATCCATCCAGAAAGATATAAGTATTTTTTATTTGTAGTGCCGTGATGCTTTTTTACAGCAATCATTTTTTGCTGCGCCACAAATCCGTGCCAGCAACCTAGTGATTGCGTATAATTCATAGGGTTTGCATCATATTCTTCCATATCCTTACGCATAATAGCTGCAGTGTATCTTGCGATATCAAGACCGGTTTTAAATCTATTTTGCACCGACATACGAGCCGTGTTTTCTGGGCTTATAGAACTCCAAGAGTTTCCGTGTTTTGCTTTAAGTGTACGAATAACTTCAAGGGCTGAATTATAATTTGACATAGTATTAAGTATTAAGAGATTATTTTATTTAAATGCCTGTAAGGCTATTCTATATAGATTATGTTTATAAATATGTGTATGCTGGTGTGGTTAAAAATTCTTCAAAATCTTCTGATAAGACGAGATCATTAAAGAGATTAAAAGCATTTTCAAATTGGGTTGCCTCTATCTTATCTGCACCCACCTCTGTTATTATTTTTTCTACCTCTTCATCAAAAAGCATTGTGTACAGATCTTTAGTAAGCACATTTCCATCCTCTAAGACGGCTTTATTTTTAATCCAGTGCCAGATTTGAGTTCTTGAGATTTCGGCTGTAGCAGCATCTTCCATAAGGTGATAGAGTGCCACTGCTCCCTGGCCACTAAGCCAAGCATTGAGATACAGAATACCTACATTGATATTTTTACGAACTCCCTCCTCTGTAACGGTACCTTCTGGAATAGCTATAAGATCATTTGCCGTGACGGTTACATCATCCCTAGTAACCTCCAACTGGTTAGGTGCTGGCATATGTGCGTTAAACTCATCTATCGCAACTTGCACCAGTGCTGGGTGTGCTACCCAGGTACCATCGTGTCCATTTTTTACCTCACGCTCTTTGTCTTTTCTTACTTTTTCTAAAGCTGCATTATTTGCCTGAGGGTTATTTTTTATAGGCACTTGTGCTGCCATACCGCCTATGGCTAAGATTTTCCTTTTGTGACAGCGTTGTATAACAAGCTTAGAATAGGCATCCATAAAAGGTGCGGTCATCCCTACCTGGTCACGATTAGGCACTAAGAAGTCTGAATCATTTCTAAACTTCTTGATGTATGAAAATATATAATCCCAACGCCCACAGTTAAGACCTACGATGTGGTCTTTTAATTCATAAATAATTTCATCTAGCTGGTGACTTGCTGTAATAGTTTCTATAAGTACTGTACATTTTATAGTACCTGTAGGTAACTCGAGGTACTCTTGTGCAAACTCAAATACATCATTCCAAAGTCTTGCCTCTAGATAGTGCTCTAGCTTTGCTAAATAGAAATAAGGCGCTGTGTTATTTTTTAAAAGTTGAGAAACGTTTGTAAAAAAGTATAATCCAAAATCTACCAGTGAACCCGATACTTCTACATTATCTATAAGTAAATGCTTCTCATTGAGATGCCATCCTCTAGGTCTTACTAGTAAGGTGGCAACCTCATCGTTAAGTGTATATTTTTTATCTTTAGTAGGGTGATGATAGGTTATTGTTTTATTTACAGCATCACGAAGATTAATCTGACCTTCCATCACATTCTGCCAGCTAGGTGCTGTACTATCTTCCAGATCTGCCATAAAAGTTCTTGCTCCAGAGTTGAGCGCATTTATAACCATTTTACGATCTGTAGGCCCAGTAATCTCCACTCTTCTGTCTTGCAAATCGTGAGGAATCTCTCCTGCAACCCACTCCCCCTCTCTAATATCTTTTGTCTCCGTTGGAAATAAAGGTTTCTGACCTTGATCAAACAATAGCTGCTGTTGCTCTCTTGCTTGTAGTAATTCTAACCGTCTGGAATTAAACCGTTCGTGAAGGGCTTTAATAAAGTCTAAAGCCTCATCTGTTAATATCTCTGAGTAATAGCTTTTAACATTACGGTTAAAACTTATTGCATACTGGTTTATTTCTGGTGCCATCTATTCCTGTTTTAAATTCTACACCACAATGTTAAAAAAAATACTTTGATAAAAAAAGCGAACGTTCGCTAAAAATACAATTTCACTAAATTTAAGTATTCGCAAAAAGCCTTATATTTGTGTATATGGATGAAGAAGATATCAAACTAATTTTTGGGCTTAAGCTCCGACAGATAAGGACTGACAAGAATTTATCACTTTTTGGGTTATCAAAATTAACCGGACTATCAAAGTCATATTTAAATGAAATTGAACACGGAAAAAAATATCCAAAACCTGATAAAATATTTACGCTTTCGGAAAAATTAGACATTCCGTACGATCAAATGGTGTCTTTAAAGCTGGATAAAAACCTCGCTCCTATAGGTGAAATCTTAAAATCAAAGATTCTTAAAGAGATTCCTCTAGAGCTTTTTGGTATAAAAGAAAGTGATCTTATAGATATTGTATCTAATGCGCCGGCAAAAGTCAACGCCTTTATAAGCACAATCATAGAAATTGCACAGCACTACAATTTTGGGAGGGAAAGCTTTTTTCTTGCCTCTGTGCGCTCATATCAAGAAGCAAATAACAACTACTTTGATAACATAGAGCAAAAGGTACTCGACTTTGTAAAATCGTATCAAATAAACATAGGGCAAAGTATCTCATCAAACGAGCTAGAGGAAATCCTCATAGAAGAATACAACTACTCCATAAAAAATGATGAACTCGATAAGCACAAAGATCTAGATAACTTACGATCTGTTTTTATACCTAAATCACGCACACTACTAGTTGCAAATGATATAGACGAGTCACAGCGCACCTTTATTTATGCAAAGGAAATAGCTTATAACTATCTAGAAATCAAAGAAAGGCTATATACCTTCCCGTGGATACTATTTGAAACTTTTGACCAGGTACTTAATAATTTTTATGCCTCTTACTTTGCAGGAGCATTAATAATACCTCGTAAAAACCTTACGGCAAAAATTAAAGATATTTTTAAGGAACCTATTTTTCATAAAGATTCTTTTGAGCACATCACAAATGAGTTTAACGCATCACCAGAGTCTTTTTACCAAAGGCTTACTAATATTCTACCTAAGGAGTTTAATATCAAAAACTTGTTTTTCTTGCGGTTTACACACAAGCTTAATGACACAAAATTTCACCTCACAAAAGAGCTACATCTAGCGCACCAGCACGCGCCACGAGCAAATGAAAGTGATGAGCATTACTGCAGGAGATGGGTGTCTTTACAGGTGCTCAAAGATTTATCTAAGAGTAATGAGAATAGTAAGTTTGACTTACAAATATCTAATTATGAGAATGAGGGTGTACAGTATCTAGTGCTCTCTACTGCAACAAAAGATCCTTTTAAAGAGAACAAGTTTAGAAGCATAAGTATAGGACTACTCATAAATAAACAACTTGAGCGCAAAATAAAATTTCTCAATGACCCAAATATTCCTACTCGTAACGTAGGGGTTACTTGTGAGCGTTGTGCCATTACAGATTGTGAAGTGAGACAAGCTCCTCCAAAGGTTTTAAATCGAACTTCAAAGAATAAAAAAATAGCCGCTATTGTAGAGCAGCTTAATGATACATATTAATCACACTAAAAGTTACAAGCCTACTATACCTACTAGCCCCGATTGTAATGTAAATCCCGCAGTTGCCTGGCGTAGCCGGCACGAGGAATTGCAATGTAAAGCGGGATACTGCTTTTAAAAACACACTTTACAATCGTGCTACAAACAAAAAAAGCCCAAACTTTACAGTCTGGGCTTTTGTACATTATAGCAATGAATTAAATAATTAACATTGCATCTCCATAAGAGTAGAATTTGTATTTTTCTTTTACTGCCTCATCATAAGCGCGCTTCATAAAATCGTGACCTGCAAAGGCAGACACCATCATAAGCAATGTAGACTTAGGCGTGTGGAAGTTTGTAATCATACAGTTTGCAATACTAAAGTCATACGGTGGGAATATAAATTTATTAGTCCAACCACCAAACTCGTTAAGTGTACCGCTACTAGATACTGCACTTTCCATCACGCGCATTGCGGTAGTACCTACGGCACACACACGACGCTTTTCTGAAATAGCTTTATTTATAATCTCTGTGGCTGGCTTACGTATGTATGCTTCCTCACTATCCATTTTGTGCTTTGAGAGGTCTTCTACCTCTACCGCGCTAAATGTACCAAGACCCACGTGTAAAGTTACCTCAGCAAAGTCAATACCTTTAATTTCTAAACGCTTTAATAGGTGCTTTGAGAAGTGTAGTCCTGCGGTAGGTGCTGCTACGGCTCCTTCTTCTTTTGCATAGATAGTCTGGTAGCGCTCCTCATCTTCTGGCTCTACCTCACGGTTTATGTATTTTGGTAATGGTGTTTCTCCTAGTGAAGTAAGTTTTTTTCTAAACTCTTCATAAGACCCATCATATAAGAAACGTAACGTACGGCCACGTGATGTTGTGTTATCTATTACCTCTGCTACTAGACTCTCATCATCACCAAAGTATAACTTATTACCTATACGTATTTTACGTGCTGGATCTACAAGTACATCCCACAGTCGTGTCTCAGAGTTTAACTCTCTAAGTAAGAATACCTCGATACGAGCTCCTGTCTTCTCTTTATTACCGTATAAACGTGCTGGAAAAACCTTTGTATTATTAAGTACCATAACATCTTCTGGCTCAAAATAATCTATAAGATCTTTAAACATCTTATGCTCGATGGTTTGCTCCTTGCGATTAAGGACCATTAATCTAGACTCGTCCCTGTTTTCGGCAGGGTGCTCTGCTAGTAATTCATCTGGTAAGTCAAAGTTAAAGTGTGATAACTTCATAAAGGGTTCTGGTTTTTGTTTTTTAAGTCAAGCTATAGCACTTATATAGCGCTAGCTCGCAAGACGGCAAATATACAATCTCGAGATAGGGGTTGTCAAGTCTTTAGCCAATTATCTCTTGACCAAAGCCTAAAACTTCTAGATCTGTCCAAAAATCTGGGTATGATTTTGACACAACACCAGCATCTTCTATAAGTAATGGTACTTGCGATGCAAGTGGTGCAAAGGCCATTGCCATACGGTGATCGTGATATGTCGCTATGGTGATATTCTCATTTACAGCAGCTTTTTGAGGTAATAGTGTAAGATCTTGATCTGTAACCATAATGCTACCTCCCAGCTTTGTAATCTCCTCACGCAGTGCCTCTAGCCTATCTGTTTCCTTTATTTTAAGTGTGTGCAAGCCCGTGAGGTGACATCCTACGCCTAGACCTAAACAGCTTACCGCTATAGTTTGTGCAATGTCTGGTGAGTTTGCAAGATCTAAGGTTATCGTTTCTGGCAACTCAAAATCTTGATTAAGCGAGAGTGTGAGCTTATCTCCTGCAAAACTAGAAACCACGCCCAGTTGCTTGTATATTTCTCTAAGAGCAGCATCTCCTTGTAGACTAGTCTCTTTATAACTAGCTATGGTAATGGTGTGTGGGGTGTTAAAATTACGCTTTCGCGAAAGCGCAACAATACTATAAAAATACGACGCACTACTCCAGTCTGACTCAACCGTTATCTCTCTAGCTACCGCTGAAGTTCTACCCGGTTTTATCACTATTTTTTGCCCCTCAAAGGTAGCCTCTATATCTAGTTGATGTAATAACGCAAGCGTCATATTTATATAAGGAACCGAGGTAATCTTGCCATCAAGATGTACGGTAAGACCATTATCTAGCTTTGCTCCCATCATCATAAGTGCAGAGATATACTGGCTGCTCACATTTGCCTTGAGTGTTACCTCATCGCGCTGTAATGTTTTCCCTTTTATTTGTAATGGTGGG
Source organism: Dokdonia genika (assembly GCF_042652845.1). NCBI lineage: Bacteria > Pseudomonadati > Bacteroidota > Flavobacteriia > Flavobacteriales > Flavobacteriaceae > Dokdonia > Dokdonia genika. Next base: position 145,661 of record NZ_JBHSHB010000008.1, on the reverse strand, counting down.
TACCCTTCATTGTGAGTAAATGTAATTTGAGCTCCCAGCTCTTGAAGTGCTTCTACCAGTATTGCCATAGGGCGTTCTTGCATACGAGCACTACCGGTAAGGAGTGTATCTCTACCTTCTTGAATAGAAAAATAGGCCGTAAGAAAACGCATAGCAGTACCCGCGTGATGTATGTCTACCACCTCATCACTAGATGATAGTGCCTTTTGCATAACTTGGGCATCATCGCTATTTGATATATTTTTTAATGTAATACCATCAAAGAGTGCTTGTAAGATAAGTAGCCTGTTAGTCTCACTTTTGGAACCTGTGATCTGTATATCGCCGCTGCATTGTGACGCTGTATGGTGAACTTTTAAAAGCATAGCTTACTTTAATTTTTCATTGTTATGATGACGGTCGTGATCACGTTTTGTTTTTATGTCCAGCTTCTTATCAAATGCTTCTTGTAAATCTACACCTGTCTGGTTTGCTAGGCATAGTACCACAAACATTACATCTGCAAGCTCCTCACCTAAGTCTTTACCTTTATCGCTTTCTTTCTCACTTTGCTCTCCATAACGACGTGCAATAATTCTGGCTACCTCTCCTACTTCTTCGGTGAGTTGGGCCATATTAGTGAGTTCATTAAAGTATCGCACACCGTGAGTCTTTATCCAGTCGTCTACAGCCTGCTGAGCGTTTGAGATATTCATAATTTATTTTTTTACCAAAACTATGGTTTCTTTTTCCTTTTCTGCTCTTAGGCTGAAAAATTTACGCAATTCGCCATAAAAATCGATAGGTACAACACTTTCTTTAATTGTAAACCTAGAAACTACTTGAATGACATTATCTACTACGTTTATGCTATATAAGTAGCTTCCTATATTTTCTGGCATTGCGATTCTCATCATCTCTGGAATAGTTTGCACTTTATAACCATCTGGAATACTAATGTTAATCATATGCGAACTTACTTTAGGATAACCAAAATCAATAGGATATAAGCGTTCTTCATTTTTAAATGGATTAGTTTGCTTTCCATACATAAGTAAAGGTGACAGATAAATTTTATCTCCTACTTCCTCAATATCAAACTCATTTGTAAACTCATAGTCCCAAACACTTTGATGAGCAATAGTATCAACACTCTTCCTTGTAAGATTTTCTATCTCGTAATTACCATCATCAATATTTGTAAACTTTAAAAACTTTTCGGTTGAGATATCTTTTAGCGTCTCTTGACTATCTGACGCATAATGACCATTAAGTCTATACTTTACATTACCTGTAAGAACCAAGTCTTCGTCAATTTGTGCCGTAACCAGTGTACTTGATTTTGAAACGCTTTGAAATTTAAGATCTACCCATTCATAACTCTTATCTTCTTTAATAAGGATACCGCGCCAATTTACCATTGGTTTAGGCAGCATATTATAATTTGCTTTATTACTTGCAGCGTCTAGCAATTTAAGATTACCGTCAAGATACACACCTGCAAGCACGTAGTTAAAAACATCTGAACTTGGAGTTATAGGCAAACCATTACGCTTAGAAGACACTAGGACTGGAGCAGCAGTAAAACCTATACTTTTTAAGACGGAAATCAAAAGCATATTGATGTCTGCCCCATCACCTTCTGGATTTTTGTAGGCAAATCTAGCAGATTCATTATCAGGCCAAATACCGTAATAGCCGTTCCATTTTTTATGGGATTTAATAAAATTATATAATAATTCTACCTGCTTCTCCTTATCTGTCACACCTTTAATGACTTGAGCCACGTCATCCTTATAAGTTTTTACAGGCTTGTACCCATTTATAAAACTTGTTCGGCTTACGAGACTCTCAACATATTTATCAAACGTATTATACTTCTTGTTGTATACAGCACCAGTAGTACTTATTTCTAACTTAGACCTATACTGATTGATGTCAAAAACATATTTCTCATTTTTTAAAGGAGCTATATTTGTTTTAGACAGATACGTGGTTTCATTACTCTTTGTGATAGTAAGATCTAATAAAGCTCTAGGGTTCTGAAGTATATCATAATGATATCTTGACGCATTACGGATAGATATATTTATTTTCTTTACGGGAATAGAAAACTGTAAGGGTATATCATTAAAAGTTCCTCTTGTGGCTTTATAAACATATTCAAAAATGGAACCCTCTCGTATTTGAGGCATTGTAAATGATTCTAACTTTTTGATTTTTTCACCCTTATCATTTCCTGCTAAAGAAATTCTTTTACTGAGTTGAGTTATAGCAATCTTTCCATCTACGAGATTGTAAGTTTGTCCAGATATTTTTTCAATATTTTGGTGAGGAAAATCTACCGTCGCATAATCATAGCCCTCTTTATTAAAAATCTTAACTCGCTCTTTTACTATTTCGTAACCACCTACCTCAACCTCTACATTTCTCTCTAAAATAATTGCTACAGCATCTGGAAATAACTCATCTTTAGTGAGGCTTAACATCTCTTCTGTGACCTCTTCAAAAAGGTCTATTTGTCCATAAGTCTGGAAGGAGAAACCTAAAATAATTAAGACTCTAGCAGTAAATAGAATATGATTTGACAATTGGTTAATCATTATAATGGATATAAGATTTTGAGGTTAGTCTACCTTTCTTAGGGTTGTAGTTTTTTCAAATCCTATCACATAGCAAGAAAGAACCAAAAACTTCAATATGGTATCTATCCTTTTATTAAGACTATAGTTTCTTTTTCTTTATTTACAATTTGGGCAAAGAATTTCTTTATTTCATTATACATCTCTGCATCAATTAGAGTCGTATTAATAGATAAAGATCTTACTACTTGAACACTTGTACCCGTTGCGCTACTACATTTAAATCTATAAACTCCCATATTACCAGGTAAATTAATTTCTATAGCTTCTGGCAAAGAGGCTATAGCATACCCGACAGGCAAGTTTAAGGTTACTACATTTTCAATTTGTTTAGGGTAACTAAAGTCTATGCTATAAGAACGCTTTTCTAGAGTAAAAGGATTTTCAGTAGCACTCAAAAATAGCTGTGGCAAAATGTACAACTTATCCCCTATAATCTCACTGGTATCATCTTCAAAAGCAAACGACACGGTACTGGACTTAGGTAAGGTTCCAAATTTAAATTGTGGATTTGTTATGAGATCTGATTCAAACTCTTTTGCTAGCATTTTTTCTCTAGTACTTGCAGCAGCAGACTTGTATATATTTACAAAACTCAATGCCAGATTATTAGAATAACTAGCTCTCAATTTACCGGTTGCTACACCCTCTGTATTTACAGAAGCTATCACCATCGTTTTTTGAGAGGAAAATTTCTTAGCAAATAGTGGAATTCCTTTAGATGTTCCGTTTTGTTTTACAAGCCGCCCTTCCCAGTTCATAATTCGCTCTGGTAATAGACCTGGTATAGCATTTTTTTCTGTGGCATCCATAACTAACCACTCATTATCTTTTACAACTGCGGCGAGTACATAATTAAACCCGTTTACAGTAGGATAGAGAGGCACTCCATTACTTTTTGTACTTGCCATAACTGGAGAACTATTAAGTCCTACTTTCCTGAGTAGAGCAACAAGAAGCACATTTATTTCATAAGATGAACCGCTACCATCCTTAAAAGCTTTTCTCAGGTCAGGAGTGTCATAGTTATACTCCTTCTCATCCCAAGTCATTTTGTTTTGTATAAATCTATAAACAGCTTCTATAAGCTCTACTTGATTACTGTGCTTAGATTTAAGAGCTTGAGCACTTTCATCTAAAAAGTTAGTGCTCTCTAGATTATCGCTTAGTTCCAACTGCTCATAGTAATAGTCTGCAACCTGATCCCAAGTTTTGGCTCTATTTACTTTATTACCTTTACTCATTTCTACAGCTCCTAGTTCCCATAGTACTGCACTTCTAAAGTTTTCAATATTATTTGTAAACTCCTCTTCTATAATAGGAGAGACATTTGAAAATTCAAACTCACTAATATTTTCTTTAAATCTTATGTTTGCAAAATCTGTACGCTGAGTTCTTCCACCAAAAGGGTTTTTATCTTCTGTAGAGAAGTTTTCGGTTCTTCCGCCCACTGATAATTTTGGAACAATCTGAATATCTCCTTTTACATAAACATTATAATCAAAGAATTGTGGAATAGCAATTTTCGCATAAGCGTGCAACACAGGGATGTCTTCTTGAACATTTAAATCTTTAATATGCCAATAGGTAGATTCTACACGATATGAATACTCAATAATATCCCCAACCTTAACATTAGGAATTACTATTACTTTTTCGTCTAACCATTTATTGAGCTTATTGTCTATAACCTCGCTACGAGACATTTTAGTTCGCTCTACTCCGGCGCTCGACTTTGAATAGGAATAGGCCTCAATTCTATCAATTTTTTCTTCTTGCCTTCCCTGATGTTGTAATACAACTTTATGGGTACCATATTCCAAACCTTCGGTATTGTTTATCTTTATTACATTATGAATTGTTGTAAAAAGAGTCCATCCATCTAGGTTATCTCGATATTCAAAATTTGTGTCTCTATATTTTTCAAGAAAGACCGCTGGCGCTTCTAGTTGCTCTTCTGTGAGAGTTTTTTCAAACCAATCTTGATCTATCTTACCAGACTTAAATTCTTGTGCATTAGTTTGAAAAAAACATATTAGCACTATTACAGTTAGAGTGTATTTCATATTATATTTTCTTAAACACAATTTTTTCACTCTCCTTTGCAACTATCATTTTTAAATAGGCTTGCAAGTCTTTATAGTAGTTAGAGTTAACAAGGGCCGTACTCATCGTGTTTTGCAACCCTACATTTACCTTATCTCCAGACACGGTTACACCAAAACGATATGACCCCATATTATCCACAAGATTTATTGCCAGATCATCAGGAACAGATTCTACCTGGTATCCTTCTGGAATTTTAATAGAAACCGTGTACTTATCTGACCAAGGATACACATAATCTACAGGATGGCTGCGCTCCTCTGCGGTAAGGTAATTTCTTGTTGTTCCTAAATGAGCTAGTGGATTTATATAAAGCTTATCTCCAGCTTCATCTATCATCTCTTCTGCTTCAAAATTGTATTCAAGCGTGAGTGGTTTCGAACCTACTTTTAAGTCTTTAAAAGAAACGTCTATTGCATCTATACTCTCATAATAACTATCTAATTTTTCCAACTGCTCGTCACTAGTAAGTGCAGCAAACTTGTTACGCTCTGATCTTGCATAGTGACCAGAAAATCTATTTTTGGCATTCCCAGAAATTATCATATCATCTGTAACTTCTAGAGTAAGCATTCCTATATGCGTAGCGGGTCTAGACGGAAATAAATCTATTAACCTTGAAGATCCATCTGCCTTAACCATTCTACCCATCCAGTTTAGAAGTTCTGGTTTTAAAACATTTGGAATTCCGGCTTTATCGGCACCGTCTAGCAAATACAGATTATCGTTTACTATAGCTCCTGCCACTACGTAGTTAAAACCAGTACGTGTTGGAAAAACAGGAATACCATTATTCTTTGTGCTTAACAATACCGGACTACACCTTACACCAGCGTATCTAAGCATAGAAGAGAGCATTAGGTTAATGTCGGCCACATTACCTACACCATCTTTATAGGCTTTTTTTACACCAGCATCTACATAAACACCGTAGTAGTCATTCCAAGTCATCTTACTCTTTACATAATCATAGATAAGGAACATCTTCTCAGTCGGGCTCGATGCACTGCTTATAAGCTTATCAATATCTTTTTTATAGTAACTCTGGCGATCTAATTCCTTTCCAAACCCTGTAGACTGATAAATTTTACTAGCTACATCTTCCCAAGACGTCGCATAAGATCTTATCTCGCTATTAGGAAATTTTGTCATAGCCAGTTCAAACTTTAATGCAGACATATAATTATTGAGATTTCCAGAATACGGCTCATTCTTTATAGGAGGAACGTTACTTAAGTTTACTATATATCCATTCTCAATAAACTCTACCTCCTCATTTGAAGATCTAGTTGTTGCAACTTCAGCAAGTTTTGTGCTTGTATATCTAAATCTCAAGGTACGATTCCTTTTATCTGTAGTTAGATTTAGGGGTATTACTCCTTTACCGTGTGTACGATAAATTAAGTACTCCGGCGCAAAAAACCTCATATCTACTCGATCTACTGGTATTTCTTCTTGAAATCTAAACTCGTCTATATTTGAATAAAAAGGTGATTTAAAAGTATACTTATATTCAATTACAGAACCGTCACTTATATCTGGCATTGTAAACTTAGTAACTTTCCTATATTTCGATTTCTCTTCTTTAAAAATATCACGCGACTGTAATTTACTTTCAACAATCTTATCACCTTCTAAGTTATAAGTATATGCTTTTATACCTGTAACTTGCTCTTCTTCTCTTTCTCCTATATACTGGCTCAGCATTATTGTAGCCTCGTCATATCCATCTTGATTGTAAATCTTTATACGCTCTTGTACCTCTGTCTTGACATAAAAACCTTCGTCTTGACTATAACCAAATTTAGTATCGGTATTTCTATATAAAATACTTGCATTTGCATCTGGGTAATTGGGGTGTTCCTTTTGCAGAATCTCTTCTTTAGATACTTTTCCAAAGTCATAATCTTGAGCAGTAGCAACTATAGCAAGAAACATTAAAATAGTGATGAGTAGTGATTTTTTCATATGAATTATTGTTTTTTGATGACGATTTTTTGTTGATCATTTCTTATTACACTTCTTATAAAGCTTCTAAGTTTTGTATAATTTTCTTTACTATAAGTCCCTTCGTTAAATAGAAACGACCTCTTATAGATAATCTTTGAGTTCTCTGCTTGGGTTATACTGTAGGTATATGACCCAAACGGGGAATCAACCTGCTTTCCTTCGGGAATACTTACAATCATAAAATCATCGGGAAGATTAATCTCCATAGTTTCTTCATCTTTAAACCCTCTTGATATTTCTACTTCAAACATTCTATTCTTAACACGATCTGGAAGCGCTGTATATCTATTAAATAAATTGAGAGGAACAAGCATTTCATCACCAGCAAATGAAGCATAATTTTCTACTTCAAGTTCTATGTTTTCGGTAGTTATAGCTTCATCACGATTATTTAAAAGGTCAATGCTTGTTAAGGATACATTATTCAGGTAATTCCAAAACTTATAATAATACTTCTTTTTATCGTCTTGGTTTTCTGCGACGAGCCTGTATTTACCTGCATATTGTAAACCTCCAGATTTGATACTTACTATTCCTTGAGCATTGCCGCTAGCATCTATAGTAAAAGAACCATTCATTGTCTGATAGTTATCTCGAGCCGTATACTTTTTGGTATGAACAATCTCACCTCCATCTGGCTTTACGACAAGTACATCTCGATCATCTGTAAAACCAGCTATAAAACCAAATGGAACTTCTTGATCTGTACATTCTAACCACACATAATCATCATCAGTGGGTACAGATAAAATTGCGTGATTACCCTGTATAGCCGTAAAGTCATCTTCTATATCACGCTTGTCACGGCTCCCATAAAGAATAGTGTAGTAGGATGGCACCCCCACCGCTTCAAGTAAAGATTTTGTGTAATTTGTAAGGGCCTTACAATCACCATAACCCAGTTTATCTACTTGTGATGCTAGCATAGGTTTCCAGCCACCTATACCTACTTGCACACTTATGTATCGTGTTTTGTTTTGCACAAAATCATATATAATCTTGGCCTTAGCTATAGGATCGTTAATGCCTTTTACAAGTTCCTTTGCCTGTGTAATTGTTTCTTCTGGTAAGTCTTGCGCACCTTGAAGCAGATTCTCATTCATCCACTGTCCAAAAGTACCCCAGTCACGAGCGTCTCCATCTAGCCCTTCTAAGTGAAAATCATTAAGAGCAATAGCCACCCTACCCACTATATTTCTAAACCCAGGACTATAATCTTCTGGAACAAGCGCTGGAGAATTGTTAACAACAAGCCGTAGCGTATTTTGAGATTCTTCTACCTCTATGCGGTTATAATCCCCGTACATTTTGTGCTTTAAATTAACCTCATCTGCATAGTTAATTTCAAAAATCTTTTCTTCTGTGCTTGAGTAATACCCCTCGTTTGCATAAAAAGATGGAATAGAAGCTGTATTTTTTGAGACAATCTCGCTTTCTACCACGACTGTATAAGGATAGCTGGTAGGCGTAAAATCGAGAAATAACAAGCGTGTATCTATATAGAGACTTATACCGTCTGCAGCGCTTACATCCTTAAAGTCGCGTTGTTTATACTTTTTAACCTCCTTACCGCTATCATCATATATTACAACAGAAGCATTTTTTATGCGAGTAACATCATCATAATACATATATGCCTCTACATCTCTATTACCACGTTTATTTAAAACAGTCACCACGCGTTTGTGAGCTGTTTTTATGGTAGATGAATTAGGTATATCTATGGTATGCTTTTCAAAACGCAAGACACTGTTTGCAGATTTTAAAAGGTCTTCAGGAATATTTTTTGAAGTATATAAATTATCTTGAGAGTAGGCAAATAGTGCCCACATACATAGGAGGAAAGTAAGTATGCGCATTTTGATTTGATTGATGTGTCAGCAAAATATAAAAAAGACACCTACCGCACAAGTCGCTACACCCTATTTTTTGTATCTATAGTTATAGTAACTGGCCCGTCATTGAGCAGTTGCACTTTCATATCTGCACCAAACTCTCCTGTATAAGTGGGTTTATTACGCTTTCGCGAAAGCGTACTCACAAACTCCTCATACATAGGTATTGCGTGTTCTGGGCGTGCTGCTTGTAAGAAAGAAGGACGATTTCCTTTTTTTGTACTGGCAAATAATGTGAACTGACTTATCACTAAAATATCACCATCTATATCACCCACAGAAAGATTCATTGCACCTTGCTCATCGCCAAAAATACGTAAGCCTATAATTTTATTACAAAGCCACTCTATGTCCTCTTTTGTATCTTCGTGAGTAACACCTAACAGCACGAGAAGGCCGCTTTTTATTTCTGACTTTACAACACCATTTATAGTAACCGAAGCCTGTGTAACTCGCTGTATGACTGCTTTCATTATTCTTCTGGATAAATATCTTTTCTGTAATGCTGGTCATCATCACCGGCAAGCATTTGGGTATAACTCTTATAGCGAGACCACGGAATTTCGTCATTGTCAAGCGCAGCTTTTACGGCACATTTTGGCTCTTCTAGGTGTAAGCAATTATTAAACTTACACTCACTCTTAAGAGCAAAAAACTCAGGAAAGTAATCTCCTATTTCTTCGCGTTCCATATCTACAATACCAAAGCCTTTTATACCTGGTGTATCAATAATGCGTGCATCAAAACCTAGGTCAAACATCTCTGCAAAGGTGGTGGTGTGTTGTCCCTGGCTGTGCTGTACACTTATTTGTTTTGTCTTGAGGTCTAGTGTAGGCTCTATGGCGTTTACTAGCGTAGACTTACCTACACCAGAGTGTCCGGTAAACATACAGGTCTTACCCTCCATCATTTCCTTTACGGTATCTACATTTTTACCGGTAATGGCAGATATACCTACACACTCATACCCTATCTCGCGATAGATAGCCGCTAGGTATCGTATCTCCAGTATTTCTTCTTCGTTATAAGTATCTATTTTATTAAAAAGCAATACTGCTTTAATGTGATATGCCTCTGCAGTAACCAGAAAACGATCTATAAATGCTGTAAACGTGGGAGGATTATTAAGAGTTACCAGTAAGAAAACGGTATCTACATTACTTGCTATGATGTGGGTTTGCTTAGAAAGATTTACAGACTTACGTACTATGTAATTTTCGCGCGGGTGTATGTTTGTAATCACACCAGTCTCTACATCACTTTTTGTATCTAGATCAAAATCTACCACGTCACCCACCGCAACAGGGTTTGTACTCTTGATTCCTTTAATACGGAACTTCCCTTTTATTCTACATTCAAACCACCTGCCATCTTCTGCCTTTACGGTATACCAACTCCCTGTAGATTTATAAACTGTTCCTGTCATAGCGTATTGTGAGGTGTAAAAATAACCTCTTTTTTAATACTCCATAAACAAATGTGGTAAAGTCCGTAAATAATTGAGCGATGTAGGAATTATCTAGTTAATTATGTTATTTTAGAGCCTTAATCAATCAAATTTATATTAAATGAAAAGAATTATTTTTCTCCTTCTAGCAATAATTGCTATTACTCCAACTGTATTTGCACAAACTAGCCTTTACGAAAATCCTGAATTTGACGTTATTGCAAAAGATCACAAGATTATTGCAATTGTGCCTTTTAAAACGCAGGTAAAACTAAGACCTAAGCAAATGAAAGATATGACAGACGAGCAGCTAGAACGTCTTGAAAAAGCAGAAGGTGAGAGTCTACAAACAGGGATGTTTTCTTGGTTTCTTAAGAGAAAAAAAAGAGGCAAACTGACTACCCTAGAAATTCAACAACCGTCAAGAACAAATGCTTTACTTAAAAAACAAGGGATTGACTATTCTAATCTTTATGAATACACTACAGATGATCTTGCAAAAATTTTAGAAGTAGATGCCGTAATTTCTGGCGATTATGAAACTAACAAACCTATGAGTGATGGAGCGAGTATAGCATTAGGTCTACTTGTGGGCTTCTGGGGCTCTACAAATACTGCCATTGTAAATATGAGTGTAAACAACGGAGCAGATGGTACCCTTTTATGGAACTACAACAAAAAAGTAAGGGGTGGTCTAGGCAGCTCACCAGAAGATCTAGTGAATGTACTTATGCGCAAAGCCTCTCGTAGACTAGCATACACTAAGAATGATTAATATATTATAGAGTTAAAAAAAAAAGACCAGCCTCACGGCTGGTCTTTTTTGATTAATAGAAGCTTAAGCTCCTTGCATCTGTGCCACTTTTTTCTGGTGGTTTATAGACTCTTGGTGCACTGCTTTAAACACACGTAAGATAAACTCCTCACTTAGGTTGTGCTGCTCTCCTTCTAGAATCATCTTCCCAAGGATCTCGTTCCAACGCTTTGTTTGTAGTATTGAGACATTATTTTCTGCCTTGAGTTCCCCTATTCCATCAGAGATTTTCATACGCTTCCCAAGGTTTTCTATAAGCTGGTGATCTATAACGTCTATCTGAGTACGTAGTGTATTAAGTTTATTATTATACTCTACCTCTGTACCTACTTCTTTACGGATTTTTAAATCCTTCATCATCTGTACAAGCGTAGCCGGTGTAATTTGCTGTGCAGCATCACTCCAAGCGTTATCTGGATCATAGTGTGTCTCAACCATAAGACCATCATAGTTAAGATCAAGACCTGTCTGACATAAATCGTGTATGATATCACGACGCCCTGCAATGTGTGAAGGGTCAAGAATTAATGGTAAATCTGGAAATTTATTCTGTAAATCTACAGCGATTTGCCACTCTGGATTGTTTCTGTAGCGTGTCTTCTCGTATGTTGAGAATCCTCTGTGTATCACTCCAAGGTTTTTAATGTCTTGTGTGTAAAAACGCTCTACAGCTCCTAGCCACAATGCAAGGTCTGGGTTTACCGGGTTCTTGATAAGAACCGTTTTATCTGTTCCCTTAAGCGCCTCTGCAATATCTTGTACGATAAACGGAGATACTGTTGTACGTGCTCCTATCCATAAAATATCTATATCTGCCTCTAGTGCTAGATCTACGTGGTTTGCATTTGCCACCTCTGTAGTGGTAAGCATACCTGTTTCTTCTTTTGCTTTTTGAAGCCACTTAAGACCTAATGCGCCTACCCCTTCAAAGTTTCCTGGGCGGGTTCTAGGCTTCCAGATACCGGCACGTAGTACCGTTGCATCTGTGTCTTTAAGCTGGTGTGCAATTTTAAGCACCTGTGCTTCTGTCTCTGCGCTACAAGGTCCTGCTATCACGAGTGGGTGATCAAGGCCAAAAGCGTCTAACCAATTTCTAAGTTCTTTTTTATTTTCCATATTATTTAATTTGTGCCGCTTTGGGCTTTTGATTCCGCTTTCGCGAAAGCGTAAAACTACTTTATTCCGTTTAATATTTCTTTTATGTGGTTTGTATTTTCCATCTCGTTGTGTACTCCTGTATAATCTTCGGCTTCCAAAAGTGATTTGAAATCATTGAGATTTGCAATGTACTCTGTGAGTGTTTCTAACACGTTATCTCTATTTTGTTTAAAGATAGAGGTCCAGGTCACGGGATTACTTTTTGCAAGACGTACGGTAGATGCAAACCCACTGCCCGCCATATCAAAAATATCACGTTCATTCTTCTCCTTATCTATGACCGTTTTACCTAGCATAAATGCACTTATGTGTGACAAGTGACTCATATATGCAATGTGCTTATCGTGAGAGACTGGATCCATATAACGCATACGCATTCCCATATTTTTAAAAAGGTCAAGCACTGGCTCTTGTAGCTTAAATGCGGTTTTTTCTACCTCACAAACTATGTTTGTTTTTCCCTCATAAAGACCAGTAATTGCCGCGCTAGGTCCAGAAAACTCGGTTCCTGCAATGGGATGACACGCTAGAAAGTTTCGGCGTTTAGGATGATTTGTCACAACCTCACAAATAGCTTGTTTTGTTGAGCCCATATCTATCACTACAGTATCATCATTTATTATGTTAAGAACGTCTGGTAGTACGTGTATCGCTACATCTACTGGTATTGCTAGCACAACCAGATCTGCTTTTGCAACATCCTCTAGTACACCCGCCTTATCTATAAAGCCTAACTTTAGTGCTTCATCAAGATGTTCTTTACTGGCATCTATACCACACACGGTTGCTTCTGGCAACTGCGCGCGCAAATCTCGTGCAAAAGAGCCTCCTATAAGCCCTACCCCTATGATACAAATGTCTTTCATTTATCTTTATTTCTACACTTTTATTTGAAAATCAACACCTTACACTTGTTAATTAACAATATTCAGCTTTCTTATTACTTTACTCTCTCTATGGCTTCTTTTATTTGTTCTTCCTTTACACAGAGGCTAAAACGTATAAAGCCTGCTCCCATCGTTCCAAAAATGGTGCCTGGGGTGATAAATATGTATTTCTCTAGTAGCATCTTATCTATAAATGCTTCGGCATCGAGACCTGATGGTAACTTTGCCCATACAAAGAGTCCTACTTGGTTACTATCATAACTACACCCTAGCGTTTCTACTAGTTTAAAAACAAGAGCACGCCTTTGTGCGTAGATACCATTAATATGATCAAACCAATCTTTACCAAGACCTAGTGCTGCAATGGCTCCTTTTTGTATACCATAAAACATCCCACTATCCATATTAGATTTTACACGTAATACGTGACCTATATGAGTTGCACTACCTAGCACCATCCCCACGCGCCAGCCTGCCATATTATATGTTTTACTTAAACTATTAAGCTCTAGCGCTACATCCATTGCTCCCGGTACTGCAAGCAATGACTGTGGGTTGTCATTAAGTATAAAACTATATGGGTTGTCGTTTATAACAAGAATATCTTGCGCTTTTGCAAAGGCTATTAATTCTTCAAAAAAGCCATCTGGCACCTTTGTACCTGTAGGCATATGCGGGTAGTTTACCCACATTAATTTTACTTGGGATAGGTCTTGCTTTGCCAGTTCTTTAAGGTCTGGCAACCATCCATTTTCTGCCGTTAAGTCATAGGTAAGTGCTTCTGCCTCTACGAGTCGTGTTACAGCTGCATAACTAGGATACCCAGGATTAGGAAATAACACCTTGTCTCCAGGATTTAAAAAAGCCATAGAGATATGCATAATCCCCTCTTTTGACCCCATTAATGGTAAGATCTCGGTATCTGCTTGCGCAGTGACTCCATAATTATCTTTATAAAAAGTAGCCATTGCCTCTCTTAGTGCCGGTATACCGGTATAGCTTTGGTACTGGTGTGCAACACTATCGTGCAATCCCTTGAGCATTGCTGCTACTGCTGCTGGAGGTGCTGGCATATCTGGACTGCCTATACCCATATTAATCACAGGGTGACCAGCAGCTATGAGACCACGTACTTCTTTTAACTTTTTTGAGAAGTAGTACTCTTTAGTTTCTTGTAATCTATTTGCTGGCTTACTCATTGCTTCTGATTTTTATAGGCACCTAACACTTTAAAATCCTTTGCCATAAGTGAGACTAAAGTGATTGCTTTCTTAAAACTTTCTACGCTATCAAAAGTGACATCTACAAAAAAGGCATACTCCCAAGGTTTCTCTATGATAGGCATAGATTGAATTTTTGTAAGATTCATCTTGCAATCACTTAGCACATTAAGAATCGTTGCCAGGCTCCCACGCTTGTGGTCTGTAGTAAATCGCAGTGATGCTTTGTTTATAACCCCATCGGCTTCTTTTCCATTTTTATTAAGGATAAAGAAGCGAGTAGCATTCTCATCTACAGTTTGTATAGATGACTTAATGATTGATAAATCATAGATTTCGGCCGCTGTCGTACTTGCAATGGCGGCAATACCCGTTAGATTGCGTTCTTTTATCTCTCTTGCAACGCCCGCCGTATCTGTATCTTCTACCAGTTTTATAGACGGGTAGTCTCTAAAGAACTGTCTACATTGCAATATTGCCATAGGGTGTGACCATACCTCTTTTATGGTAGTAAGATCTTGCCCTTTAAGCGCCATTAAGTTGTGTTGTATATCTAGGTAGTACTCGCCTTCTATAGTAAGGTTATGATCATCCAGTAATGCATAGTTTGGCAATATGGCTCCTGCTATAGTATTTTCTATAGCCATCACGGCATCATCTACCTCACCATCTAGCAACGCATCTACCAGCCTTGGGAAAGACATACACTCTAGCACCTGCACATCTGCCCCAAAAAACTCTTGAGCTACCTTGTGGTGAAATGATCCTTGTACGCCTTGTATCGCTACTTTCATAATCTGTTTTCTATAGATGATTTGTAATCACCTTTCTAAATTTTATTTTACTTGAATTGACTCCAATAAAAAAGTCCTGATAAAAATTTTTATCAGGACTTTTCTAGTTTTGAGTATGTCTAATTACTGCAATACCAATCCTGATCTCTTCTTAAAAAAGAAGAAATAAAAAAAGTTGTTCCAATAATAAACTTGCGTTTGCATATTCAATTCTTAGACTGCTAATGTAGAAAAAAAATCTAATGAGAACCGACAAACCATCTCTTTTGCGAAATAAATTTTTATAACCTCTTTTTATTACGGAATTCATAATGGTTTTGAGTACGCTTTCGCGAAAGCGCCATCACATCCACATAATCTCACACACATCTCAGCACTAAAAAGCTTAGTATAAGACTGCTATAGCGTCACACCTTTATCAAAATGACTATAAGCACTAGAACTAGTGCTTAAAATAAATCAAGCTCCTACTTCTATATAGTAATGAATACAAGAAACTCGTGACTGTTACGTTTTATGCTCATCCCTTATTTACTAACTTTGTGTAAGAACAAAATCATCATATGTCTATCCAAGTACACGGAATTACAAAAACTTATGGCACCCAGAAAGCGCTAGACGACATCTCGTTTACACTTAACAAAGGTGAGATAGTAGGTTTTCTAGGTCCTAACGGTGCCGGCAAAAGTACAATGATGAAAATCTTAACCACCTACCTCGCTCCTACTCAAGGTACCGCTCACGTAAACTCGTATGATACACAAAAGGAGGTACAACAGGTACGTAGCGCTGTAGGCTATCTCCCAGAGCACAACCCGCTATATCTAGAGATGTATGTAAAGGAGTACCTCGCTTTTAATGCTGGTATATATAAGGTAAGTAAAGAGCGCATAGCAGAGGTGATACAGCTCACAGGACTCACTCCAGAAGCACATAAAAAAATAAGCCAACTCTCAAAAGGGTATCGCCAGCGTGTAGGTCTTGCCACGGCGCTGCTACACGACCCAGAAGTGCTTATACTAGATGAGCCTACTACCGGTCTAGACCCTAACCAGTTGCTAGAGATACGTAGCCTTATAAAAAATATAGGGCAACATAAAACTATATTAATGAGCACTCACATTATGCAAGAGGTAGAAGCGATATGTGACCGTGTGATTATTATTAATAAGGGACAGATTGTAGCAGATAGAAAGATGAGCGAGCTACGAGATGGCGAGCAGCAAGTGGTTATAGTAGAGTTTGACTACCGCGTAGAAGAAGTTGCCCTAAGCAGGCTCGATAAGGTAGCCAGTGTAAAGAATACGACAGGCTTTACCTATGAGATTACCTTTGCTACGCAAGAAGATATGCGTGCAAACGTGTTTGACTTTGCGCACGATAATGAGCTCAAGATCTTACAGCTCAACCAGAAAAACGCCAGTCTCGAGAGTCTTTTTACAGAATTGACCGCATAAAAAATGCCCTCTAGGTACTACTAGAAGGCAATTTATATAAGGTTTTTTATTTATAACTGGATGGTAAACTCTTGACCTGCTATGGTAATAACTGCTACGTTATCACAAGTGCCATCACCATAATCTAATGTGCCTTCTATATCGTTTTGAGTAACGATAGATAGCTCACCACTTACAAAATAAGGACAGGTAGCTTCCCTGCGTAGTGCGCTTGTCACTTCGCCACTTCTAGACAATCCATTAGTAAATGTGGTGTCCCAGTTACCTGTAATAAGAAAAGCATTATCTGTCCACGTTCCAGATCCTACTCCTTCTATCCACTCGCGAGTTCTAGATAACGTACGTGACGCATCTACATCACTATTTGCAATGTCTACAGTGATACTAGAGGTTAGTGCAGCTTGTGGGTTTCCGTTTGTATTTTCAAAGGTTCTTACTACGGTACCGCCACCAGTCACCCCGTGACCGTTATAAGTAAAATCATTGTACTCATAAGTGACTTCACGCGTACCCTCGTTTACAGCGGCATATGCAAGTGTAATTTGTCCCGATACAACGGCACCATTATTAAGTGTACAAGCTTCTGTAAAGCTTACAAGTATGTTGCCGCTACCATCACCATTAGGCATTACATCTAGTGTAGCACATTCTGGAAAAAAGCTAGTTACTACAGTACTACGTGTATCTTGCACATTTTCTAAATATACATTTTCTACAATGTCATAACTTGCGTCATCTATGACATCTACTTGAGCTGCGAGTGTAAGGTTTTCTGTAGATACTTCTTGGGTTGTGACATTCTCATCATCATCAGAGCAAGAGATGGTGATCATAACAATACTTAATAGTGCTACTAAAGGAATTTTGATTTGAGGTTTCATAATACATTGTTTTAAAGGTTCAAATGTTAAGACTTTATTAAAATCAATAGGTTTAATCACAAACAAATATTTGTGCGATTTATTTTATTTGATATTATTATTTATATCTTTGCACGCTGATAGAGACACTATCACGACATACATCGATCTCATTTAAAACAATATTGGAATGTATTTATCAAAAGAAGTAAAAGAAGAAATTTTTGCAAAGCACGGAAAAGGGAAAAACGATACTGGATCTGCAGAGGGTCAAATCGCTTTATTCACGCACCGTATCACACACTTAACTGAGCACTTAAAGAATAACCGTAAGGATTATAATACAGAGCGTTCACTAGTAATGCTGGTAGGTAAGCGTCGTTCTTTACTTGATTACTTAAAGAAAAAAGACATCTTACGTTACAGAGCTATTATTAAGGAGCTAGGTATCCGTAAATAAGAATTTTTTAAAAAAGGGAGCTTCACGGCTCCCTTTTTCTATATATTTAATACCGATGTTTTGAGAGGTACGCTTACGCGAAATTTCAAAACGGATCAAATTCTGAAAACACATTAGTACACAACCATAAAGGTTACTTACTAAAACTTCAGATTTTCGCCTTAAGGCAAGACATATTACATAAGACCTTTTGTATGATTATACATCATAACAAAATGGCAGAGAAAGCTTTCACAGCTAGTTTTTCATTGGTGTCCGATTTTTGGGAAGTAACTACCCATTTATCATCCCGTATCTGTTTAAGATACATCAACTACACAACACAACGACACTATGAATACCCACGAAGGGTGTTCTAAACTATTAACATTTTTCGCGAAAGCGGGATTATAGCAATCCTCATACCGCGAGAAAATCTCCCGATATACTCGGGAAAGAAAAACACATTTTATGATTCCAAAGGTTTACAAAGAGGTCATTGACCTTGGTGATGGAAGAGAAATCTCTATCGAAACAGGAAAACTTGCAAAGCAAGCACACGGATCTGTAGTAGTACAGTCTGGAAAGTGTATGATGCTTTGTACAGTAGTATCAAACTACGAGAGTAAAGACGTAGACTTCTTACCACTTACGGTAGATTACCGCGAGAAGTTTGCAGCAGCAGGACGTTACCCAGGTGGTTTCTTTAAGAGAGAAGCACGCCCGTCTGACGGTGAGGTATTAACGATGCGTCTAGTAGACCGTGTACTACGCCCACTTTTCCCAAAAGATTACCACTCTGAAACTCAGGTGATGATCCAGCTTATGTCTCACGATGATGACGTAATGCCAGATGCTATGGCAGGTCTTGCAGCAAGTGCAGCAATACAACTATCTGACTTCCCTTTTGAGTGTGCAATCTCAGAGGCAAGAGTAGGTCGTGTAAATGGTGAGTTTATCATTAACCCTACAAGAGCACAGCTAGAAGAGTCTGACATCGATATGATGATAGGTGCCTCTGCAGAGTCTGTGATGATGGTTGAGGGTGAGATGGATGAGATTTCTGAAGAAGAAATGGCAGACGCTATTAAGTTTGCTCACGAGCACATTAAAGTACAGTGTGACGCTCAAATGAGACTTGCAGAAGCTGTAGGACGCAAAGAGGTACGTGAGTACCCAGCAGAGCGTGAAGATGAAGATCTTAAGAAGAAGGTACACGATATGGCATATGATAAAGTATATGCGATCGCAAAGGCTGGTTCTTCTAAGAAAGAAAGAGGAATGGCTTTTTCTCAAATTAAAGAAGAGATCAAAGCTACCTTCTCAGAAGAAGAGCTTGAAGATTTTGGAGATCTAGTATCTAAGTACTACCGCAGTGCAGAAAAGGCTGCAATACGTGACCTTACTCTTAATGAAGGACTACGTCTAGACGGTCGCCAGACGGTAGACATACGCCCTATATGGTGTGAGACAGATTACTTACCATCTGTACACGGGTCTGCCGTATTTACACGTGGAGAAACTCAGGCACTTGCAACAGTAACTCTAGGTACCTCTAGAGATGCAAACCAGATAGATATGCCTAGCCACGAGGGCGAAGAGCGTTTTTACTTACACTATAACTTCCCTCCTTTCTGTACAGGTGAGGCAAGACCTATACGTGGTACTTCACGTCGTGAGGTAGGTCACGGTAACCTTGCACAACGTGGTCTTAAAGGAATGGTACCAGATGATTGTCCTTATACAGTACGTGTCGTGTCTGAAGTATTAGAATCAAACGGTTCTTCTTCTATGGCAACAGTATGTGCAGGTACAATGGCAATGATGGATGCAGGTATCCAGATGACTAAGCCAGTATCTGGTATTGCAATGGGACTTATCTCAGATGCAGAGACTGGTAAATATGCAGTACTTTCAGACATACTAGGAGATGAAGATCACCTAGGAGATATGGACTTTAAAGTAACCGGTACGGCAGACGGTATTACGGCTTGCCAGATGGATATTAAAGTAAAAGGACTCTCTTACGAGATACTCGTAAATGCACTACAACAAGCACGTGCAGGTCGTTTACACATCCTTGAGAAACTTACAGATACTATTGCAGCACCACGTGAAGACGTAAAAGACTACGCTCCTAAGATGGTAGGTGTACGTATTGCAAATGAGTACATAGGTGCATTAATAGGCCCAGGTGGTAAAGTAATACAAGAACTTCAGAAAGAGACAGGTACCACTATCGTGATAAACGAAGACCCTGTAACAGAAGAAGGTGTTGTAGAGATACTAGGTACAGGTCAAGCCGGTATAGACGCCGTACTTGCAAAGATAGACTCTATTACCTTTAAGCCAGTTGTGGGTAACACATACAAGGTGAAGGTAATCAAGATGCTAGACTTTGGAGCCGTAGTAGAGTATCTAGATGCTCCTGGTAACGAGGTATTACTACACGTATCTGAGATCGCTTGGGAACGTACAGAAAACGCTAGTGACGTACTCTCTATGGGTGAAGAGCTAGATGTAAAATACTTTGGTATAGACAAGCGTACTCGTAAAGAGAAAGTATCTCGTAAGGCGCTTATGGAAAAGCCAGAAGGATATGTAGCACGCCCACCCAGAGAAAACAACGATCGCAACCGCGGTGGTCGTGATAATCGTGGTGGTCGCGATAACAGACGTGACGATCGTAAAAAGGACTAAGCACCTTATAACGATTTAATAGATTTTTAAAGAATCGGTTATCCTTCACTGGGTAGCCGATTTTTTTTTGTGGTGCGCTTTCGCGAAAGTTGCCACGCACACCCTACACCCCCTTTTGTAAGAAAATGTTTATAAAAATGTGTACAGAATAAGGAAAACCGTAAAGAAGTATGATAGCAGTACTGTATTTTAGAGCACTGTAGCGTAGCTGTTTACTTAGTTGCGTTTATACAACTAAAAAAGAGATACAACTTATTAAACTTAAACAACTAGCTGGCATACAGTTTTACTGGGCTTACGGGCCATAAATAGTAAACTTGCTGTTATATGCTAGTTCTACGCAATTTGAAACAAGCAACATTCTACATATTAAACATTTTGCTTTTGACGAGTTTAAATTTATTCTCGCAAAATAGTTTGATGCGAAAGAATTTAAATGAAGAGATTGGTTCAGCTTACCTAACTGAATTTAATCAGGCTGAATTTTACTTTGACCTTTTACCTCTGGAAAATTCGGAATATAATTTTCATTTCCGTTACATTAAATCTGGACAAATAATTGATTTATACAGCATAAATAAATTAAGCTTTTCTGGTCAAATAATTAATTTCATACAAGAAACGAAAGAAGTAAAAACAGAATATGGTTACAATGCGGAACCTATTAATTATGTATTTAATAAAGTAAAAATTGCAGATACAAGTGCAACAAAACTTGGAAAGTATATTTTAAAAGAAAAAACTAATGAAATCCCAACTGATAGTTTGGTATCAAAATGGAATTTTAACTGGCTGGACTGCGGAGCTATAAAATTCAAATATAAAGTAGCAGATAAAATTTCAAATCAAACTTACACTTGTGCACAAAATCAAAATGATAGTATCGCTTATGTAGTTGACATTAAAAATCTAAAGGATATGTTATCTAATGATTTAGAACTTAAATCTTCATTTGACAATTTCACAAATGAATTACCCAAAGGTGCGTCCTATATAATTGATGGTTGGATAACAATGTTTAAGTTATCCGAAAAACAACTTGAATGGCGTGAAAAGAATAAGCCAATGAGAGATTATTTAAAAACTGTAAAAGACACAATTGACCATTATTTGGAGTTTGAACTAAATCGCTTAATACCAAATTCAGCGGAATTAGATTGTTTTGACGATTATCGTCTGACTTTTAATAAAAATGGTCGCTTAAAAAGTATGAAAGTTGATATGGGACTTTGGGAACGTATGTTCGACAAGGATTACCAAAAATGCAGACGGATTTTAAAGAAAGCCTTTAGAAAAATAAAAGTTGATTTTATCGACCCAAAATATGTCTTTTATCGAGATTTAAGTTTTGGCGGAAAAGAAATTTATATAACCGACCCAACATTATATTGAGCGAAAAAAACTGCGTAGAACAACGTATATATCTCATAGCTAAGTCGTTGCTTAATCTAAGTTAAGTGCTTATTTGGAAAGTTGCCAGATTTTTAAATATGACGGTTTCCAATAAAAAGATAAATAGTAAAATTTAAAAATCTGGCTTGTGCTTAACTCGAATATTATTTTCTAATTTGCACGCTACGAGCCATATACACGACCTTTGTGAGCAAGCTAACCAAACCAACCTATGAACGAAGATTATTTAGCATATTTTAAATATTCAGGTGAAGCTGTCGAGAATGGCTATTTAGATTTAAGAAAGTCCGCCGACGCTTTAAATGGAATAGATGAATTATTTAGATACTTCTTAACACAGCAAGACCCAGAATTAGCGAAAATTGATTTTGAAATACCTGCACGTGTCAGAAAAGGTAGTTGGGAAGCATTAATTCCCGAAAATATAGGCGAATGGCTTCAACTAATTCTTGGAACTGGAGTTACAACATATACTGTAGCTGCACTTAAAGAAATGGCTAAATCCGATTTTAAAGATGCTGGATTTAAAACTGTTTTCAAAAAGATAATTAAATCAATTAAATGGTGTATTCAACTTGCCAAACATCTTGGAACTACGAGAAAAAAAAGTTTTGATAATGTAAAGTTCAAAGAAAAGAATGGAATACAATTTATTGGAGTAATGAATGAAAATGGAGAAATTTTGTTTGTGCCTAAAATGTATCTTGAATTGTTCACCCAACTGCCACCTTCAATATTTTCTAAACTTGCCAAACCAATTGAACCTGAAAGAGAACTATCGATAGATTTTGCAGATGACGAAAAAAATGACGCTGACGATACAACAGAGGCAACAATAAGCTATGCCAACAAAGATATTTTTTATGCCAAAGATGAAGAAGAAGAAATTCTATTCCCTGAATTTGAACACGGAATGTATGTTGAGATTGACGGTCACGTGACAAGAGGAAACGAAAATTCAAATACAATCGGGTTTCAATATTCTGGTCATATTTTGACTTGTTATCCAGAACAAGGAAACATAAGTAAAGAAAAAACAAAATTATTTACTAATTGTACTATTAAAGGGTTTATTGACAGACAAGACAAAAAAGGAGTTTACATAGAGAAACGACCAAGAATAAGGTTTTTGGAATTAATTCCATTAGATAGCAGTTTAAATCAACAATACGATATGTTCGAGTAACAGCCAGCTAACAACAACGTAAATGGTTTATAGCTGGTTATTTGACTAAACAAAGTAAATGCATATTTGAAATGTCGCCAAATTTTTAAATTTGACGACATTTCAAATAAAAAGGATGAATAGTAAAATTTAAAAATCTGGCTTGTGCTTAATCCGAATAGTTATCGCTTCTTTTCATATACAAGACCGTCACCATAAAACTTAAAGAATGAGAATAACAATCATTATAATTATTCTGACAATTCAAATAAGTTGTAAAAACCGTAATGAGACCAATAGTAAGTCTGATAGTTCTGCCATCACAGAATTAACAAAATGCAACTACAATAATGAAGCAATTACTGCATATTACACGCTAACTAATAAAGCTGAAATTGCAATTTGTAATGGTGATTTCGATAGAGCATCCAGAAATTACTCATTGGCATTTAGAGAAATCAAAAAACCTTTTGGTGCAGATGTTTATAATGCCGCACTTTCAAATCAACTCGCTAATAATCTAGATGAAAGAAATTTAAATCTTCAACTACTTATAAATAATTCTGATGATTTAGAATTGCTAAAGTCAATTTTTGTCAGCACCTATATAGATGAAAACCTTTGGAATTCTTTTATAGAGCAAAGAACCATTGAATATGATTCAAGATTAAGAAACGAATTCAAGTCAATTTATGAAAGAGATCAATTATTCAGACCTATGTATGATACTCATAATGACACTATTCAAGCTAATCGAGTGATTAATATGAACAGGATACTTTCAATAGCAGATTCTGTTGGCTTTCCTTCTCAGATGGAGCTCGGTTTTAGAAAATCTTTAAGAGGGCAAAATCACGATGTGGTTTTAGTTCATACATCTCAAAAAAGAAGCAGCAATAAAAATATAATTGATCTTGAACCAATTCTTTGCAAGGCAGTAAATGAGGGACGATTTGATCCTGAACAGGCAATCGCTTACCTACATTTCCAAAATGATAAAGATAAAGGGAATTTTGAGGTTTACTCGACTTGGCAATATAGACATCACTTGTTGCCAGATTCTCTAAATAACAAAATATGGCTTCCAAATTTGAATAAAGAAAAATATGAGAGTGCCAATAGAATAAGAAAAAAATGGAATGCTGATCAATTAGATGACATTGCAACAAAATCTGATTTTAATTCAAGAAGCAACATACCGTTCATATTTACATCAGTTATGACATCCGTTGAAAATATGCCAACAGATCTTACTCTAGAAGAGGCTTTGGAACAATATAAAATGAACACTTCAGATAAAAGACCATTTGAAAAGTAAAAAATACGTTGACTATCAAAGAACTGAGTTAAAAAACAAGCCTATTTAAAAGTTGCTTTTAGAATTGAAAAATTAAAAACAAAACATAAAAATCTGGCTCTGTATTAATCTGAAAAATTAACGTCTTTTTATAACAAGCGTGTCATATACGAGACCATTGTAGCCCATTTAAGAAAATCGATAGAAATTTAAAATAAGAATGAAAAAACACAATTACAAAATAAAAGTGGAATGGACAGGAAACGAAGGAAATGGAACTCTGAATTACAAGTCTTATAACAGAAATCATAAAATCATATCTAACGGAAAATATGATATGATAAATGGCTCATCTGATCCTTCATTTTTAGGAGATAAAACAAAATATAATCCAGAAGACCTATTTTTATCCTCCTTGTCAGCTTGTCATATGCTTTGGTATTTACATTTATGTTCAGTACACAAAATTGTAGTGACTGAATACTTGGACAATGCCACAGGTATTATGGAGGAGACTAAAGATGGAAGTGGAAAATTTACTGAGGTTACTCTTAACCCAAAAGTGAAAATAACTGACGGAAATATGGTTGAAAAAGCAAATCAATTGCACGAAGAAGCGAATAAAATGTGTTTTATTGCTAATTCTTGCAATTTTAAAATTGCACATAAACCGAACACAACCACCGAATAAAACAGCTTATAACCTAGCTACATAAAGACTTAACATAAAAATCAATCTTAAAATCAAACAAATGAGAATTATTAAAATTACCCTTTTACTTATTACAATAGCTTCTTTTACGAGTTGTGCATCTGGCTACAAAATGATTGAGCCTGAAACTATAAACTATATCTCAACAAATGAATCGGACAATGTAAAACTCGAATACAAGTATGATTTACTTCACAAAAAATATGCAAAAAAGGAAGAGAAAAAAGGAGTAAAACTAGTTGCCATTAAAATAACTAATAATTCGGGTAAAGCTGTAATGTTCGGAAGAGATGCAAAGTTAACTTACGAGAATGGTACAGAAGTTTATGTGATGGAAAACGAAAAAGCTTTTAAAACACTTAAACAAAGTCCAGCATCTTATTTGTGGTATTTACTTCTAACCCCTGTTAATTTATACACCACAGACACAAACTCAAACGGGTTTCAAGAAGAAACAAGCTCAACACCTATAGGGTTAATATTAGGCCCAGGTCTTGCAGGTGGTAATATGATTGCAGCGAGTTCTGCAAATAAGAAATTCAAGGAAGAATTATTAGAATATAACGTAAACGGTACTATCATTAAAAATGGTGAAACAAAATATGGTCTAATTGGTATTGAAGCCGATTCTTTCGATGCACTAAAGTTGAAAATTAAATAAACAACTGTTTTACGACAAAGTACTGAGTTAAAAAACAAGACTTACCTCAGCGAAGCTCAGCGCAAGCCTTAAGCCCTAAAATCATAAAAAAGGCCACCCTTTACTGGGCAGCCGTTTTTTTATTATAAGTACGCTTTCGCGAAAGCGGTCTTTTAAAAGTTTAAGCGCTCCTACTCCAGTTTACTTTTGGGGAGGTTTTGAGCGAGTTTATATCCCTTTTTCTTACTTACTCTATAGTCGCGTTTTGCTCGCTCACTGTTACCTAGGCGTTCATAGGCCACTGCCCTATTATATTCTGGTCTTCCGTCTTTAAACGCTTTTGCATCTATCACTTTTGTGAGATGCGCTACGGCATCTTCATACTGTTTCATCTTAACCTCTATAATACCTAAGTTAAGTAGTGTGGGATTATTAGATGGGGTCACTGCGAGTATTTTTAAGAACTCTCTTTTAGCCTCTGGATATTTTTTCTCATTAATAAAGTCAAACCCTTTTTTATACCAAGCACGTATAGATCCCTCATTCTTGCGGCTGGTGAATTTTTCTCTAAACAAAACTAGGCTGCTATCACTAGGGTTGATCTTTATAGCTTGATCTACTATTGCAGCGGCACGGTCTGTATCCTTATAGAATTCAAACACGCGAGAAGCTTTTGCTTTCCATTGCTGTACGTCATTTGGAAAACGTTCTAGTCGAGCGTCGTATGTTTTAAAATAATTTACGGTATCTCCCTTCTCACGGTAGGCATTAAGCAAGATGACGTAGTTATTCTTTATGGCTGGGTATTTTTCAAATCCCTGCTTTGCATAATAGATAGCGCTATCAAGATTTTTTTGACGCTGGCCAAATATAATCGCCTTAAGCATTTTAGACTCATACTGGTTAGGAGCAATAGCAATCGATTTGTCTAGGTGTTGCAACGCCAGTTTATTATTACCCTCGCTCATTGCATACATAGCCATCACGTGCTCATTAGGTCTACCTGCACCACTTATTTCAAAAAAGCCATCTATTCTCCCCCTAGCTTGCCCGTATGAGTAGACATAGTCTGCCGTCATTAAGTTTTGAGATCCAGTATCTGCTACGATATAATTTTGGTTTACATACGAGTCATACTTGGCATACGAGATCACAGCTGCTACCAGCCCTACAATTCCTAGACCTATCAGTACCGGTACGAGTGGTAAAGCGAGTTTTGTCTTCTCGTTTTGGCTCTTCACCTTCACACCTTCGGTTTCCATAAGTGAGATGATAAGTGCCGCTAGTATGGCAAATAAACCTTGGATAGGCGTACGCTCTAATGGGAAATTTATAGAAGCATCAAGCCCGTAAGCAATAAGGGCTAAGGCAAGCATAAGAAAGGTCCATCTTTTTTCTGAATCTTGATTTTTAAAGAAGAGCAATAATATACCGCCAGATAACATAATAAATAACAAGACATAAGGTATAAAACCTAAGATGCCCGCCTCTGCCAGTATCTGTAAAAAGTCATTATGCACTCGTAGCGGATATAAAAATCGATCTGTATTAGACTGGCTATAATACGCATCTTTATTACCTAGCTTCCAGTTTCCTAATCCAATACCTACTAGTGGACTCCTCTTAAAGTCGTCCATAGCCATTTTATAGTATAGGAGACGTCCAGAAGACTTGGTACTAGTAACAGATTGTGTGGGCTTTACTGTGACAGCTGCTCCGCTGTTTGCACGATAAGATGTGGTCAATATATTTTTATAGCTATTGGCCTTACTTCTATCTAGTCTGTTAGAGTTGGTTACTAGTAAGAAGCCGGCTATAAGTATACCTATGATAGGCAGGAGCGGGTATTTAAGTCTTTGTGCCAGAGCACCAGAGCGCACCCCATCAATGATAAAATAAATGATAAATAAAGAGAATATAACCGTAGCACTTAAAACTGCGGCACGTGCTCCCACATAAAATAATGCTGTAAAACTTACAAAGAGCGTAAGCAATGACATCACTCTCCAGCGCCCTGCGTGTTTTAAAACTCCAGAAATAATAAAAGGTAAAGTAATAGAAAGAAACGCAGCTGTCACATTACGACTCCCAAAGAGCAACTCCGTTTCTTTAAGTAGCGGTACGGTACGTGGGACACTCCAGTTATCAATAAAATGAAATATAATCTGAACCCCAATAACAAACACAATGACGTGTAATGTTTTGACCAAAAACGCAAATAAACGATGCGGCGCGACCTTAAAAATAAGATAGAGATTAAAGACTCCTACCAGTGTGATACCCACGCGGGCAATATCTTTTACTCCCTCAGAGATATTTAAACTCCCAAAAATGGATACCAAGCAGGCAACAAAGAAGACCAGGTAGATGCCAAAAAACCAAAAGGCAACACGAGAAAAAGTGCGCAGTACCCCTAGCGTACGGTTGTTATAAAAAAATATAAGACCTAAAAGGTTAATAACCCCGAAGTAGAACCACTGAGATCCTATAGGGTCTATCGCTTCAAAACGAGGGATGATACTTATTATACAGTACAGAACTATTAATAGTTTAAACCCCAGTAGGTTTAAGGTGTCTCGAGAATTTTCCAAATGTCAAACTTCTTTTATTCTTGTCACCATTGACACGACGAAGTTAAGAAAACCTTTTTAACGTTTTATTAGCAAAACGGTAGACCCAAGAAGAGCGTACAATTTTATGTAACAACAACTTATAATGACGCTTTCGCGAAAGCTGCCACTCACGCCCTACAACCCTTTTTGTAAGAAAATGTTTATAAAAATGTGCATAGAATAAGGAAAACCGTAAAGAAGTATGACAGCAGTAGTGTATTTTAGAGGGCTGTAGCGTAGCTGTTTGGATAGTTGCGTTATGCAACCAAAAACGAGATACAACTTATTAAACTAAAATAACCAACCGCACAAACAGCATATATATTTTTCCAGCCATAAAGAGCCTACACTTAAAAAAATAAAAGAGCTGTTTTTACTAACGTACATTCCCAATTGATAGAAAATGAATAACACTGAAATAAAAAAAACACTATTCCATCCAAAGACGAATAAACAACATTTTCTAGCTAAATTAAAAATGGATTCAAACTACAATGAATTCAAAAAAAACATAAAAGGAATTAAACAACATCCTTTTGGCAGATATGCTCTAAGTTCTACGCCTCTGCCAAAATCACTTTCTGATTTAAGGAAAAACAATATTGTACCGCATTCAGGAAATATACAAACTGAAATTGCTTGGTTAGTTGATTCTATACTTGAGAATTCAGAGTTAATAAATAAATATGTTGAATTAAAAGAAGAGTATGAAAATTCATTTTTATTAAATCAATATGATAAATCTGAAGAAGTATTGAATAAGATTGAAAAAGAAATATGCTTTTCAATCTGGGGTGCAGAAAATAGGTTACTATTAACTGAAGAAAAATTAGGAACTGAAAGTAACTGGTTGCTATTAGATGACTATTTAAAAAACACCAAAGATCCACTTTCTCAATTTTTGATTGAACAGAGTAGTAAAAAAGCAGAAAACAAATTTTCCTATGTTAGATATAAGAACAACTTTGAAAGTATTATTGAAGGCACTAATGAATTATTACAAGAATATTTATGCTTTAAAATAATATACCCAGGATACACGGGTTTTCAAAATTTTTCGTTTTTAATTAACATAGAAAGTGTTTCCTCTATAATTGATAGGTACAATTTATTAATGGATATATTAATAGAGCTTGTACCCTTGGGGCAAAATGATTTCTTACTTTCAGTAGCAAAAGACTTATCAAAAAAAATATCAAAAGACATAAGGATTAAACAACTAATGAACTTGCTTTCTGAGGAATACACTCAACTACCTTTAAGTAACCAAAATATTAGTATTGTAGACTGTTATAGCAAAGGTGAATATTTAAAATGTATAAAAGACACTACTAATCTTTTAAAGAAGCATCCATCAATTGTTGAGTTATACGTTATTTACGTTAAATCAATAATTGAAGAAAAATTAGAATTTCAACCTTTAAATATATCTCAAAATATTAATGAAATACTATTAAAGCTTCACAATATTTTCTCTGTAAATAATGAATTTAACTCTTCAATAGAGGATATTTTAAAAATATCATTAAAGTACTTTTCTTTTAATTTTGGCAAACAGCTTTTTGGTGTGATTAGTAGAGAAGCTAATCTTAATAATGTAAACAATATACATCAATTACATTATGTGCTTAATTCTAAGTTCAGTAATCCTAAGATATTAAACAATATTTCAAAATTAGATTTAAGTATTATTAATAAAACAATCTCAGATTTTAAAAGAATTGATAATATTTCTGCCCAAATAAATATAGCTATTAGCCAAGGAAACTACAATAATATAGCTGAATTAAAGAATATTTCTAAGGCAAAAAAAGAACTTTATTATGTAAAAGCTTTATTAAATTCAAATGACAACCATTTGGCCCTAGACAATTTAGAAAAAATAATAAATTCAAATCAACATTCAATTATTACTAAAAAAGAAATAATTGAAATGCTTTTTAATATTTACATCTCGAAAAAGGAAA
This sequence comes from Dokdonia genika, assembly GCF_042652845.1. Taxonomy (NCBI): domain Bacteria; kingdom Pseudomonadati; phylum Bacteroidota; class Flavobacteriia; order Flavobacteriales; family Flavobacteriaceae; genus Dokdonia; species Dokdonia genika. The sequence goes on along the minus strand of NZ_JBHSHB010000008.1, from coordinate 115,447 downwards.
CTGAAAAAGCTTTAACTCTATATGTGGATAGCTTTTTTGAAAACAAAAACTTAGTTAATGGATTAAGTAACGATAGTCTTTTAGGTATTTTAAAAGATCATAACACACAAATAGATACAATTGATTTACCTATTTTCTTTTTTATTTCAACGCCAGATATATATGAGCAGTATGTAAAATATGATGAATTTCTTGAAAGCAAGAATATAGAAAGGCCAATTCAATTATTCTCGTCTAAAATAAAAGAGAGCAAATTAGTATTCTTTTTAAAAGAAGTTTGTAATATAGACATTATGCATCATTCTTTATACTTTGAAGGAACAGATGATATTGAAAATGAAAGAATCGAAATATTAAAACACTTATTATCTATTGATACAAATAATGAAACAGAATACATCAAGGAGATTACAGAAATAACTCAAAAAACTAAAATTCGAAAAGCAATAAGAGAAGTAAATAAAGGAAGAATTACAATTAACACGCAACAAATAAAAAATAAAGAAGAGAACAAAATAAAGGACAACTTTTTGAGATTCAAAGAATTAGTTGTTTTCTCAAACAATCATAATATTAAATCTTTAGACTTAACTTCAAAAATGCTTAACGATTACTTTAGCACCTTAGAAGATAAATCTATGAGAGATAAAATAGTCAACATAAACGACCCTGCTTTTATCTCATTTAAGACTATGTTTATAGATTTAAGAGACAAATTTATTTTAAGTAAAGATTTTGGATTGGATGGTTACTTAAGTACCAGAATAAGGCACGGAACTTTCCTAAACCATATCAGAAGTGTTTTTGAGTCTTATTATTTAGTATCACAAAAAAAAAACGATATATATATTCAAAATGAATTTTGGTTAAATAAAACTCCACACACTTTAAATGATAAAAAAAGTGAAATCCAAAATGAAATAAAAGAGTTCTCTAAGCAAATAGACAATTTTACAGAATATATTATTCGAGAATTGATTCAAATAAAAACTGAAAAAAATAATCAAAGAAAAAATGCATTCTTTGATTTCAGTCTTGAAAACAAAACTCTAGCATATTTATTTCAAGAATCAAAAAATTCAATTAATACACACACCTCCTTTTTAAACTTTGTTTTTGAGTACCTAGAAGCTATAATAGAAATTAAATTAAGAGAGATACGAGAAATATTAAAAAATGACATTAAAGACGAATACATTAAACTTATTAACTCTTTTGATAAAAAAATAAGAACTATAATAAAGGAAGAATCCTTTATTGACATTACAAGTTCTATTTCTAAATGCCAAACAGATATTATCAATGAACTAGAAAATATATCTGAATGGTTCAATATTTCAAACCCATCTTCCGATTTAGTATTAGATGTTCAAACAATTATTCAAACTTCACTTGAAATTACAAATACAATTTATCCGAATGAAAATATAATTGCAAATATAAAAGAAGAAACTAATTTACCATTTGCAAGTGGCACAACTAATCTTATTTACATAATTAGAATATTGTTGGATAATATTATAAAGCATTCTGGTTTAGTTAAGTCAAAAAGAAATGTTGCAATTAACTCTAAAATAATCGATGATAAAATTTTGAAAATTTCTATTTCTAATGATTTTGATTCCAAAATAATAGACAAAATTGAAACAGCTTTAAAAGAGGTTAAAACAAATTGGGAGGAGAATCGAGATGATTACTCAAAAATAAACATTGAAGGCGGTAGTGGATTTGATAAAATCAGACGAATATTAGCTGTAGATATGCAAATGAAAAATTGCGCTTTTGATTACGAAATAAAGAAAAATAATCTAAATATCTCAATAAGTTTGGAAATCAGGATATACGAAACAGAAAAATATAATGAAAATACTATTAATTGAAGATGATAAAAAGAAGATAGAAGATGTCAAAGAATTTCTTTTAACTTTCTACAATTATTCAAGTCTTGTAATAAAAGAATCATATCAAAGTGGTTTAAGAGAACTTATAAAAGTTAAATACGATTTATTACTTCTTGATATGAGTATTCCTACCTGGGATAAAAGCATAAATGAATCTGGAGGTAATTTTGAAAAATTTGGTGGATATAAAATATTAAAAGAGATTACTCGCAAAAAAAAACCTATTGACACTGTTCTAATTACAATGTTTGATGATTTTGGAGAAAGTGATACATCCGTAACCTTACAACACCTAAATAAGTTGCTTTCTGAAGAATTCCCATCTCTATACAAAGGTGTTGCATACTACAACACTAGAGAAGACAATTGGAAAACTGAATTAGATTTGCTTATTAAATCCTATATGACAAAAGTATGAATATCCTAATTGTAGATGATAACAATGATAAAATTGCAAAAATTGTAAATGTTATAAAAGCTGTTTCTGAAAAGTTCAATATTGACACAGTTATAGATAGTGTTAGCGCACAAATACAGCTAAAACAAATAAAATATGACTTACTTATTTTAGATTTATTGTTGCCAATAAGACCAAATCAAGAACCAGTGCCTAATGGCGGCGAATTATTATTAAGAGAAATCACTCGGAATAATACTCTAAAAACACCTACAATTATTGTAGGAATCACTCAATTTGAAGAGTATAAAAGTAATTTTTCTTCTATATGGAAATTATTATTTTTCAATGATTCTAAATGGATTACTGACCTGACAGAAATAATTGAACACACAGAAAGAAGTATTCGTTTCACTAGTGATTTATATAAAGAAAAAAAAACAACCATAATAGTTGAAGGGCCATCAGATGCAATTATAATAAAGGAAGCTATTCAACTTTTTAAACCTGAGTTCATTAATGAAGTAGAAATTAAATCCCAAAGAAGTGCTGGTGCAAGTTGGGTTGCTAATCAGATAGTTGTTTGGGCAAATTCATTAAATAAAGATTATGATGGAAAATTAATTAAATCAATTGGATTACTTGATGGTGACCAAGCGGGTATTAACGCAATTACTGAAATTAATAGGGTAGTCAAACCTGATAGCGCTGGTGCAAGCTCTTTTAAAATATTCAAACTAAGACCAGATTACGCAAAAAATACAATTCCAATTTTCCAGAAAGGATTGATTATCCCCATAACTTTAGAAGAATTATACCCTCCCGAGTTATGGAAATATGCCGAAACAAAAGATTGGTTAGAGGAACGTAATAAGATGGATGAGTTATTAAAAGACCCAAAAAGCTGGAATAAATGGGAAGAGACTTTAAAAGATTATATTAATCGAATCGGATTAAGTGAAGATGAATTAATTTACCTAAAAACATTCAAATTATCTGCTAAAGAAAAAGTAGTCAAGCATATTTTAGATATGGATATTAAGGAAAAAACAAAAACACTTCAGAATTTTCATAAATTAATTTCAGAGATGATAGAGTATCTAAAGAAATAATTTAATGCTCAAAGCCATATACATTTGCATAGGGCAACAACTATCAATAATCCAAAAATTGCAAATGAGTCTATCTTGCCAACGCTAGCAAATATTCGGCACAAAGCAACTGTCCAAAAAAATTGAACTCAAAATAAACTCAACAACCTAAAAAAACCACCCACTCCAAAGGAACAGGTGGTTTTTTGTTTTCGCGAAAGCGTAATCATAGTACTGCATACTTTACGACCTTTATAGCCGCAAAAAGCGAAATAAGTAGGTATTTTTGCGTGCTACTTACGCTACCGCAATGCAACACTTAAAGACACATTATCACCCAGATATCACAAGCCTAGAAGGCAAGTCTATCATCAAGCGGCTTACCACAAGGAGCATCCCGATGCAAGATGATCACATACTGCTTATGTATACCGCGCGTTATGAAGATTACAGCCTGCCTGGCGGTGGTCTTGATGAGGGTGAAGACCACATCACAGGGATGCTACGCGAGCTGCGTGAGGAGACGGGAGCGCTAGGTATTACAAACATCACACCCTTCGGTATCTATGAGGAGTATAGACCGTGGTATAAACCCACGCACGATATACAGCATATCATCTCTTACTGCTACACCTGTGAGGTACATAAAGAACTGGGTACTGCGAGCCTAGAGCGTTATGAGACGAGCAACGGGATGAAAGCCGTATGGATCCCCATACAAGAGGCCATTGCTCATAATGAGCATACCATAGCAACGAGTTCAAAAAAAGGGATGAGTATAGAGCGCGAGACGTTTTTACTCAAACACATTGCAAAGACCTTATAAAACACACCTTATGAATGATACCATACTAGACTGGATACAACAGTGGTTTTTAAACAACTGTGACGGCACCTGGGAGCAAGGCGAAGCCATACAAATAAACACCACAGATAACCCCGGTTGGGAAGTAGAGATAGATGTATCTAACACCTCACTGGCTACACTAGCTATCCCACAAATACTTAACGAGAAAAATAAAAACGACTGGTATAGTGTAAAGATTGAAGATAAAACCTTCAGCGCCTCTGGAGATGCACAAAAACTACAGTTTTTACTTGGGCTCTTTAAAGAAACCATTGAGAAGATAGAAGGCATCGAGCCGTAAAGAAAAGTAGATATAGTAGTGTCACCTGCTACATTTACCCAGACCATAAAAACAGCTACAAGCTAACTAACTGATAAATGCATCCATCCCTCTGCACACTTATAGACCGGTTTTTTGCTCCGCATCATTTAATGCTGTCTCAGTATACAGAAGATGCAGAGAGTAACGTGTATGAGGGTTGCAGCTTTATAGTTGGGCAAAAGAACTTCATCTACAGAAAGGCAAAGCAAACACCCAAAAAAGTAGGGCAGTTTGTAACCTTTTGGAAAAGAGAGGGCACAGCACCCATCGCTCCTTTTCATATAGATGACCATTTTGACAGCTATATCATCTATGCAAATAGTGATACCGAGAGCGGCGTCTTTCTTTTTACAAAAGACCTATTGCGTGACAAGGCGATGGTAAGCACAGCGCACAAAGAAGGTAAGCGCGGTTTTAGAGTCTACCCTCCTTGGGACACACCTACGAGCAAGCAAGCCATTGCTACACAAAAGTGGCAAGCACCCCATTTTTACAAGCTAGATAACGCTAGTGATCTTACAAGACTAGCACACCACTTCTAGACACCAAAAACTAAATAAACGTTAAAAACTTGACAATAACTAACCGAGTGGTTAGTTTTGTGCCGTAATACACGTATGGCAAGAAAAAAAGCATATAGAGAAGACCTGGTGATCGAGAAAGCGATGAACCTTTTTTGGCGTAACGGCTATGAAGGTACCTCTATGCAAATGCTTGAAAAGGAAATGGGGATTAATAAATTTTCTATTTACTCAAGCTTTGGCAGTAAGAACGGTGTTTTTTTAGAGAGCATTGCTTGTTATAAAAAGAAGCTGTACACGCTTGTAAAGGAGCTCAAGGCAACACAAAAAGGTGTAGCAGGTATAAAGGAATACTTTTACAACTTTATAGCTTTTACCAAAGAGACCGAGTACGGTAAAGGATGCCTAGTGACAAATACGGCAAACGAGATAGGCCCAGATGCAGACCAAGGTATTAAGGATGCACTAGCGAGTTTTACCGGTGAGATTAAAACCATATTTGCAAGCATCATTGCACAAGATGGCACTAAGACGCCGCAAGAAATTGCAGCCCAGGCAGATTACTTGCTTATCGCAATGTTTGGACTCTCATCTGCCACAAGGATGTTTACACAAGAACAATTATCACATTATATAGAAAACATATTTAAAAACCAGTAACGGTTTTTTTTAACCTAAAACTAAACGATTGTTTAGATATAATTAACAATAACTAGAAAAAAGAAAAATTATGACTACTTTAAAAATTCACGACATTGACTCTGCACCACAAGAAAGTAAACCTTTACTGGAGGGATCTCTTAAAGCTTTTGGAATGGTACCAGGCCTACACGGCGTACTCGCTGAGTCACCTCAACTACTAGAGGCTTACCAGACACTTCACAAATTATTTGGTGAGTCTTCTTTTAATAATGATGAGCTTACCGTGGTATGGCAAACTATTAATGTAGAGCACGAGTGTCACTACTGTGTGCCAGCACACACAGGGATTGCACATATGAGGAAGGTAGACGCTGCCATCACAGATGCCCTACGCAACAAGACTACCTTACCGTCTGAGAAGCTTGAGGCACTACGTAACTTCACACTTACAGTAACTCGTAACCGTGGTAATGTAACTCAAGAAGATCTTGATACATTTTATGCTGCAGGATATGGTGAGAGACAAGTACTAGATATCATTTTGGGTCTTTCTCAAAAGGTGATAAGTAACTACACAAACCACATCGCAAATACGCCAGTAGATGAGCCTTTCCAAAAATTTGCTTGGAAAGCCGAGACCGTATAAATACCGCTCCCCCTCTTAATGATTTCAAAGCCTTAGTCCCTACTAAGGCTTTTTTATTTTATGGGTATGAGTCCGCTTTCGCGAAAGCATAAAAAAACCCACTCATTACAAGTGGGTTCTTTACAATTAAACTAATAAAACAAAAGTCTTAATAGGCATCATCGTGCACAAAGGCTACTGCCCTACCCGATGGGTCGTTCATATTTTTAAATGCTTCATCCCACTCTAGTGCGATAGGTGTACTACACGCCACACTAGGTACAGATGGTACACAAAGCGCTGCAGCATCACTTGGGAAGTGCTCTTCAAAAATACTGCGGTAGTAAAACTCTTCTTTGTTTTGTGGTGTATGCGTTGGGAAACGGTGGTGTGCGTTTTCCATTTGGGTAGCACTTACCGCTTGATCTACCACATCCTTAAGTGTGTCTATCCAAGAGTAGCCTACACCGTCAGAAAATTGTTCTTTCTGTCTCCAGGCTACACTTTCTGGCAAGTATTTTTCAAACGCCTTACGTAAAATCCATTTTTCCATACTGCGGCGTTCTTTGGTAATCATCTTATCTACTGGGTTGAGGCGCATCGCCACATCCATAAATTCTTTGTCTAAAAAGGGTACACGTCCTTCTATACCCCAGGCAGCAAGTGACTTGTTTGCACGAAGGCAGTCATACATATGTAACTTGTCTAGTTTACGTACGGTCTCCTCGTGAAAATCTTTTGCCGTAGGTGCTTTGTGAAAGTATAAGTACCCGCCAAAAATCTCATCTGCACCCTCACCAGAGAGTACCATTTTTACTCCCATAGACTTGATGACTCTTGCCATAAGGTACATAGGGGTGCTGGCTCTTATGGTAGTAATATCATAGGTCTCGAGGTGATAGATTACATCTTTTATGGCATCTAGCCCTTCTTGTATGGTAAACTCTATAGGGTGATGTACAGTGCCTATATGGTCTGCCACTACTTGAGCAGCCGCAAGGTCGGGGGACCCCTTGAGCCCTATACTAAAAGAGTGTAACTGTGGCCACCACGCTCCGGTTTTATCACCAGACTCTATACGCTTCTCAGAGTATAGCTTTGCCACGGCACTAGTAATAGAGGAGTCTAGACCTCCAGAGAGTAATACCCCATAAGGTACATCACTCATAAGCTGGCGCTTTACAGAGGCTGCCAGGGCGTCGTGTAGCTCTTCTATACTAGACTCATTATCTTTTACATTATCATACTCCATCCAGTCACGGGTGTACCAGCGAGTAAGCTCTCCCGTTGTACTAGAATAATAGTGTCCCGGAGGAAATAATTCTATTTTTGAACATACACCTTCTAGTGCTTTAAGCTCTGAGGCTACATAAAAAGTACCGTGTTGATCCCATCCCATATATAAAGGGATGATACCCATATGATCACGAGCTACGAAGTACTCATCTTTTTCTACATCATAGAGTGCAAACCCAAAAATACCGTTGAGCATATCACAAAAATCGTGACCGTGCTCTTTATAAAGCGCGAGTATAATCTCACAGTCTGATGCTGTTTGAAACTCATAGTCACCCGTAAGTTGCTCACGCAGCTCTTTGTGATTGTATATCTCCCCATTTGCCGCAAGCACAAGGCTTTTATCTTTTGAAAACAAAGGCTGCTTTCCAGAAGCGGGATCTACTATAGAGAGACGCTCGTGAGTCATTATCGCATTATCATTATTAAAAACTCCATTCCAATCCGGTCCTCTATGACGAATTTTTTTAGACATTTCTAATAATTGGGGGCGTAAATCTTCGGCTTTCTCCTTTAGATCAAAGGCGCATACAATTCCACACATAATACTTGTTTTATTTGTTATTGATAAGTCAAAGATGCACTTATACTTTCATTAATAAAACACAAACATCACTTATGGTTACAAATTGTAACTATATGTGATGTAAGTATGTAAATGTATAGGTATACGCTTTCGCGAAAGCGTACTTTAAAAACATTTTGAAAGTTTTAATAAATATTGCCGACTTACATCTTAACTTTACAGTATAACCCAAGGCCTTATAGGGCTTTTAACACAAAAATTAATTAACTATGAAAAATGTACTTATGACTGCGATGGTTGCTCTTGCCTTTGTTGCAGCACCATCACTTAATGCTCAAGATTTTAAAGTAGACAAGAGTCCTATGGACCAAGCGGCTTTCCCTACAAGTTATAAAGAAGCAAATAAAGATATTAAAGTAACTTACAGTAGACCACAACTTAAAGGACGTGAGCTTTCTAAACTTGCTCCAGAAGGAAAAGTATGGAGACTAGGAGCAAATGAAGCTGTAGAGGTGACATTATATAAGGATATGAAACTAGGTACGACACCGGTAAAAGCTGGAACATACACAATGTATGCAATGCCTAATGGTAATGAGTGGACGGTAATCTTAAGCTCAGACCTTAATGTATGGGGGTCTTACTTTTACAAACCAGAAAATGATGTAGCACGTATCACTGTACCAGTTACTATGGAAGATGAGTCTATAGAGTATTTTGGTATGGAGTTTACTCCAGAAGATAAAGGTGCTCACTTACATATGGCGTGGGGTAATGCACGCGTAGAAGTACCTTTTTACAACTAAAAACAGGCTTTAGGCTTTAGGCTTTAGGCTTTAGGCTTTAGGCTTTAGGCTTTAGGCTTTAGGCTTTAGGCTTTAGGCTTTAGGCTTTAGGCTTTAGGCTTTAGGCTTTAGGCTTTAGGCTTTAGGCTAAGAAACAGAAAACTGGATTCTCAAAAATTGAGAATCCAGTTTTTTTATGCGTTAGAATGAGTATTTAGTACTCTATTCTTCAAAGTTGCCATCGAGCCATCTAGCTACTCTAAGCTCCCATTGTACTTCTTTCATATGATCTATAGAGTGGTTAGACTCTTTGTCAAATAACTTTTGGGTAGCAATGCGCTCTTGCTCTACTTCTTGGTAAATAGCTTTAATTTCTTCTAGGCCGTTTTCTGTAAAGTTATAGGCAGCAATGCGTGCCTGAAGTTTACGAGCATAGACCTCTGTAATATCAAAATGTGTTTGCTCGTGTGCGAGCAGGTGTTTTGTTTTTTCTTTATGTCGCACCCACGAGTATTCTGGATAAAAATGTGCGGTTACGGTAATGCTATTTTTATCTAAAAAGCCTTGACTATTTGAAGCATACCCCTGACTCATACCCGTACTAGAACTAGCTGCCCAGCCATCTAGCGTACCCGGTGATCCTTTAAAATCTGACCACTGCAAGGCACGTGTCTCACTCCACGCAAATCGCTCTGGAGCATCTGCAGTAGCCATAAGTGCAACAGCACACAGTATGTAGACTAGGCGTAACAACGTAATCAGGTTTTTTGTTTTTTCTTACGAGCCGCAGGAAACAATACATTATTAAGTATAAGACGATACCCAGGTGAGTTAGGATGAAGCTCAAGCTCTGTTTTTGGGTCTCCCACGCGGTGACGGTAATCTTCTGGGTCGTGCCCTCCATAAAATGTAAAGAAGCCCTTACCTTTTATACCGTGTATGTAGCGTGCCTCACCATTAGTAAGATTTTCGCCCATCACGAGCACATTAGATTTTATAACCTCTGAGTCATAACTCGTAGTTTGCCCCATAAATCCTTTAACTAGTGCCGTATGGTTCTGGCATAACATTGTAGGGATAGGGTCCCACTTTGCGCTATAATCTTTGAGCGTAAAATAATCTGTACTAAAAGGTATCTTACGTTTACGAGTCATATCTATAGATGAGAACTCATACATAGTAGGCGATCGCTCTAGGGTGAAATTCTTAAAAGCAAAGGTCTTTTTAAAATCAATCTTTGAGCTATAACTAGGATCACTAGGATCTCCGTCAAACATAGGCTCACAAATATCTACACCCTCTGCAGCTAGTGCAATATCAAAACTATCTGTCGCGCTACACATTGCAAACATAAAACCACCGCCCACTACGTAGTCACGTATTTTTAAAGCAACATCTCGCTTCTCTTCAGACACTTTGCTATACCCTAGCTCGGCAGCTAGTGCTTCGGCGGCTTTCTTTTCTTCTATGTACCAAGGTGCTGCTCTGTAGGCTCCGTAAAATTTTCCAAACTGGCCTGTAAAATCCTCGTGATGCAAGTGTAACCAGTCGTATAATATGAGTTGGTCGCTTAGCACCTCTTTATCATATATAGTCGTATAAGGAATCTCTGCATAAGTAAGTACCATCGTCACGGCATCATCCCACGGCACTTTACTATCTGGTGTGTAAACGGCAATTTTTGGTGCTTTTTCTAATACGACAGCCTCCATATTTTGCGATGGACTCGCAATCTCTGTAAGAATCTTTTCGGTCTGACTATCTGAGAGTACCTCATAAGAGACGCCACGTATGGTGCACTCACGGCGTACCTCCTCTGTATCTGGTAATAAAAATGATCCGCCACGGTAGTTGAGTAACCATTTTACCTTCTGGCTTTTATTAAGTGACCAGTAGGTAATCCCGTAGGCTTTGAGGTGTTCCTTTTGTGTCTCTACATCCATAGGTATGAGGATGTATGACGCTTTCGCGAAAGCGAAATTCAGCACAAGGAAAAACAATAATAGATTTCTTTTATTCAAGGTCTTGCTATTTTAATTTTTTTCTTATTCTCATATCGAAATTCATTTAAATCATTCAATTTGCCCTGTATTCGCTCCTTCCATTCAGATAGTTTTTGAGTATTACGACCACTTTCCGTTTCTTTAATAAGAAGTGCCCGCTCTTGAGAAAACTCAGACATTAATTTATTACTAATCACTTGAAGGTGATCAAAACCTTTGAGTACTTTTTTCTTCTCAATAAGTGCCTGTTTTCTAAACTTCCTAGTATAAACTTCACTAAGATCAAACTGCAGTTGCTGAAATGCGAGTTGCGCTTGTTGATTTTCTAAAATAGTCTCATTTATCCAAGAAGCCTCTCCAAGAAATATATTGAGTATTTTTTGATTAAAATTTTTACTCAAAAATGAAAAACCACTTACCTGATATGACATCGAAAACTGGCTGTACAATGCCTCGTTTTCTGTATCATTTATTTTCATCTTAAAATTGGCTATTTCTAAGGGATTACTTGCTGACCATAACTTTTGACCTTGCTGTAATCGCTGTCCAAAAACAGACACTGAAATAAATAAAAATAGTACGGTAATATACTTCATCTAGTAGCTCATTGTATAACGTTAAAAATACAGATTTGTTATGACAAGAAGAATACCACAAAATATCCTGACGGGATAATAGAGTATCAATTTTCTAAACGAACTTTAGAAGGCTCCTTTACTACATATAGTATATATAATGAATCGCCAATCTTTGGTATCTCATTTAAATAAGTAGAATTTTGATATGTTTCGAATTTCACAATTGCAGATAGTGTATCTGTGTTTACAACATATTGCAAATTCAAATTGTAATAGTCATAAGCTGCGGAGCCCCATCCTGAAGCATTTAAATCTCGATGTTGAACTACATCTAATACCTTAGCTTTAGTTCGTTGAGAATTTTTTAAAAAATAATTGATGTTATAGTTATCTACACCCCATATTATAAATCCCAAAATAAAAAGAAATAGAAAAAGCACATAAATACTTTTCAAAGTAATCCTACTTGATTCCATTTTATGCTTTAATTCTTTTTCGTGCAGCTCAGCATTTTCTCTTGCTCTTTTGCGACTTGATGAATAAGGAAATTTATTATTTTCTTTATCAAATAACATACATCGTTTATTACATTCAAAAATATCTTTGACTATCGAAAAGATTATTAAAAGAATCAACTCCTATTTTGAGACTAATCATCTGAAATCAAAATGGAACCCCGTCATCTTCTTCTTCACTAGGTAGTCCTGGTGCTGGGCCGCCAAAGGCGTCATCTGCACTAGGTAGCGCATTAGGATTAAAGGTATCATCATTTGCAGCGGCGTTCATACTACTTGCAAACTCATACGGTGTTGTAAAGTCGTCTAGGTTATCAAATTTACCTAGGTGACCAATAAACTTAAGACGGATGTTATCTAGACCCCCGTTACGGTGTTTAGCCACGATAAACTCTCCTTGACCTTCTGTCGGGCTGCGCTCCTCATCATCCCACTCCTCTATTTTATAATATTCTGGACGGTAAATAAACGATACAATATCTGCATCCTGCTCGATCGCTCCAGATTCACGCAGGTCAGACAGTAGTGGTCGTTTACTACCACCACGCGTCTCTACCGCACGCGATAGCTGCGATAGTGCGATTACAGGTACACTAAGTTCTTTTGCAAGTGCCTTAAGGTTACGAGAAATCATCGAGATCTCCTGCTCACGGTTACCACCGCCTTTATTTGCAGATCCTCCCGTCATAAGCTGGAGGTAATCTATCATTATGATTTTAATACCAAACTGTGATGCTAGACGTCTCGCCTTTGCTCGTAAGTCAAAAATAGAAAGCGACGGTGTGTCATCTATAAATAGTGGTGCTTTCTCAAGGCTCTTTACCTTTACGTTAAGCTGTTCCCACTCGTGCTTTTCTAGTTTACCAGTACGTAACTTCTCAGAAGACAATCCCGTCTCAGACGAGATCAAACGTGTGATGAGCTGTACAGAAGACATCTCCAGGGAGAAGAAGGCTACAGGCACATTCTGATCTACCGCCATATTACGAGCCATCGTAAGGGTCATAGCCGTTTTACCCATACCTGGACGAGCCGCCACGATAATTAAATCTGATGGTTGCCATCCTGAGGTAAGCTCATCTACCTTATGAAAACCAGTAGGTATACCCGAGAGTCCCTCTTGGTTTGCAATTTCTTCAATCTTCTTTTTGGCTTGTATTACGAGACTCTGCGCACTTTCTGAACTACGCTTTACATTACCCTGTGTTACCTCGTATAACTTAGTCTCGGCAGTGTCTAGTAGGTCAAAAACATCTGTGGTCTCATCATATGCTTCTTCTATAATCTCGTTTGAGATTTTAATAAGTGATCGCTGTATAAACTTCTGTAAGATGATACGTGCGTGGTACTCAATGTGTGCAGAAGAGGCTACTTTTTGAGTAAGTTGTATAAGGTAATAATCACCTCCAGCCGCTTCTAGCTTTGCCATTTTCTTGAGCTGCTCAGATACGGTTAATAAGTCTACTGGCTGCCCTTCTTCAAAGAGCACGCGTATCGCCTCAAAGATGTGTTTATGCTGTTCTTTATAAAAAACCTCTGGTGATAAGATATCTATAACCTCATCTACACCCTTCTTATCAATCATAAGCGCACCCAGCACAACTACCTCAAGATCAAGTGCTTGTGGTGGTATTTTTCCTTTCTCAAGGCTAATTACCTGACCCTTAGAAGTATTATATGCTGGTTTTGGCTTGATTTGTTCCATAGCTACGAATGTAAAAAAATAGTTATGCGAGTTACGCTTTCGCGAAAGCGTAGTACTCACAGGTCATTAACAATGCAACTGTTAATAACTTGAAAATATTGTTAATAAGGGTAAAAAAATCCGCACTTACAAAGTGCGGATTATGGCATCAAGTGAAAAAGGTCTTGTTAGCCCTTGAAGACTCCCATTTGAGAATACTTTTCCATACGCTGATCTACTAATTCTGTTGGTGATAAGTTCTTAAATTCATCAAATGCTTTCAGAATTGAATCTTTTACTTTAAGGAAAGTCTCAGGACGATTTGCGTGAGCACCACCTAGTGGTTCTTTTACGATCTCATCTATGATTTTTTGCTTTTTCATATCTTTTGCAGTAAGCTTAAGCGCCTCTGCAGCTTGCTCTTTAAACTCCCAGCTTCTCCATAATATAGAAGAACAAGACTCTGGAGATATTACAGAGTACCACGTATTTTCTAGCATTAATACTTTATCTCCTACACCTATACCTAAGGCTCCACCACTTGCTCCTTCACCTATAATCACAACGATGATAGGCACTTTAAGGCGTGTCATCTCTAAGATGTTACGAGCAATTGCTTCTCCTTGACCACGCTCTTCGGCTTCAAGACCTGGGTATGCTCCTGGTGTGTCTATAATAGATACTACAGGTACTCCAAATTTTTCGGCGCTTTTCATAAGGCGTAATGCCTTGCGATATCCTTCTGGGTTTGCCATACCAAAGTTACGGTACTGGCGTGTTTTTGTGTTATAACCTTTTTGCTGCCCTATAAACATAAACGACTGGTCGTCTATTTTACCTAGGCCACCTATCATCGCCTTGTCATCTTTTACATTACGATCTCCGTGTAGCTCTAAGAAAGTGTCTCCACAGATGGCGTTTATGTAATCTAATGTATAAGGACGGTTAGGGTGTCTAGACAGCTGGACACGTTGCCAGGCTGTAAGGTTTTTATAAATATCTTTTTTGGTAGCAGCTAGTTTTTTCTCTATTTGCTTGCAAGTCTGGGTTACATCAACATCGCTTTCTTGCCCTATTAAGGCACATTTCTCCAGTTGTTCTTCAAGCTCTTTAATGGGTAATTCGAAATCTAAATATTCCATCTTCAGGGTTTTATGGTGCTATACAGCACTATATATTCGGTTAGGATTAGTCTACAAATATAATGGTTTTCTTAAGAGACTCAAGCCTCTTTAACAGCCTTGAATTTTTTAGTGTTTTTTAAGATACCATTTGCGATTACCACGGCCAGAATAACTATGGCTCCGTAGTAAAACTCTGTACTCATTTGTTCTGCATCTCCCAGCACTATAAAGGCTAGTAAGATACCATAAACAGGCTCTAGGTTTATAGTAAGCATTATAGTGTATGGACTCAAATGCTTCATCACAGCTACGGCAGCTATAAATGCGTAAGCCGTGCATACAGAGGCTAGTATGCCTATGTAGACCCAGTCCATCGTAGGGAGATTAAAAAACTCCATAGAAAAAAAAGTAGCTGGCTGTGCTATGACAAAATATAAAGTGATGCAAGCTGTACCTATAAGTAACTCATAAAATGAGATCTTAGTAGGATTATGATTTTCAATAAACTTCCCATTTATCAAGGTAAATACAGCAGATAAAAAAGCAGACAGTAAGGCTAGTAATATCCCTGTACGATATGCTGTCTCAACCTCAAAAATCATATATAAAGCAGCTATTACAATTCCTCCAAAGAGAAGCTCATACCAGATTAATTTTCGTTTATAAAAAATAGGTTCAAGCAAGGCTGTAAAGAAGGCCCCAGTACTCATCATAGCCAGTGTTATAGATACATTAGACGCCTTTATTGCTCCAAAAAAGGTAAGCCAGTGTATGGCAATGACCAGACCTGCAATAGCGAAACCCAGTAACGCTTTTCGCGAAAGCGCAAGAGAGATACCGCGCACTTTTATATAGATAAATATAAATAAACTGGCGAGCCCCATTCTAAACCATACAAGTGGCACTGCATCTATAGTGATAAGCGCGCCAAGTACGGCTGTAAAGCCCCAGATAAAAACTATGAGATGAAAATGTAAATAGGCTTTGAGTCTATCGTTTTGCATTTTGGAGGAGGTATGCTGCAAGTATTGCAAATAGAATATTAGGCGTCCAGACTGCTACCAGCGGCGGAAAGTCTGACTGCTCTGCTAGTGTTCCGAAAACTTTATCAAAAAATATAAATACAAAGGCTAACACAATACCAAAAGCGAGGTTGATACCCATACCTCCACGACGCTTCATTGCACTTACGGCTACTGCTATAATTGTGAGTATGTATGCGGCTACAGGTAGACTATAACGTTTTTGTAACGTTACCTCATAACGGCTTATGTATGAAGACCCTCTTGCCTTCTCTTTTGCTATAAATTCTCTAAGCTCTGGTGTGTTAAGTGTTTCTGCTATGTACTCAACTGGGGTTAGATCATCTATGTCAAACGCAAAGGAGGTGTCTATTTTTGCTTGTTTTATAAGCACATCACCATCTTCTCCTATAATGCGTTTTTTAAAACCGTAAAGTGTATAGGTAGTATCCTCTTCATTAAATCTTATTTGAGTCGCACTCATCTTATAGGTCATTTTATTACCTTCAAAATGCTCCCAAGTAAAATTACGACCACGTTTTGTGCGCGGGTTAAAGCTACTCGCGTAGATATAATCACCAGCATCTATCTGCCTATAAACGTCTCTAGTGTCTCTATCGTTTTTTTTCTTTTTGAGATACTCAAAGATAAACTCATTGTAGCCCTTATTTGCTCGCGGTGCTAGGTAGGTTCCCATTACAAAAGCTCCTGCACACACTACTGTGGCACCTATAAGATAAGGACGTAAGAAGCGTGTAAAAGATACCCCACTACTTAAAAAGGCTATCACCTCAGTATTGTTTGCCAGCTTAGAGGTAAACCATATCACCGAGAGAAATAAGAATAAAGGAAATAACAGATTTGCAAAGTAGATTGTAAAATTAAGGTAGTACAAGGCTACTTCTCCAAAGGGTACCTCGTTTGCCAGAATTTTATCAATCTTTTCGGCAAGGTTTACAATAATCCCTATAGGTATAAATAGTACAAGCATCGTGACAAATGTCCCGATGTAACGCTTTACGATATACCAATCTAATATTTTCAATTATAAACGATTATCCATTTGTTTAACCATTTTCTCTTTCCAAGTTGAGAAATCTCCAGCTAAAATATGCTTTCTTGCCTCACGCACGAGCCACATATAAAATCCTAGATTATGTATAGTAGCAATTTGCATACCTAATAACTCGTGACACTTAAACAAGTGACGTAAGTAAGCCTTACTATACTCTGTATCTACCCAAGTAATACCCATCTCATCTATAGGAGAAAAATCGTCTTCCCATTTGAGATTTTTAATATTAATACTACCGTGAGCGGTAAATAACATACCGTTACGTGCATTACGGGTAGGCATCACACAGTCAAACATATCTACACCTAAGGCAATATTCTCTAAAATATTTATAGGTGTACCCACACCCATAAGGTATCTAGGTTTTTCTTCAGGTAAGATAGCTGTTACAACCTCTGTCATACCATACATCTCCTCTGCTGGCTCTCCTACAGATAGACCACCTATGGCATTTCCAAAAGCACCAGCATTTGCAATATACTCTGCAGACTGTGCACGTAAATCTTTATACGTACTTCCCTGTACTATAGGGAAGAGTGCTTGCTCGTGACCATATAATGCAGGTATTTTATTAAAATGATTAATACAGCGATCTAGCCATCTATGAGTCATATGCATAGAGCGTTTTGCATACCTATAATCACAAGGATATGGTGTACACTCATCAAACGCCATCATAATATCTGCCCCTATCTGGCGCTGTATTTCCATCACATTTTCTGGAGTAAAAAGGTGCATAGACCCATCTACGTGTGACTTAAAACGCACTCCTTCTTCCTTAATTTTACGTCTATTAGAAAGCGAGTATACTTGATACCCTCCACTATCTGTAAGGATAGGGCGATCCCAGTTCATAAATTTATGTAATCCCCCTGCGCGCTGTAAGATATCCATTTTGGGACGTAGGTAAAGGTGATAGGTATTACCTAGTATAATATCTGGATTTATATCTTCTCTCAACTCGCGCTGGTGCACCCCTTTTACCGAAGCAACGGTACCAACAGGCATAAAAATAGGTGTCTCAATAACACCGTGATCTGTAGTAAGTTTTCCCGCTCTCGCTTTTGAAGCAGGATCTGTAGTAAGTAAGTCAAATTGCATAAGGCGCAAAGATAGTTTTAAACGAGTAAATACACGCACTTGAGCAATAGTTAAAATGGCAAGTTATGCCAGTGACCAAAACAGCGTAATGACGTACCAAATACTAAAACCTACTAAGGCTATAATACTCACAATACTCAACACCCGCATACCCAGAGATAATCTATACGCCTCCGGAATCTCTTTATCTCTAAAAGCAAGGTAATTACAGATTGCATAAAACGGAGCCGTGAGAAAAGAAAGAATTGTAGCCAGTTTTACTAAGACCCCCATCTCACTAATTAAGAAAAATAAGATAACGCAAGTACCCAATATGAGTACAAAAAGCCAGAAAAGATACCCTTTCTTTTTAAACCCAATACCGAGCAATCTAGTGGTTGCTTCTAGCGCTCTAGGCGAGGCGTCTAGCGTAGTAAGTGTGGTGCTAAACATAGTTGTAAAGGCCGCTATGCCTATAAGTACGGTTGCCCAAGTACCCAGACTTGCCGTGTACATATTAATAAGCTGGCCGGCAAAAATGCCTCCTTTTGATGAAAATGTCTCGCCACTACCATACATCACAAGAGCTCCTAGCGTCATAAAACAAACACCCAGCACCACAGCACCTGCATACCCCACATTAAAATCAAAAATAGAATTACGCACTGCTTCCTCACCTTTATCTCTTTTTTCAAGTGTCCATAGCGAGTGCCATATAGAGATGTCCAGCGGCGCCGGCATCCACCCCATAAAGGCGATTAAAAAAGCAATTGCCGCACCATCTGTAGGAAGTAGTTGGATTAAATCTGTCGTGGTGCCAGTACCTTGATTTGTTACGCTTTCGCGAAAAGCGAAAAAAACCGCAAACAGTGTACTTATAGTTAGTGTAATGATGATAACCTTCATTAGTTTATCCAAGATTCTATACTTCCCTATTGCTAAAATAGCAGCACATAATAGCGTAATTGCTACACTCCAAACCGCAATATCATTAGAAATACCAAATAACTGGACCGCTATACCAGCCGTGACAATCGTTACAGCCGTCTGTATGGTAAACATTGTGCCTAGGGTTAAAAAAAAATATACCCACAACACTGGTTTACCGAGCTTATAATATCCATCAAGCAAACTTTTACCAGTAACAGATGCATAACGAGGCCCCATCTGAAAGAAAGGATATTTAATAATATTAACTAGAAAAAGAGCCCATAGTAGGCCAAAACCAAAATCTGCACCTGCCCTTGTGCTTTGCACAAGGTGAGATACACCTATGGCCGCACCAGCAAATAGTAAACCGGGGCCCAGCTTTTTAAAAGGAACAGCTTTCAATGCCCAGTTTTTTTTATAATATCTGCAAGTAGCCTCCTTGCACGTAGTAGCTTCACTTTTACATTACTCATAGGTTCGTCTAGATACTCTGCCATTTCTTTATAACTCATCTCTTGAAAATAACGTAAATTAATCATCTCCTGATAATGAGGCTTGAGCATCTTCACAAAACTTAAAAGTTGTGCTAGGTTTTGCTCTTTAATGAGTACATCTTCTGGCGAGGGATTAAGGTCTGCAACTTTGTAAACCCGTTCTTGGTCACTATCAGAAATTCTAGAGCGTATTGAGGACTCTTTCTTTCTAAGAATGTCAATTTGAATATTTTTAGAAATAGCAATAAGCCAAGTAGCAAATTTATATTCCTCCTTAAAAGTATCTATTTTTGAAAATGCTTTTGAAAATGTCTGTATTGTTATATCCTCTGCATCATACGCATTTCTTGTACGCTTGAGCTGGAAGCCATACACTTCACTCCAGAAGGAGTTGAGCAAGAAGTTAAAAGCACTTTGCTCTCCAGCTTTTGCTCTTTTAATTTCAAGTTGAATTTTTTCTGGAGTTACTTCCACTTAGTGGGCTTTGAGATAAGGTTACTTATAAAGATACTTAATTGCACGCATACAAGTACCATCTCAAATATAGGATAAAAATAAGCCACGTCTTTCTCTCTTAGTTTTCTAGCACTAAAACCTATTGCAAGCCAGGCCGCAAAATATCGTGCTCCTATAACTGCAAGAACGAACTCCCACTTGTACATTGTAGCAAGTACTGCTATACCTACCATAAAAAATAACAACTGGCTCACGTAAAAAAGACTCAATAAAAATTTCTCCAGAAACTTGTAATGACTAGCCGTAGTTATGTGCCTACGCTTTTGAGTAATCCAGGCATCAAAAGAGGTTTTAGGTGTACTTATTGTAAAAGATTCTGGATGGTATTGTAACGCTGTATTCTTTCTAGTACTTGCTTGATTTACAAACAGATCGTCATCTCCACTTTTAATCTTCATATGGCTTATAAACCCTTTTTGCTCATAAAATATAGCTGCAGTATACGCAAGATTGCGCCCTACACCCATATAAGGTCTACCGGCTTTTGCATAAGTAAAGTACTGTATGGCGGTCATTAGAGTTTCAAAACGAATGAGTTTATTTATAAATGACCCCTTTATTTTTTGATATGCTCCGTACCCTAGTACGATCTCTTTTTTAGCTACAAAAGAGCCTGCCATATGTCTAAGCCACAGTGGTGAGGCAGGCACACAGTCTGCATCTATAAATATCATATGTGCATAACTAGCTCGTTTTATGCCTAGAGTGAGCGCATATTTTTTATTACCCCAGAAGGCTTCGTTATTGACCACATTAACTTGGTGTACATTTTTATGCGCAAGAGCATAGGCCTCCATTACCTCTTCTGTATCGTCACTTGAGGCGTCGTTAATGAGTATAATTTCAAATTCTGGATAATCTTGTTCAAGAATGAACGAGACATTCTTTTGTAAATTTTGCGATTCATTTTTTGCGCAAATAATAACAGAAACTGGTGGTAATGATTTATTTGGTTTTTGAGACGCTTTCGCGAAAGCGAACAACCAGTAGAAAACATAAAAAGCCACGTTTACAAACGTGACTCCTATTAAAGTATAAAATAGTGCGGGATAAAATTGTTCCAATAGCTGAAAGGCTTACTTATCTCCAGAACAATCACCCATTTCTTCGGGCATTTTACCACACATACCGCAAGGCTCTCCACTCTTATTAAGAAATGGACTCTGGCTGGCACACGTACCTGCAAATTTGCCGTCTTTTTTTGCCCAGATTTTTATCGCAATGCCTGCTACCGATAGTGCTAGAAGGACTAATGTTATCAAGAGTAATTCCATACAATTATTTTGTACAAAGATACAGAAACCTTGTAGCACCTAAAAGTTTTTTACGGGAAGGTATTTACTGTTCTTGGTCAAACTTAATGGTAGCAACCTCATTTGCCTTAGTAGCTTCTTTACTACCTCCCTTAGGCTCTATCGTGACATTTATACTTGCCATACGCTCCTCGTAAGGAATTTCCACAAGGTTATCTTTTGTGACTTTTAAGATGTCTAGAGGTACAAGTTTACCATCTACAGAGGCCCACATCTGGTACACCTGCTCATCTGGAAGCTCTGGTAGTGTATTTACGTGTACATAAGATCTTTTTTCTAGCTCATTAATATAAGCTACAGCCTCTAGTCTATTTGCTCTATTATTACCTTTAAGAATGTACTTTTGAGTAGCAGTGTTATTAAGTATCATAAACTGCTCCTCTACAGATTGTAACATTTGCCTGTTTGAAACAATGTCATCATTAAGATTTTCTAGCAAGTTTGAAGTAAACTTTCTGTCTTCAAGAAGTTCTTGATTTTGATTATAAATCATTATTGCGACAAGTCCAAAAAGAGTTGCTATAGTACAAGCTGCAATAGCCAGAAGTGGCAGCGCACGTTTAGGCTTTGCCTTAGTTTGTTTTAAAATCTTTGCACGTAAATCTTTAGGCACATCTACAGCATAAGATGCTGCATAGTTTTCTAAATTTTCTTGCAACTCATTATAAGTAGTTTTTACCTCAGGAAACTTTGCCACAAAGTACTCAACCTCTTGAGACTCCATAGGTGAAGTTGTACCCATAAGGTAACGCTCCAACAAATCGCTTTCTAAAAATTGTGACACTCTATCACTCATAACACACTTATCATCAAAAATAAAACTCCAAATAATTTACGCAGTTCCCTCAAGCCTATTTTTAATCTTGACTTTACGGTTCCCAGCGGGATGTTTAACTCATCACTTGCTTCTTGCTGGGTCATACCCTGAAAAAACAACGCATCTATCACCACACGATACTTATCTTCTAGCCCATCTGTATGCTCTTGTAAATCCATATGTTCTATAGCCAGTGATGTAGACTGTAAATGATATACGTTAGAATCGTCTGTTTGGACTTCTTTATTTATTTTTCTTTTACGGCTACGCACTTTGTCTATAGCCGTATTCTGGACCACCCTAAAAAGCCACGTAAATAGACGCGCTTTGTCTGCATCATACTTATGTGCGTTTTTCCAGATTTTTACAAAAGATTCTTGAAGTACATCTTGTGCAAGCTCCTCATCGTGTGTCACTTTTATAGCCACACCATAGAGCGCAGGCGCATAATGGTCATATAATAACCCTATGGCTCGCTCGTCTCCGGTTTTAAGAAGATCTACAATATGCTTCTCAACAAATGTCTTCAAATAGCGTAGTTTTTATGAATTAACGAAAATTTAGCAATACACTTTCATCCAATGGGCAAAGTTAGTACGTACATTTTACATAGAAAAAGATTCTATCATAAACTCACCAAGCCTCACTTTAGTATGCAAATCACAAAAAATCTCTCGCTACTTATAATCATCTTATTATCAACCACTAGCTATGCACAGTCTGACATAATAGACCTTACCGTGACCTCAAAAGACCACACAACACTCGTAACCGCCCTAAAAGCGGCAGGGCTCGTGTCAACACTTAAAGCAGATGGACCATACACCATATTTGCCCCTACTAATGAAGCCTTTGATAAACTACCTCCAAAACAACTGGCAAACCTTCTCACCCCAGAAAACAAAGCAACACTCGCATCTATTATATCATATCACGTAATAGCTGGATCACTAACTGAGACAGAAATAATAAATAAAATAAAATCAGAAAATGGCAGTTTTACATTACAGACAGTAAATGGCAAGCAGCTCGTGGCTACTCTAAAGGAGAATAGTATAGTAATCACAGATACAGCGGGTAACACTTCGCTTCTCACTAAAACCAGTATCAATGGAAAAAACGGCATCATACACGTGGTAGATACAGTGCTAACACCTAGCAACTAAAATTTAGTTTAGTTGGAGGCCTCACGCGAGTGGGGCTTTTTTTACGCTTTCGCGAAAGCGTAATTATATCACATTCACCTCTGGAACAATCTTTATCCCAAACTTCTCCTCTACTGCCGCTTGTACTTTCATCGCTACTTTCCACACTTCTTGACCCGTAGCATTACCGTGATTTACGAGTACTAGAGCCTGCCTATCGTGTATACCAGCATCGCCAAAACGCTTCCCCTTAAAGCCTGCTTGCTCGATAAGCCACCCAGCGGGCACCTTAATCTGCTCATTGCCTATGGGATAAAAAGGGATTTCTGTATGCACTTTTCTAAGTTGAGTAAACTGCGTTTGTGAGATCACTGGGTTCTTAAAGAAGGAACCGCTATTGCCTATTTTCTTAGGATCTGGAAGCTTAGACTGCCTGATGGCTATAACAGCATCTGACACATCTTTTAATGTAGGTGCTGTGATTTCTTTCGCTTTAAGCGTGTCAAAAATAGCACCGTAGTCAGTATTTATATTATGATTGCTCTTTGTGAGTTTAAAGGTGACAGAGGTAATGACGTAGGCATCTTTAAGCTCATTTTTAAATACCGAATCACGATAGCCAAAAGCACAATCTTCTAGCGTAAACACCCTCACCTCTTGAGTGTCTCTACGCACAGCCTCACACTCATAAAAAGTATCTTTGAGCTCTACACCGTAGGCACCTATATTTTGCACTGGTGATGTACCTACATTACCAGGGATAAGCGATAGGTTTTCTACACCTCCCAGGTTATGTGCTACACAATAGAGTACAAACTCGTGCCAGTTTTCGCCACCAGCAACTTTGAGAAGCACTTCATTTTTTGAAAACGAATCATCTATAAGTGATATCCCTTTAATGTCTAGATGTATCACAAGTCTATTTACATCTTGTGTGAGTAACATATTACTCCCTCCGCCTATAACAAAAGGATCAGGATATCTAGCATCTCCCAGCAACTCTTGCAATTGCTGTACAGAAGAAACGCTCGCAAAAAAGCGAGCGTTTACATCTATACCAAAGGTATTGTATGCCTTAAGCGATACGTTTTCTTGTACTGTCATTAATCTTGGTATTGTTCTAAGGCAGCTTTAAGAATAGTAACTGCTTCTTTAAGATGGTTTTCTTCTAGCACATAGGCAATTCTCACTTGATTAAGACCTACATTATCACTGCTGTAAAAACCTGCTGCTGGTGCAACCATAATGGTTTTTCCATCTAGATCATAAGACTCTAGCAACCACTGTGCAAAGGCATCTGCATTTTTTATAGGTAACTCTGCAATACAGTAAAAGGCACCTTTAGGTTTTGCTACTTTTACTCCTGGTATCGCTTCTAGCCCTGCAACAAGTGTATTTCTTCTTGATACATACTCTTCTATTACATCGTCAAAGTATGATTGAGGTGTGTCTAATGCCGCCTCAGATGCGATTTGTGCAAATGTAGGGGGACTTAAACGTGCTTGTGCAAACTTCATCGCTGTACTCATAAGTTCTTTGTTGCGACTTACAATACACCCTATACGTGCGCCACACATTGAGAAACGTTTTGACACAGAGTCTATCATAATAGCGTAATCATCTATATCACGTTGCTTCATCACTGAGTGATGCTTGTGACCGTCGTAAGCAAACTCACGATATACCTCATCTGCAATGAGGAATAGGTCGTGCTTCTTTACAAGCTCTGCAAGCTGGCGTATCTCATCTTCTGAGTATAAATATCCAGTAGGGTTACCCGGATTACAGATAACGATAGCCTTTGTTTTATCTGAGATTAACTTCTCAAAGTCTGATATAGGGGGCAAAGCAAATCCCTCTTCTAGTGTAGATATCACAGGCACAACCTTAACACCACTCGCCGTTGCAAACCCATTGTAGTTTGCATAAAAAGGCTCAGGTATTATAATCTCATCTCCTGGGTCTGTAACAGATCCCATTGCAAACAATAAGGCTTCAGATCCTCCGGTAGAAATGATAATATCTTCAGACGAGACATCTATACCGTGGTTGCTATAATAGCTAGCTAGCTTATCTCTGTAAGACTGAAATCCTGCACTGTGACTATATGCTAAAACTTCAAGGGCATTATTTTTTACAGCATCTAGCGCTACTTGTGGCGTCTTGATATCTGGCTGGCCGATGTTAAGTTGGTGAATTTTTATTCCTCTAGCCTTTGCTCCTTCAGCAAAAGGTACGAGTTTACGTATAGGCGATTGAGGCATTGCGAGCCCCTTCTTTGATATTGCTGGCATTAAGTATTTTTTTATACAAAAATGAGGAAATTATTGTGGTTTTTAAAACTAGAAGGTGGGTATTTTGCTTTCGCGAAAGCGCACAAAAAAAGACCGCTATAAAACGGTCTTTAGTTATTACTTTGTATAAAGTGATGTTATTCTCCAGCTTCTGGCTTTACGACACCTTTGATCTTTAAACTGTAAGGCACTTCAGAGGCATTAGAATATACCGTTATGGTTTTTCTAATAGGCCCAGGGCGCTTTGTGTCATACTTTACTTCTATCTCACCTTTTTCTCCTGGCTGAATAGGACTTTCAGGTTTTTTAGGTATTGTACAACCGCAAGTAGAATATACTCTTGCTACGATAAGTACGTCATCTCCTGTATTTGTAAATGTAAATTTACGTACACCGTCACCACCATATTCTACCTCGCCATAGTCTACTACGTCTGAGTCAAAAGTTATAGCAGCCTTCTTTTCTTGTGCTTGTACACTTACTGCTAGCATTGTAGCAACAAATAAAAACATTAATTTTTTCATAATTTTTAATATTTGAGGGAATCCAAATGTAGTCACAAAATACCTGCCTGCCAAAAAATGATATTAACATTAACAAGTGACAATAACTTACATCTGCACCAAAAATAGCACGTAGACTATATATTAATCCTACTGTTATCCCTACTTTTGCCATCTATAAGACAATAATCAGACCAAACTATGAGCATAGCGTCAAAATATGATTCTACACAGGTAGAAGATAAGTGGTACAGCTACTGGATGGAGCATAATTATTTCCATTCTACACCAGATGATAGAGAACCATACACCATTGTAATCCCACCTCCTAACGTGACTGGTGTCTTACATATGGGACATATGCTTAACAACACGATACAAGACGTATTAATACGTCGTGCAAGATTACTAGGTAAAAATGCGTGCTGGGTACCTGGTACAGACCACGCATCTATTGCTACAGAGGCAAAGGTAGTTGCAAGACTTAAAGAGCAAGGCATCAAAAAATCTGACCTTACTCGTGAGGAATTTCTCGCCCACGCCTGGGAGTGGAAAGAAGAATATGGTGGCGTTATACTTGACCAACTTAAAAAACTAGGAGCCTCTTGCGACTGGGATCGCACAGCCTTTACTATGGACCCAGCAATGTCTGAGTCTGTGATAAAAACATTTGTAGATCTTTATAATAAAGGATTAATATATCGCGGTTACCGTATGGTAAACTGGGATCCAGAAGCAAAAACAACACTCTCTGACGAGGAGGTAATACACGAAGAGCGACAAGGTTTACTCTATTACATAAACTATAAACTAGAAGGATCTGAGGAGTTATTAACAATAGCAACTACAAGACCTGAGACTATTTTTGGCGATACAGCGATTTGTATTAACCCAAATGACGAGCGCTTCACACATCTTAAAGGAAAGAAAGCTATTGTACCTATAAGTGGTCGCGTGATTCCTATTATAGAAGATGAGTATGTAGATCTTGAGTTTGGTACAGGTTGCCTTAAGGTAACACCAGCACACGATGAGAATGATAAGATGCTGGGTGACAAGCATAAGCTAGAAGTAATAGACATCTTTAATGATGACGCTTCTCTTAACAGTTTTGGGCTTCACTATGAAGGTCAAGATCGTTTTGTAGTGCGCAAGGCTATAAAAAAAGAACTTGAAGAACTAGGTGCTCTGGTAAAGACAGAAAACCACATTAATAAAGTAGGAACATCTGAGCGTACAAAGGCAGTAATAGAGCCTAGACTATCAGACCAGTGGTTCCTTAAAATGGAAGAGCTTGTTAAGCCTGCCATAAAAGCCGTACTTGAGACTGGAGATGTAAAGTTATTTCCTAAGAAGTTTGAAAACACCTACCGTCACTGGATGGAGAACATACGTGACTGGAACATCTCTCGCCAGCTATGGTGGGGACAGCAAATTCCTGCTTACTTCTATGGAGAAGGAAAGGAAGATTTTGTAGTTGCCGAATCTATTGAGGATGCTGTTACGCTTTCGCGAAAGCGTACCGGAAACGATTCCCTCACTGCCAAAGATTTACGTCAAGACGAAGATGCTATGGACACTTGGTTCAGCTCTTGGTTATGGCCTATGAGTGTTTTTGACGGAGTGCGCAATCCAGACAACGAGGAGTTTAACTACTACTACCCTACTAATGATCTTGTGACGGGACCAGATATTTTATTTTTCTGGGTAGCGCGTATGATCATAGCAGGATATGAGTACACAGATAAAAGACCTTTCCAAAATGTTTACCTCACAGGTTTAGTACGTGACAAGCAGCGTCGCAAGATGTCAAAGTCACTAGGTAACTCACCAGATGCGCTAGAACTTATTAAAGAATACGGAGCAGATGGTGTGCGTGTAGGACTATTATTAAGTAGTGCTGCCGGTAACGACCTTATGTTTGACGAAGATCTTCTTAAACAAGGAAAAGGATTTATCAAGAAAAACTTGAGCGCCTTTAGCCTCATACAAGGATGGGAGATAGACGAGACTATCCCACAACCAGCACATAGCGCGCAAGGTATTGAGTGGTATACAAACCGTTTTAATCAAACACTTCTAGAAATAGAAGATCACTTCTCAAAGTACCGTATCTCAGACGCGCTTATGGCGAGTTATAAAGTGGTATGGAACGACTTCTGCGGGTGGTTACTAGAGATTATAAAACCAGCATACCAGCAACCTATAGATCGTAAGACCTACGATGCGATAATTGCAGCTTTTGAAAATAACCTACGTATACTACACCCATTTATTCCATTTGCATCTGAAGAGATCTGGCAGACTATCGCTACGCGTACTCCAGAAGAGGCTTTGATTATCAATAAATGGCCAGAAGGTGGTGCGGTAAATGAAAAAATCATTGCAGATTTTGATTATGCCTCACAAGTGATTTCGGGTATACGAACTATTAGAAAAAGTAAAAACATCGCTTTTAAAGACGATATAGAAGTGCACGTTCTAAGCAATGAAGAAGTTTCTAGTGATTACAATAGTATTATCTCAAAACTAGGTAATGTGAGTGAGATCGCTTTCGCGAAAGCGCCACTAGACGGAGCACTATCTTTTAGAGTAAAATCTAATGAGTACTTCATACCTCTTGCGGGAGCTATTGATGTAGAAGCCGAAGTTGCAAAAATCGAGGAAGAACTTAAATACACAAAAGGATTCTTAATGTCGGTTTCAAAAAAGCTATCTAATGAGCGTTTTGTAAGCAACGCACCAGAGAAAGTAGTTGCTATCGAAAAACAGAAGATGGCAGATGCCGAAGCAAAAATAGAAGCGCTAGAAAAGCGACTGGCTAGTTTGTCTTAATAGACTCATATATTGCACAAAAAAGGCGTCTAAAATTATTTAGACGCCTTTTTTATTTATGTTATTTTTTCTAGCTAGAGGTGCTTCTTTGCAGCTTCTACATAAGCCTCCATTGCCTCATCTTCCGTCATACTCTTTACCTGAAGTAGCGCGTTGATTTTAAAAGCACTCACAAGCTCGTGCTCACCTTCATTATGACTAAAAGTGTTCTTTTGCGTAGCTTGTTTGTAAAGCGCATAAAACTGCAACAATACATCTGGCGGAAATTCTTGAGAAGAATTACTCACCTTACGGAAGGCATCTTCAAACTCCTTATGAAGTACCTTCTTATCCATTATATTGATGCTATTACCGATTGCGCTCCTTTTACTACTTGATTAAGCTCTACATCTAATTTTGTCCCGACAGGTAAATATAGATCTACACGAGAGCCAAAACGTATAAACCCACTATCTTCACCTTGCTGTACCATTTGCCCTTCTTCTGCATAATTAATAATACGCTTTGCTAGCGCACCAGCAATCTGACGATAAAGAACATCACCAAATTTTTCTGTACTTACCACTACGGTGGTACGTTCATTTTCTGTACTAGATTTAGGGTGCCAGGCTACTAGGTATTTACCTGGGTGGTATTTACTATATGCAATCTTTCCTCCAGATGGATATCGTGTTACGTGCACATTAAGCGGCGACATAAACACAGAGACTTGAAGACGTTTATCCTTGAAGTATTCTGCTTCATACACCTCTTCTATTACAACCACCTTACCATCTACTGGTGATGTGATTACATTAGAATCTAAAGGCGCTGTACGATCTGGGTTCCTAAAAAACTGAAGTATAAGATATAACAATACTCCGAGCACTAAAGCCACTAAATAGAACAACCAGTTTTTCTCAAGAAACTTATTTGCAAGCAAGATAAGGCCTGTAAAAATCACTAATGCTATTACAATAATCTTATATCCTTCTTTATGGAACATAGTCAAGTACAATTAAAAATAAGTATAAAAATGGTGCTGCAAATATGATGCTGTCTAACCTATCATATAGTCCTCCGTGGCCAGGCATAATACGACCACTATCCTTTACTCCAGCCTGACGCTTAAGCTGTGATTGTATCAAATCTCCTAAGGTTCCAAAAATTGAGGTTACCAAGGCGATAGTAATCCATAACTTAAGACTAAGCAAGTCTGTAAAATAATAAAATAGTACACTGGCAAGACAACAAAAAACAAGTCCACCTATAAATCCTTCTATTGTTTTTTTAGGTGAAATGCGCTCTAACAATTTGTGCTTACCGATACTCTTGCCCACTATAAATGCAAAGGTATCGTTTATCCAGATCAATGCAAAAACGCTTGCCACAAGAAGTGACGTATATTCTCCTCTGTATGAGGGCAATAAGATTGTAAACACAACACCTCCAACAATATAAAAAATAGTGTAGGCGTATTTTTGTGATACTGTAATATAACGTTCTGATGGACGTATTAAATTTTTAATGAGATATAAATTAACTGTTATCGTGAGCGCCAAGAAAATAAGTGTCGCAAGTCTATCTAGTTTAAAATAACAAAATACCGCCACGCACGTGAACAGAAAAATATAAGGTAAGAAAGACTTGATACCTACAAGTTTTAAAAACTCATATAATACTACAACACCAAGCCCTAAAAAGACAAGAAGATAGGTAGTCTCTAATGAGAATATAGCTAAGAGTAACAGGGTAACGTAAAGCAGCCCTGAGAGTGCACGGATTAATACTTCACGCATACTAAAGATCTTCTAGCAAGAGTAGATATACATTTTTTGTACTACTACCATAGGTCATAAAATTCTTATCGTTTTCTTTACTCTGAAAGTTTTTGATAGTCGTAATATTAGTAGGAATACTACCTGCATTTCTATTTTTTATAAGTCTTAAACCCTCACCTATAGTATTTACAATCTGGCTTGTGGTTCCGAAAACGATTACATCCTTTGGAAAATCGTGCAATTTAAGCTCTTTGAGTTGCTTTGAACAAACGAGTAGTGAACCATCGTTTGCAACGAGACTCTCGCAAGTAGTCAAGAAGAATGAAGCATCTCGATTTGTCCCAAAATCTAGATTATACCCAGTAAAGGCTTTTTTTAAATTATCATCTGTGCAAAACACACTGCTCTCGTACCAATCGTTTTCTAAAAGAATATTGTCAAAATTATCATTAATCTCCTCTCTGTTAAGCGCATATAGAAATCTCCCTCCGTTAAGAATAAAGTTTTTTGTGAATCGCTCATCTGCAGGTGTGTCTATGTCTGGCATATACTTACTGCGAGCTTCACCTTCTTTATTCTGACGGGGGTTGTCAACGTTTGATGTGCTTCCGAAGATTTTTCTAAATAGACTCATCTATAGGTTTTCTCAACTCTTTTGGTGTAATAGTCAAATATAAAAAATCTTGACTGAACCTTTGGCGCAATCAAGACTTTTTGACATTTCTAATTTAAGAATGTATCTAACTCCTTAAACTACAGGTTTTGCTTCGTCTTCAATTTTCCCGAAAGGGCGCTCTCCAAAAATATCTTGAAGATTATCTTTAAAGATTACTTCCTTTTCAAGTAATAACTCTGCAAGTTGAGTAAGCTTATCCTTTTCTTTTGTGAGTAAATCTATAGCGCGTTGATATTGCTCCTCAATAATGTTTGAGATTTCTTTATCAATCACCTCTGCTGTTTGCTCACTATATGGTTTTGTAAATCCATTATCAGATTGCCCAGTTGAGTCGTAATAAGTAAGGTTACCTACTTTATCATTAAGACCGTAAACTGTTACCATCATTCTAGCTTGCTTAGTAACTTTTTCAAGATCACTAAGAGCTCCTGTTGATATTTTATTAAAAATCACCTTCTCTGCTGCACGACCTCCTAAAGCTGCACACATCTCATCAAGCATTTGCTCTGGACGTACGATTAAGCGCTCTTCTGGAAGGTACCAAGCCGCACCAAGTGATTGCCCTCTTGGAACTATTGTAACTTTTACAAGTGGTGCTGCGTGCTCAAGCATCCAGCTCACTGTAGCGTGTCCAGCCTCGTGAAAAGCAATAGCACGTTTCTCATCTGGAGTGATTATTTTATTTTTCTTCTCAAGACCACCTACAATACGATCTACCGCATCTAAGAAATCTTGTTTACCTACTGCCTTCTTGCTTTTACGAGCAGCAATAAGTGCTGCCTCGTTACACATATTTGCAATATCTGCACCAGAGAAACCTGGTGTTTGTTTTGCAAGAAAATCTACATCAAGCTCTTCATCTACCTTTTTGAGTGGACGAAGGTGTACCTCAAAAATTTCTTTACGCTCACGTACATCTGGAAGATCTACATAAATCTGTCTATCAAAACGACCTGCACGCATAAGTGCTTTATCTAGTACATCTGCCCTGTTTGTTGCAGCGAGTACAATCACATTTGTGTTTGTACCAAAACCATCCATCTCAGTAAGAAGCTGGTTAAGTGTGTTCTCACGCTCGTCATTACCTCCAGAGAAATTATTCTTACCACGAGCACGACCTATTGCATCTATCTCATCTATAAAAATAATAGCTGGTGATTTTTCTTTGGCTTGTTTAAAGAGATCACGTACACGTGATGCTCCTACACCCACAAACATCTCTACAAAGTCAGAACCTGATAGTGAGAAAAATGGCACTTTTGCCTCTCCTGCTACTGCTTTTGCGAGCAAGGTCTTACCAGTACCTGGCTGCCCTACAAGCAATGCTCCTTTAGGAATTTTACCCCCTAAGCTCGTATACTTTTCTGGATTTTTTAAGAAATCTACAATCTCTTGTATTTCTTCTTTTGCACCTTCAAGACCTGCTACATCCTTAAATGTAGTTTTGATATCTGTTTTCTCATCAAAGAGTTTTGCCTTAGACTTCCCTATGTTAAAGATTTGACCTCCTGGGCCTCCTCCTCCTCCAGAAGACATACGACGCATAATAAAAATCCATAACCCGATAATTAAGATAAATGGTAAGAAGCTAGCAAGTAAACCCCACATATCTCCCTCAGTCTCATATGACACGCGTGTGTCAAGACTGTTTGCATCTATAATCTCATTTATGTCATTTTCAAAGTTTTGAAGATCACCTATCTCAAAGCGATAGTCTGGCGCTCCAGCTGCTGGCTTAAAAAAACCAGTACCACGACCTTTGTTATGAACTTCTTTAGACTCTGCTTCCTTTGTTAAATAAACCTTTACAGAATTTTTATTTACAATCTCTACGCGTTGCACATCGCCTTCTTGTAGATACTGTTCAAATTGATATAAAGATGTCTTTTTTGCCTCACCTATACCAGTGCTACCTGTAAGCATACTTATAGCAATAAAAATCACTACGATAAGCCCATAAATCCAGTAAGAACTAAACTTAGGTTTATTTGGCGGCGTGCCGCTATTTTTCTTTTCTTCTTTAGCCATTTAATATTTTTTAGTAATTGGATGGGATTGAAGTAATCTTTGCATCTCCCCAGAGGCTTTCTATATCATAAAACTCACGAATGTGTTTTTGAAATACGTGCACAACTACGTTTACGTAATCCATAAGTACCCACTCCTGATTTTCTGTACCCTCTATGTGCCACGCTTTTTCTTGCAGGGCTTTACTTGCCGTTTTTTGTATAGAGCTTACTATTGCCCCTACTTGCGTGTTTGAAGTACCGTCACAAATGATAAAATAATCACAAACCGTATTTTCTATCTCTCTAAGATCTAGTATATCAATATTTTGACCTTTCACATCTTCAATTCCCTCAACAATTTTCGCTATCAATTGATCTGTGTTCTTTTCCTTATTTGCCATTAAATTCTTTAATTTACACAAAGTTATTACAAATTTACATTACTCTGCGGTCTTAACACAAGTTTAGACTAGGTGTTTTCCATATGCGCATAGACAAACTCCATACCATCGACTCAACAAATAGTTACCTCAAACGTATTTCTAAAGAAGAAGATGCGCAAGAAGACATCGTGGTATGGGCGCTTGAGCAAACTGCCGGAAGAGGCCAAATGGGCACTACCTGGAGCGCAGAAAGCGGTAAAAACCTCACCTTCAGCGTTTTTAGAAAAGTAAAACGCATTACAATAAGTGAGCAATTTTATGCACTTATGGCAGCTTCACTTGCTGTAAAAGATGTGCTTTCAAAACTTTTGATTAAAAATGTACGTGTCAAGTGGCCTAACGACATATTGACAGATAACGACAAAATATGCGGCATTCTTATAGAGAGTGTCATAAAAAGAGGAAAACTAGACGCAATGATTCTTGGTGTGGGCCTCAATGTAAATCAAACCGAATGGAAAGACACACCCAGAGCCACTTCTATAAAATCTAGAACCGGCATTCACTTTGAGCTAGAAGAAATCTTATCAATGCTTCTCAAGCAGTTTCACCACTATGTAGATTTACTTTTAAAAGGGCAATTTGAAACTATAAAGAATGACTACGAGCAGCATCTCTTTAAAAAAGACAAACCTGCAACATTTATTGCTTCAGATGGCACACAATTTGTCGGTATTATTAAAGGAGTTTCAGAGACGGGTAAGTTAATTTTACTCCAAGAAGATGAAGTTGTAAATGAGTATGATTTAAAAGAAATACAGTTACTGTATTAGTATTGCGCTTTCGCGAAAGCGTAACACCTCTCATTTCTTTATTTACTATCTTTGTAACGCTTGAAAAAATGCTATGCAAGAAGAACTAACAATTACAAAACCTGAGAGAGTTGCAAAGCCAAAATGGCTGCGAGTAAAACTCCCTACTGGTAAAAAATATACAGATCTACGTAGCCTTGTAGATAAATACAGTCTTAACACCATTTGTACGTCTGGAAGCTGCCCAAATATGGGTGAATGCTGGAGTGAGGGTACTGCTACCTTTATGATTTTAGGTAACGTATGTACACGCTCTTGTGGTTTTTGTGGTGTAAAAACTGGACGTCCAGAACAAGTAGATTGGGAAGAACCAGAAAAGGTAGCTCGATCTATAAAGCTTATGGATATTAAACACGCGGTAATTACATCTGTAGACCGTGATGATATAAAAGATATGGGTACCATAATCTGGGCAGAAACGGTACAGGCTATACGACGTATGAATCCTAACACGACGCTTGAAACCTTAATTCCAGATTTTCAAGGAAGAGAAGACTTACTTGACAGAATTGTACAAGTAGCCCCAGAGGTGGTATCACACAATATGGAGACAGTAAAACGTCTTACACGTGAGGTACGTATACAAGCTAAATATGAGCGTAGCCTAGGCGTATTAAAATATCTCAAAGACAGCGGTATAAAAAGAACTAAGTCTGGTATTATGCTAGGCCTAGGAGAAACCGAAGAAGAGGTTATACAAACCCTAAAAGACTTGCGCGAGGTAAACCTTGACATTGTAACTATAGGTCAATACCTTCAACCTTCAAAAAAGCATCTCCCAGTTAAGCAATTTATTACTCCAGACCAGTTTCAGAAATATGAAAAAATAGGTCTAGAGATGGGATTCCGTCACGTAGAGAGTGGTGCGCTTGTACGCTCTTCATACAAGGCTCAGAAACACCTTACCTAGATTTATGTCGAGACTTAAAATTGCTATAAACGGTTTTGGACGTATAGGAAGAACTGTTTTTAGGCTCATAGAGCAGCATCCCGATATGGAGGTTGTTGCCATAAATGATATTGCAGATGCAAAAACGCTTTCTCACCTCCTTAAGTATGACAGCATACACGGTGTTTTGCACAAGGAAATAAGCGCCGGAGAATCTTCTATAGTAATTAACGATAAGGACATCCCTCTTTATTGTAAAAAAGAAATTTCAGAAATTCCTTGGGGAGATACTGCTCCAGATTTTGTAATCGAAAGCACAGGTAAGTTTAAAACTAAAGACGAGCTTAAAAAACACATCGCTGCTGGTGCAGCTCGTGTTATTTTAAGCGTTCCTCCGGTAGACGAAGACATCCCTATGATCGTTATGGGGGTTAATCACACAGAAATTACTAGTACTGATACTATTATTTCTAACGCTTCTTGTACTACAAATAATGCAGCACCTATGGTGCAAATTATAGATGATTTATGCGGTGTAGAGCAGGCTTATATCACTACAATACACTCTTACACAACAGATCAAAGTTTACACGATCAACCCCATAGAGATTTGAGGAGAGCTCGCGCAGCAGGACAAAGTATTGTACCCACTACTACGGGAGCTGCAAAAGCACTTACGAGTATCTTCCCACATCTATCTGACGTAATAGGTGGTTGTGGTATACGTGTACCTGTACCTAATGGATCACTTACAGATATCACTTTTAATGTAAAAAGAGATACCACTATTAAAGAAATTAATGATGCTATGAAGACAGCGGCAAATGGTAGACTTAATGGTATCTTATCATACACAGAAGACCCTATAGTATCTATAGATATAGTGGGCAACACAAGCTCTTGCACTTTTGACGCTCAAATGACATCTGTAATAGGAAAAATGGTAAAAATTATAGGTTGGTACGATAATGAAATGGGATATTCTAGCAGATTAGTTGACTTAATTCTATACATTTCTACAAAATAATTTATCTTGCACAAAGATTTTAGATAAAAACTATGAATGTGAATGTACTCTTAGTACGTTTCTTTTTTGCACTACTCCTTACTTATCCTATGATAAGTGTTGCCCAAAAAAGGGAAACTATTGAGGAAACACTTGTAAATAATAAGATAGACTCGCTTCTTAATAGAGCGGTTATAGCTGTTTCTGAAAGTGATTACACGCAAGCCATAGATATTTTAAACTACTCTAGAGATCTTGCAACAGATATAGGTCATACTAAAAGAGTGGGCTTAACATCAGGAACACTAGCAAAATTATATTTTGAACTTAATGACTACGAGAGTGCAAAAAGAGAAAATAAAAAAGCTCTTAAAGCACAAAAAGAAGCAAATAGTCCAGATCTTTTAGGGCAAAGTTATATTACCGCCACTCAACTATCGCTTGTAGATGGAGACCAACGAGAAGCTAATAACAACATTACAAAAGGACTATCGATACTCGAAGATAGCAGTCGCGATGATTTAAAATCACAACTGTATAACTTAAGAGGTACTATATTACAATCAAGCAGCAATCATATAGATGCAATACAAGCATATGACCAAAGTATCACACTCGCATCTCAAGCAAATAATGCATACTTAAAAACACAATCACTTGCTAATAAGTCTGTAAGCCTTGCCACAGTAGGAAGACTAGAGGAAGCAGATGAAACCTTGCTAGAAATAGAGGGCTTTGCAAACGGCAAAGATCTTCCTAACATCACAAATACATTATACAAGACAAAACATCTCATAGCACAAGCTAGAGGAAATTACAAAGAAGCAAATGATTATCTTACGATGTACTATGCATCAAAAGATGACACCGATTTAAGAGCTCCAAGTCAAGTATTGCCTAATGGACCAAATGAGGAACTAGATGCAATGGTTACTCAACTTGAAAAAGATGTCCTTATTGAAAAAGATCGAAACTCAAAAGCAATGCGATTAACACTAGTGCTTAGTATTGCACTGTGTTCTATTCTAGCCTTACTTACATTATCGCTTTATAAAAACAACAATTTAAGGGCAAAAGCAAATGAACTCTTACAGGCAAAAAATGTTGAGCTTGTTATTGCTAGAGATAATGCCGAAAAAGCATCTACAGTAAAAGCACAATTTTTATCTACCATTACCCACGAGCTGCGCACACCTATGTATGCAGTAACAGGGCTCACACACCTACTTTTATCAGAAAACCCTACAGACGAGCAAAAAAAGCATCTGGACTCGCTCAAGTTTTCTGGAGAGTACTTACTCTCACTCATAAATAACATACTAGACCTTAATAAACTAGAAGCAAACAAAGTAGAGGTAGAAGAAACGAGCTTTAATCTCAAGAAGCGTATTGAAGATGTACTTTTTGCATTAGGAAAGTCTGCTAGAGATAAAGGTAACAAATTACACCTAGAAATAGATGAAGATATACCTCTTGAGGTACTAGGAGACCCTCTTATGATATCACAAATACTTATAAATCTTGTAGGTAATGCTATCAAGTTTACGAGAGATGGTGATGTGTGGATACGCGTTCAAAAAATAGCGCAAGGCGAGGCAGACATAAGATTACATTTTGAGATAGAAGATAATGGTGAAGGAATCTCAAAAAAGAAACAAAAGACCATTTTCCAAAACTTCACTCAAGGTTCTGTAGCAATAAACAGAAAATTTGGGGGTACCGGATTAGGACTATCCATTGTAAAAAATCTATTAGACTTACTTAATAGTAAAATATCTCTAGACAGTACGTTAGGAAAAGGAACAACCTTCAAGTTTGACCTTAAATACAATCTAACGCAGGCATTACCTGGTGAAG
Organism: Dokdonia genika; assembly: GCF_042652845.1. Taxonomy (NCBI): domain Bacteria; kingdom Pseudomonadati; phylum Bacteroidota; class Flavobacteriia; order Flavobacteriales; family Flavobacteriaceae; genus Dokdonia; species Dokdonia genika. Next base: position 77,114 of record NZ_JBHSHB010000008.1, on the reverse strand, counting down.
ACAATCCTCATAATATTATTTATGACATTGATTATGTCGCACTAGAAAATCGTCATATTCTTGTGGTAGAAGACAACAAGATTAACCAGATGATTACTCGTAAGATTCTTGAAAAAAACAAGATGACTTGTGATACTGCAGATAATGGTGAGATTGCTGTGGAAAAGACAAGAACAAAAAAATACGACCTCATCCTTATGGACATCCATATGCCAGGCATAAGCGGTATGGAGGCGACAGAACAAATACGCGAGTTCAATAAAGAAATTCCTATTCTAGCTCTCACCGCTGTTACTATAGATGAAAATATTGACGAATTTTATGCAGTAGGTTTTAATGATATTATACCTAAACCGTATAAGGTCGAAGAGTTCTTCCAGAAAATACACAACGGCCTTAGAAACAGTAAAGTATTAAACTAGTTTTTTACGCTTTCGCGAAAGCGTAACAGAAACTATTTACTTCACATTATACGCATTTATAAAATGGGTAATGCGTCTGTCAAAGTTTTCACTATGATTTAAAAATGCCACTTTTATAGGTAAGTAATATAAATGTCTCATTGTAAGTAATGGGCGTAGCCTTACATAATCCTTTTCTGTGGTGAGGATACAATCTAGTTTTTCTAGCTCAACAATCTCTGAAGCAGAAAAATTATGATGATCACCATATGACTTATGATTAAAAGACAAGCCATCGCTTGTTAAGTAATTTACTAAAGGCTCAGGGTTTGCAATACCTGTAACCAGAGTTACGTTATGCACTTTTAAACTATGTAACTGCACATTGCCATTTGCTCCATAAACACAATCGTCATAAGCTATTTTTGTAAAAAATACTTCTTGGGCTGCTGTAGTTTTTAGTTCTCGTATTATATTTTCTTGCTCGACCTTACTTAGTTGTGAGGGGCACTTTGTAACCACAACCACATCTGCTCTACTTGCGCCAGATCTAGGCTCTCTCAAATTACCTGCAGGCAATAAATAATCATTACTATACAAATCACCGTAGGCAGTTAATAAAATAGAGAATCCTGGAGTTACCTTTCTATGCTGGTACGCATCGTCTAGAAGTATGACTTCTGGCATATTTTCCTTACCTAATAACCTTGAGATACCGACCTGTCTATCTTCACAAACGGCCACTTGAATAGCATCAAATTTTTGAGCAAACTGTAATGGCTCATCCCCTACCTCTGTCGCTAGGCTTGTAGGTAAGACATCTCTATACCCCTTTGTAGTACGTCCATAACCTCGACTCAGGGTTGCAACACGTTTATGGGCTTGCAGTAGCCTTATGACATACTCAGTCATTGGGGATTTACCTGTACCACCTACGCTTAAATTACCTATGCAAATAACGGGAAGGTCATACTTTTTTGAAGATAAAATACCCGCATTAAAGAGTTTATTTCGCGTAAGCGTAACCAAATAATATACTCCCGCAAAAGGAAATAATAAGAGACGTAGTTTTCTCATAAAACGAAGGTATCATTTTTTATCTTTACGATTATGACAGTAAAAGAGGTAAGTAATATATTAAATGAGTGGGCTCCCCTAGCCTATGCCGAAGATTTTGACAACGTAGGTTTACTTGTGGGTGATTATAACCAGCAGGTGAGCAATATATTAGTCTCACACGACGCATTAGAAAATGTGGTTGATGAGGCTGTTGCAAAAGATTGTAATCTAATTGTATGTTTTCACCCCATCATATTTTCTGGTTTAAAAAAAATTACGGGTGGTAACTATGTGCAACGGGTGGTTCAAAAAGCGATTAAGAATGATATTGCAATTTTTGCAATTCACACGGCTCTAGATAATGTGGCTCACGGTGTAAATTATGGTATGTGCAAAGCACTGGGCTTACAGAATGTCAAAATACTAAGCCCTAAAAGGAATCACATTTTAAAACTAACCACCTATGTCCCTCATAAAAATGCACAAGCACTCGCTGAAGCTTTATTTAGCACCGGTGCGGGTAGCATAGGCAATTATGAGGAGTGTAATTTTCAACTAGAAGGGAAGGGAACTTTTAAGGGCAATGACAAGTCTAACCCGGTTATAGGAACGGCTGGTATGCGCCACACAGAAGAAGAAACTCAAATAAATATTACGTTTGAAAAGCACTTACAGTCTAAGGTCCTCAAGACACTTTTTACACATCACCCATATGAGGAAGTGGCTTATGAGATTACACAACTAGAAAACAGACTACAAAATGTGGGAATGGGTATGATAGGTGAACTGGAGACTGCAATGCCAGAAGGTGGCTTTCTCTCTTACGTAAAAGCAACGTTTAAAACAGGAGGTATACGACATTCTGCCTTAAGAGGTAAAGCTATAAAAAGAGTAGCCGTTTTAGGTGGCAGTGGGGCATTTGCCATAGGAGCTGCAAAGGCTCAAGGAGCAGATGCACTTATCACTGCAGATCTAAAATACCACGACTATTATCAAGCTGAAAATAAAATCTTACTGTGCGATGTGGGACATTATGAGAGTGAACGCTTTACGAAAAACTTAATTGCCGACCATCTTACAGAAAAAATTAGTACTTTTGCAATCATTTTATCTGAGGAAAATACCAATCCTATCAACTATTTTTAACGTATGGCAAAGAAGAAAGAAGCAACAGTAGAAGAGAAACTACGCTCGCTTTACGATTTACAACTTATTGACTCACGTGTGGACGAGATCCGCAATGTACGTGGAGAACTTCCTTTGGAAGTAGAAGACCTTGAAGATGAAGTAGCTGGTCTTAACAAGCGCATCGAGAAGTTGGAGAACGACTTAAAACTGGTAGATGATTCTATCAAGGCTAAAAAAATACAAATAGATGACTCTAAAGCAGCTATCAAAAAGTATTCTGAACAGCAAAAGAACGTACGTAACAACCGCGAGTTTAATGCATTAAGCAAAGAGGTAGAGTTTCAAGAACTTGAAATTCAACTTGCAGAAAAAAACATACGCGAGTTTAAAGCCCAAATTGAACAAAAAGGTGAAGTAATTGCTCAGACTAAAGAACGTCTAAGCGAGCGCAGGGAACACCTTAAGCACAAAAAGAGTGAGCTAGACGCTATTCTTTCTGAAACAGAAAAAGAAGAAAAAGCACTTCTAGCAAAAAGCGAAGAGTACGAAAACAACATAGAAGAGCGCCTTGTAAAAGCTTACAAGAGAATACGATCTAGCGTACGTAATGGTCTTGCCATTGTACCTATAGAACGTGGAGCTTCTGGAGGATCTTATTTTACAATACCACCACAGGTACAAGTAGAGATTGCAGGTCGCAAGAAGATTATTACAGATGAGCATTCTGGTCGTATCCTTATAGATAGCGAACTAGCAAATGAGCAAACTGAAAAAATGAATACACTTTTCAGTAAGCTGTAATCATCTTTTTAAATAATATTTAAAAGCCTTCTCACCAGAAGGCTTTTTTTATGCTACAATTTTAACCTACTGCCTATACTGTCATTAACATAACCCTAACAATAACGCACCACGTTATAGTATAGCTTTGTAATAAAATTATCGTTATGAAAATTATTGCAGCAATCACAGCTCTTATCACATTATTGAGTTGTAATTATGACACAAAACCTATGGCAGAACCCACTGCTATGCTTGAGCCGGTAGAAGTTGCCACCCAAAACGGGATGCGCAAGGCTTACTTTGCAAGCGGCTGCTTTTGGTGTGTAGAAGCTGTTTTTGAAAGTGTTAAAGGTGTAGATGAAGCCATAAGCGGTTATAGTGGAGGCACAGAAGACAACCCAACTTACAAACAAGTAAGCTACGGAAAAACAACACACGCAGAGGCTGTAGAGGTGATTTACGACCCGGAGGTGATAAGCTATCAGCAATTGGTAGATGTCTTTTTTGGATCACAAGACCCAACGACAAAAAATAGACAAGGACCAGATGCTGGACCACAATACAGATCTATTGCATTTTACCAAAATGAAGATGAGAAGAAAATTATAGAAAATACCATTACGGCATTAAATGAGTCTACATACGACGGCCGTATTGTAACGCAAGTGCTTCCTTTTCAGAAATTTTGGATCGCAGAAGCATATCACCAGGATTATGAAAAGAACAACCCAAACAATCCATACATTCAAAACATATCTGTGCCTAGATATAAAAGGTTTGCAGCTAAGTTTCCTGAGTTACTAAAGGATGATGCTCATTAAATTTTTACAGCTTTAATTTCAAAAATTAAAGGATACAAACGGTTTTTACTCACGTAGAGACCGTTTTCATTTTTTACAAGATCTGGCAACACATCATATGGAGCGCCATCGTGCTCTCGCATATATTGTATCTGTAAGCCAGCTTCTGCTAGGGCAGTCACGACCTCCCCTAGACCGTGATTCCAGCCATATTCTTTACTCACCATCTGGGCATCTTCTTGAGCATAGGTACCCTCGTACTCCTCATAAATCACTTCTTCTTGTGCATAACCATAACGCATCTCAGGTTGTGCTTTTGTATAATCAAACATCCAGACTATGGGATGAAATTCTACCATATAAAACTCACCTCCCACCTCAAGACGATCTGCGATAACTTGCGCCCACGGTTTTAAATCTGGAAGCCAGCCTATCACCCCATAACTTGTAAATACAATATCAAATTTTTCTTGTACGTAGCTATTTGTATCAAGTACATTACAACACACAAATTTTGCCGATAGATTGAGTTCTTTATTTAGCTTTCGCGAAAGCGTAATCGCCTCATCACTTATATCTACACCCGTACACAAGGCTCCCATCCTTGCCCAGCTCAAGGTATCTTGTCCAAAATGGCACTGCAAATGCAAGAGTGATTTACCCGCAACATCTCCTAGCGCATCGAGCTCATATGAGTTAAGCGAACTTTTACCAGACATAAATCCCTTCATATCATAAAAGTCACTCGCTGCGTGTATAGCTACCTTTTTATTCCAAGTTTCTTTATTAGTAGAGAAGTAATTCTGATGGTCTTTTGACATATTCCGTATTTTTGAAATGATGAAAAAGATACTACATTTTAATAAAGAAGCCATTAATGCAATGCCCTCTCGGTACAGAGCAAATTTTATTAATAGCATTACGGGTTTTAAGAGTGCAAACCTTATAGGCACCATCTCTCCAGAGGGAATAGAAAACCTAGCAGTTATAAGTAGTATCACGCACATAGGGAGCAACCCGCCACTACTGAGCTATATCACAAGACCTACTACAGTAGCTAGGCACACGTATAGCAATATAAAAGAAACAGGAGTCTTTACCGTAAATCACATACATAGCAATATCATAAACCAGTCACACCAGACGGCTGCAGCCTATGACAGTAACATATCTGAGTATAACGCCGTGGGGCTTACCGCAGCATATCGCGATGATTTTAAAGCTCCTTTTGTAAAAGAAGCACACATACAGCTTGCGTGCGAGTACGTAAACGAGTACGAGATTAAAGAAAATGGCACCATACTCGTAATAGGTGCAATTACAAATATTACCATTCCTGAAGAGACTTTATATGAAGATGGCTGGGTGCACTTACAAAAGGCAGACGGCGTGGCCATAAATGGGCTAGACGGGTATACTTCTCCTCAAATAATAGACAGATTTACCTACGCAAAGCCAGATAAAAAAGCGACATCTATTTTAGACAAGTAGAGGTAACTAGGCTGTATAGAGTATCTTTGTTACGCTTTCGCGAAAGCATAAAAATTCACATTATGAAACTATCAAGCATTCCTAAAATAAAACACACAGAAGCAAATAACTTCTTTTTACTCTGCGGCCCTTGTGCTATTGAGGGAGAAGATATGGCTATGCGCATTGCCGAAAAGGTGGTAACCATTACAGATAAGTTATCTATTCCTTACGTTTTTAAAGGAAGTTTTAGAAAAGCAAACCGTAGTCGCATAGACAGTTTTACGGGCATAGGTGATGAGAAGGCGCTTGAGATTCTTGCAAAGGTTTCTTCTGCATTTGATATTCCTACGGTCACAGACATTCACGAAAGCTCTGATGCTGCACTCGCTGCACAGTATGTAGATGTACTTCAGATCCCTGCATTTTTAGTTCGCCAGACATCGCTAGTCGTTGCCGCGGCAGAAACAGGTAAAGTAGTAAACCTCAAAAAAGGGCAGTTTATGTCTCCAGAGGCTATGCAACACGCCGTGCGCAAGGTGCACGATAGCGGTAATGAAAACGCCTGGATTACAGATAGAGGTACAATGTTTGGCTATCAAGATATGATTGTAGACTTTAGAGGCATCCCTACGATGCGCTCATTTGCTCCTACCGTGCTAGATGTGACACACTCATTACAGCAACCTAACCAGTCTAGTGGCGTTACGGGAGGAAGACCAGATATGATAGAAACTATTGCCAGAGCAGGTATTGTAAATAATGTAGACGGATTATTTATAGAAACTCATTTTGACCCGGCAAATGCAAAGAGTGATGGGGCAAATATGCTTGATCTCGCTCACCTAGAGCGATTGCTTTCTAACCTTGTCGCGATTAGAAAAACAATCACGAGCTTATAATTATAAGACATAAATTTAGATTGCTATAAACAATAAAGGGCACGTATCTTGCTTAACAAATATTTCGCAACTACATCTACTCCTTTTTTGTAACTTCGTTTCATATGTTAAAACAACAGCTCAATTTTAAACTTTCTCAAAAGCTATCTCCACAGCAAATACAGCTTATGAAGCTCATCCAGCTTCCTACGCAAGCGTTTGAGCAAAAAATAAAGCAAGAGCTAGAAGAAAACCCTGCCCTAGATAGTGGTAAAGAAGAGGTTCAAGATGACTTTGAAGAGTTTGACAACACAGATGATTTTGACGAAGCACCAGAGGTAGAAATTAATGTAGATGATTATCTCAGTGATGATGAGATACCAGAGTATCGCCTAAGCGCAAATAATTACAGTGCAGATGATGAGGATAAACAAGTACCCTATGCCTCAGGAACATCTTTTAACCAATACCTAAAAACCCAACTCAACACGATGCGTATCTCACCAGAGGAGCGTAGCGTTGCAGAGTTTATTATAGGCTCACTAGATGAAGCTGGATATTTAAGGCGTCCCATATTAGATCTGATGGATGACCTAGCATTTACCCAAAACATTTACACCACAGAAGAGACTATAGAAAAAATGCTTTTTAAAGTACAAGATCTTGACCCTGCAGGCGTAGGAGCGCGCAATCTTCAAGAGTGCCTTGTACTACAACTAGACAGAAAAACTCCTACAAAGTCTATCTCACTAGCCATAGAAATACTTGAGAAGTCTTTTGACCATTTTAGCAAGAAGCATTACAAAAAGTTAATGGCTAAGTTCCATATCACAGAAGAAGAACTTAAAGACGCCATACACGAGATAGAACACCTTAACCCGAGACCAGGCGGATCTTACTCGAGCAACACAAAAATAGTAGAGCACGTAGTCCCAGATTTTACAATAAGAATTGTAGATGGAGAACTTGAGCTATCTCTCAATGGCCGTAATGCTCCAGAGCTTAAAATCTCTAGAGATTATAGCAATATGCTTAAAGGGTATAAAGAATCTAAAGAGCGCACAAAAGCACAAAAAGATGCTGTGCTTTTTATAAAGCAAAAACTTGATGCTGCAAAGTGGTTTATAGAAGCCATTATACAACGCCAGCAGACCTTATTTGTGACAATGAGTTCCATAATGAATTACCAGAAAAAATACTTTTTGACTGGTGATGAGCGCAATCTACGCCCTATGATTCTCAAGGATATAGCCTCAGAGATAGGTATGGACGTCTCTACGGTATCACGTGTAGCAAACAGTAAGTATGTAGACACACCTTACGGAACAAAACTCATTAAAAACTTCTTTTCTGAAAGTATGACTAATGATCAAGGTGAAGAAGTATCTACACGCGAGATTAAAAAAATACTTGAAACGGTTATCGAAGAGGAAGATAAGCGCAAGCCACTCACAGATGATAAGCTTGCCGGCATTCTTAAAGAAAAAGGTTACCCTATAGCCCGCAGAACGGTTGCCAAATATAGAGAACAGCTAGAACTACCAGTAGCAAGACTACGAAAGCAAATTTAATGAAGTTTTTCATACGTAGCTTTTCGTATATTTTTCATCCGCTTTTTATGCCATTAGTAGGGGTGTTACTTTACTTCTATATTTCACCTAGATATTTCAATCCTGAATTTTTATACTCAAAAGTTTTTGCCACAGTCATTATGACTACTGTCATTCCTATTTTGAGTTACTTTATGCTTAAAAATCTGCAACTGGTAACAAGCATACATCTCTCTAATGTAAAAGAACGAAGGTGGCCTCTTTTATTACAAATGCTCTTTACATTTATTCTTATTAGGCTCATTTTTGATGGATATGAGATTCCTGAGCTATACTTCTTTTTTGTAGGGATACTCGCTGCTAGCACCGGTGCATTTTTAATAGCGCTCTTCAAATTTAAAGCGAGTTTACATATGATCGCTCTCTCTGGCGTGCTATTCTATATAATAGGTCTTAGTTTACACTTTGGCAAAAATCTATTACCACTCATAGCAGCATTTATTTTTGCGTGTGGAGCAACGGCAACATCAAGATTAGATATGCGCGCACATACTCCAGCAGAGCTTGTAGTAGGGTTTATTGTAGGTGCAGTATCACAATTTATGGTTTACAGTTACTGGATATAGAAAATTACGCTTTCGCGAAAGCGTAACATTATAAAAAGTAAAAAACCAATCCAAGACGCATTACTTGAATGCCTACCTCTTCCGTATTGAGTAATGCATCATCATTAAACAGGGTATTTAAACCGTAATATCCTTGAAAATTAAACGCACCATACCCAAAAGAAAAAGAGGGACCATATTGAAACTTATTTATTTCAGGTATATCTTTAATTGCGACATCTAATACATCATCTTGATAGGTAGATTTAAACCTAAGCACATAGCCCAGCTTCATACCTACGTGTATACGCCAAAAACTATACTTTGTCGCAGTAGATGTTCTCCACCTATACTCTAGAGGCATTTCTAATGTGTAACTAGTAAATCTATTTGTAACATTCTCCACACTTTCGTCTACAATGGCAAATGTAGAAGTCTCACTTCCAGACGGAGCCGCAATGAGAAGATTTTGATTATAGGTATCTAAGGCCATTCCAATCCCTATACCTATAGCCTTATTACGTCTTTTATTTAAGGGGAAATCTCTTATAACACCAGCCTGTACACCAGCACTAAGACCATTTTGCTCAAAACCAGAAGGCTTGTTACTTAGTAAATTAAAAGTTATACCTACATACACTTGGTCTTCCCTATATAAAGAATCTACAACCGGAGTGTCTGGCACATCAATATCTTGTGCAAGCGTTGCAATTGTACTTAGACCTATAAAGATATAAAGGAGATACTTCAAGAATAATAGTTTATTACAAATATAACAGAATTGCCGCTGGCAAAATTGCATAAAAAAACACCTTAAGTTACCTCAAGGTGTTTTTTTACTAATTTAACTATAGACTACTGGGTTACAGCGTCTTCAGTTTGAGTAGTGATGTAAATCACTTTTAACATATTAGCTTGTCTTAGTTCTTGCTTTACGTCATATACAAGACCAGAGTTAGTTTCCTTATCTACTTTAAAGGCTACCATTACTCTATCTTTAAGCTCATCTCTAAGCTTCTCACGTTCTTCAAGAATAGCAGGCTGTACTTCGTTTATATTTACGAATTTGTCTCCTATTTGGATTTTACCTTCCGTACCGAATTGCTTATACCCTTCTCCAGGTTTCCCTCCGAAGATGTATACACTTCTGTCCTTCTGTAGCTTCTCTGTTTGATCTGCCGCTGGTAAAATCTGCGCTACTTTTACGTCATTTTTACGTAAAACTGTTGCCACCATAAAGAAGAATAATAACATAAATACAATATCTGGTAGGGAAGCTGTGTTTACCGCCGGCACTTCTTTGGCTCCACCTTTTCTAAATTTTGACATAATACTTTTATTTTATGATTCTACTTATGATTGAGGATCTATCTCAGAAAGTTTCTGAGGGTACATTTTCTTGATAATATCAAGTTTTTCCTTTGCACTCTCTTCGTTTCCTTTATAAACTCCTTCGTCTATAGCTTTCTTTACTTCTGTAAATTTCCAGCCATATAGACGTTGTGACTCTCTATCACGTAAGAAATTGTATGCTCCTACAAGCTCGTTTTGCACTGTAATATATGTCTCGTAAGAAGTCTCACGGTCATTTTTTACTGTTACAATAGCCTTGTCTGGAAAGTCTGACGAACTAGGGTCACGCTCTCCTTGACAGTAATCACAATACCCTTCTTGCCCCTTCGGCACTCCTCCATTATCTAAGAAGGCGATAGCTGCCTCTTGAAGATCTTTCATCTCCATAGGCTTATCTTCTACCAAGAGTTCATCGTTTTTATTTACGATAACTACAAAAAGGTTTTTTTCTTTAATGATAGGAGGCTCCACATTTTCAGGCTGCTCTGGCGGTAGCGCTCTTACTAAACCTCTATCTTTCTCAATGGTAGTTGTTACCAAGAAGAAGATAAGTAGTAAGAATGCGATGTCTGCCATAGACCCTGCATTAATTTCTGGTGCATTTCTCCTAGCCATAATTATTTATTTACAAGTTTCTTAGCTCCTGATACTAGCATAAGTATAATTGCAATTGCTGCAAGAATAAAGAATGCATTGATACCAGCACTTACCCACTGTGAACCACTCGCAGAAAGAACTTCTCCGTCTTTCATTGGCACTTCTTCTGCTCCGCTTGCAGCGAAATAAGAAATTGCAACAATAAGTAAGAAAGCTCCTGCTCCTACAAGTGTATTTTTTGCATTACCCGAGAATAGACCTTTGAGAACAAAGATTACTACGAGTACTAAAGCGATACCAATTACCACCCACGCAAGGAGGATCATAATATCAACAAGGTTCTGTGAATCACCACCTACGATGGCATCATTGTTTGCCCATACCATACCTGCAACAACTAATGCTGCAATACCTACGATAGCTACAATGAATTTTAAAATTTTATGTAATCCCATAATATGTATGAATTTTTAAGATTACTATATATTACTTCTTGTAACGTACAAGCATATCCATCAATGTGATAGATGCATCTTCCATATCGTTTACGATACTGTCAATTTTTGCAATAATATAGTTATAGAATATTTGAAGAATAATAGCCACAATCAGTCCAAATACTGTTGTAAGAAGTGCTACTTTAATACCTCCGGCAACAAGTGCAGGGTTCATATCTCCAGCTGCTTCAATTTTATCAAAGGCTTGAATCATCCCGATTACCGTACCCATAAACCCAAGCATAGGTGCAAGAGCGATAAATAATGACACCCAAGATACATTTTTCTCAAGTTGTCCCATTTGAACACCTCCGTAAGCTACAACAGCTTTCTCAGCAGAGTCAAGACCTTCGTCTACTCTATCAAGACCTTGGTAGTATATAGATGCTACTGGTCCTTTTGTGTTACGACATACCTCTTTTGCTGCTTCTACACCACCACTGTTAAGCGCATCTTCTACTTCTTGTTGAAGTTTCTTTGTGTTAGTAGAGGCTAAGTTTAAATATATAATACGCTCAATTGCAATTGCAAGACCTAATATTAAACATAAAAGTACAATTCCCATAAATCCAGGACCTCCTTCTATAAATCGTTTTTTCAAATCTTGTGTAAAAGAAAGTTCCTCTGCTGCTGCGTCATCTTGAAAAGAAGAACCAGCATCTACATTTGCAACTATTTGTTGAATCTGTACTGGAAGTGTTGTTTGTGCGTTGCTTGCGTTAGCGGTAAATGTGCTTAACACTACTACAGCGGCAACTGCCATGATAGAGAATAATTTTTTCATTGCTCTTGATCTTAAAGTTTAAATTAGTAAAGGGTTAAATATAGTAATTAATTAGATTATGTGTAACAAATATAGAAAAGCATCGTCTTATTTTATTTACAATTAATTTAGTATGTAATTACTAAATCATACAGTGAATGTGTAAAACAGATACCAAATATTTACTTCACAAAGCTTAGTACAAGTAATAACCCAAGTATATTACTCGTAGAATCAGCAAGTATAGCAAAGTAAAAGGGGAATATTAGCATAGCAAGCTATTTTTTTACTAGAAGCAATCAACATTTTAACAAACGCCAGTTGTATTGCTTTATTAATTAACAGTTTAGTAATATGTTAATGGTGATAACTAATCAACCTAGCTCCTACCCCACTCCAAAACAAAGAAACCCTGTTAGACAATTCTGTTAAAATATTATAGGGCTAAGATTCAACACCAAAGACTTCAACCCAGGGTATTTTAATATGTTATGAGACAAATACAACATTGCTACATATTAAGGTAATGCAATTGCACTATAATCGTTAGACAGCCCACCTCTAACAAAGTAATTTAAAACTTAGGAAAATGTAAGTGCCTTTAACGACCAATTTAATCAAGCTAGTCTTTTTTGAGTTACAAGTTATTTTTTATGCCCCTTTTTATGCCCCCTCAAATAAAAAACCCCCATAAACAAAGGGATTCAAGAGGTTATTGCAGAAAGGAAGGGATTCGAACCCTCGATACGTTTCCGTATACACGCTTTCCAAGCGTGCGCCTTAAGCCACTCGGCCACCTTTCTATTATTAATTTTCGCGAAAGCGTACTAAAAACAATCGCTATATATTAAGGAGTGCGAATTAACAAAAAAACCTCGGAGCACTCAAGGTTTAGTTCATAATTATGACATCTCCCCACGCAGTGATGTTTCAAAAACTGTTTTGAAAACTTTAGGCCCTAAATTTTGTCCTAAGAGATACATCATTTTTGCTATTGCGGCTTCAGAGGTGATATCGCCTCCGTTAATAACTCCCATTTTTTTAAGGGCTACGCTGGTTTCATAATTACCCATATGAACACTGCCTGAGATACATTGTGTCACATTTACTACAGGCACTCCCCTCTTTATAGTTGCCTTAAGTGCATCTATAAACCACTGCTCTGTTGTAGTATTTCCAGCTCCAAAAGTTTCTAACACCACACCTCGCACGCAAGGCACATTGAGCATTGCTTCTACAAGGCACTGTGAGATACCTGGATATATCTTAAGTAGTAAGACTTCTGTAACTAGCTTTTTATGAACCTTGAGTTGCTTTTTATTAGGTTTCCAGAGAGCGTCTTCATTAATTGTGAGATGCACACCTGAGGTTAAAAGCTCTGGGTGGTTAGGCGAAGTGAAGGCCTCAAAATTTTCTGCACTTATTTTTGATGTGCGGTTTGCCCTGTAAAGCTTATACTCAAAATACAAGCACACTTCGGCTATGAGCGGCCTATTCCTTTTTCTTAAGGCAGCTACTTGTACGGCGGTTATAAGATTCTCTTTTGCATCTGTGCGTAGGTCTCCTATAGGTAACTGCGAACCTGTAAATACAACGGGTTTACTTAAATTCTCTAGCATAAAACTCACTGCAGATGCGCTATAACTCATCGTGTCACTCCCGTGCAAGACTACAAAGCCATCATATGCATCATAACCTTGCTCTATAAAATCACATAATTGATTCCAGTATGCAGGATTCATATTAGACGAGTCTATTACGGTCTCAAAAGAGGCGGTGCTTATCTCACAATCCAGCAAACGTAGCTCTGGTATTTTATCTAGTAGCTCATCAAAATCAAAGGCTTTGAGCGCTCCCGTCTCATAGTCTTTAATCATACCTATGGTACCACCAGTGTATATTAAAAGGATTTTTGCTTTACTCATAACTTTTCGGCTTGCAATACGGGGTTTGCATACATTAATAAGAAGCTGTCTACTTCCATTTGCTTAGACAAATCAACACGTACTTCTAGTCTACGCTCAAAATGACGCAGTTCCTTAGTATCATATTTGTCATTATACTTATCTGTTTTATGATAGAGATCATAAGCGATGTAGTTTGTAGGCCAGAGCTTATAATTCTTCCATATTACTTTATCTAACTCACTAGCAAAGGCTTGTAACTTCTCATTGTCACTATCATATTTGTCTTCAATATCATCATACACCTTTTCTGGTAACGGTGATGCGGCGATGTGAATGTTTCGTTTATTGCCTAGCGCTCCTTTAAGTATGCTGTTAAAATCTTCATTTGCCGTTTTTATGTAAGGTAGGTTCTCTCTTTTCGCAACAATTTCTGGCACTTTTAATATATCTGTAGGATCATACTCATAAGATATTGCCACACCTATGACGCTCAACTCTCGTAGGTAAGTCATAAGCGGTGTCTTACCACGAGCCATCGTAATCATTTTAAGAACACCCTGCTGCGTTTTATCAAGACCATCTTTTGTTCTTCCCTCTCGCTGTGCTACCCATACAGATCTATTAGACTGTAGTAAAAATTTAATATAATTAGAAAGCAGCTTAGAACTCATAAGCAATTCCCTAGGAGATTGATCTCTTAAGACTAAAAAGTTTCTATTAAGCTTAGACAACTCCATTAAGAAATCTTTTTGCACCAGATTATCACCTATAGCAGAGGCTGTGGTGATAAGTTTATGATCTATAAGCGTCATATTGAGCAACGACGTATCTAAGACAATATCACGATGATTTGATAAATAGAGATAAGATTGCTTTCGCGAAAGCGTACTAAAACCACTTTGAGTAAACCCTTCAGAGCTTTTGTCAAGTAGGTTACTCACAGACTTATAAATCACATTCTCTTGAAAATCTGCAATAGAGTGACACGTTTTAAGCACTTCTAGAATTTGCTCTTGCGAGAAATCTGGAAATGTAAATTGTAACAACACTCTAAACATAGGGTGTCTGGCTGCTCTTAAAAGTGCCTCATTAACCTCCTGGTCGTGGTATGGGCGTATGTGATCGTATCTGTTCAATTTAGTTTGGATTGGTCCCCACAAAAGAACAAAATATTTTATGCCTGAGTTACCTATTTACAATAAGATACTATGCGTGCTTTGTAAAAAAAATGTTATCTGCATTTTTACTGGTAATAGCAGCAATCTCGTCTAGCGATTTTTGATAAATAGTCGCTAGCTTTTCTGCCACAAGCACTAGGTAGCTACTCTCATTTCTCTTACCGCGATATGGTACGGGACTTAAGTAAGGAGCGTCTGTCTCTAGCACTATATGCTCCAGCGGTATTTCTGCAAGAAACTGATCTATCTTACCATTTTTAAAGGTCGCCACGCCTCCTATACCCAACTTCATATTGTAGCTTATCGCTTTTTCGGCTTGTTCTTTTGTACCCGTAAAACAATGAAAAATCCCAAAAAGATCATCGCCCTTCTCACTTTCTAATATTTTAAACACCTCGTCAAAAGCCTCACGACAGTGTATCACTATGGGTTTTTTATATTTTTTTGCTAGTTGGATCTGTCTAGTAAATGCATCTTGTTGTATCGCTAGAGTAGACTTATCCCAGTACAAATCAATGCCTATCTCCCCTACCGCATAAAAGTCACGTGTTGCAAACTGTGCTTCTATATGAGCAAGTTCTTCTTCATAGTTTTCTTTTACGTGTGTGGGATGTAATCCCATCATAAGATACACGGTATCTGGATGTGCCTTTTCTAGCGCATACATACGCTCTGTATATGCCGAATCTATTGCTGGTATAAAAAAACGAGTCACGCCAGCATCTATGGCGCGCTGTATCATTTCTGCTTGATCTTCGTCAAAAGACTCACTGTATAAATGGGTATGTGTATCTGTAAAAGTCATAGATGACAAAAATACTTTGCGACGAGAAGGAAGTAAAATGATTTTGCCTCTTTTTTTAAAAATCATTTAGTTGCCACGCGGTGTACAAACGATTGTATTATTTTTGATAGAAATCACACACCATATGCCCTCACTACGCCAGTTTTTATTATCAAAAGGTTATTGCCGCTCACGGCTGTTTCCTACCATTACAAACCACCTCGAGATGAAGGCAAAAATTAATGGTGTAGAAGGGTCTTTTATACTAGACACTGGGGCCTCTAGTTCTTGTATAGATTTTAGCCACGCAGATCTTTTCGGCTTATTGCAAGAAGATAGCGAGGTGCTAGCCGCAGGGGCAGGAGCAACAGGTATGGAGACTAAACTCTCTCGCAATAATTTTTTAAAAATCCAGAAGTGGCAGTATAAAAAACTTGATATCGTTCTCTTTGATATGTCACACGTAAATACCGCACTAATCGCTCACAATGCAGCGCCAGTACACGGTATTCTGGGTGCAGATGTTTTAAACGCAGGCAAAGGCATTATAGATTATCAATACAACTGCTTATACCTCAAGTAAGAGATAAGTGTGAGATGGTTTTTTTTACGCTTTCGCGAAAGCGTAATTATCTCCACAACAAAGCTCCTATATTTTTCATAATTGTTCCTTAAGATTGGGTTAAAGACAGTAAGTTAAGCGGGTTTATTTAACATATTTGTAAAAAACCAACTCATATGGCTATTCTAGGTTCTATCATAAAAGGTGCAATTGATCTTAAAGACTCGCTCACCACAAGCTCTAACCCAGTTGAAGAGCAAGAGAACGTGTTACGTACAATGCTCGACACAGCAAAGGATACATCTTTTGGCATCTATTACGGGTTTTCAAAAATTCTAGAAGAAGATAATGTGGGCGAGGCTTACAGAAAAGCAATACCCTACCACGATTATAATCAAATGAATGATATGTGGTGGAAACGCATCAAGGAAGGCCTAGAAAATATCACCTGGCCTGGTAAGCCACATTATTTTGCATTATCAAGTGGGACTACAGGTAAAACTAGTAAACGCATACCTGTAACCGAAAATATGGTAGCAGCTATAAGAACGACTAGTATCGCACAAGTATCTGCACTGGCGCATTATGATTTACCTACAGACTTTTTTGACAAAGAGGTTATGGCACTAGGAAGCTCTACAGACCTCGCCGAAAATGACGAGTTTCTTGAGGGAGAAATAAGCGGCATCACAGCTAGCAATATCCCCTTCTGGTTTAAAGGTTTTTATAAACCTGGAGAAGAAATAGCAAAAATAGACAACTGGGATGAGCGTGTTAAAACCATCGCAGAAAATGCAAAGTCTTGGGATATAGGAGCCTTAAGTGGTATCCCATCTTGGATGGAGCTTATGCTTAAAGAAGTAATAGCATACCATAATGTAGATAACATACACGACATCTGGCCTAACCTGCAAGTTTTTACTAGTGGTGGTGTCGCTTTTCAACCTTATGAAAAAAGTTTTAGACAGTTATTAGGCCGAGACATTACAATTATAGACACCTACCTAGCTTCAGAAGGTTTTATGGCGTACCAGAGCAGACCAGAAACCGAGTCTATGAAGCTTAGCACAGATGCCGGCGTTTATTTTGAATTTGTACCATTTAAACCTGAATATATTAATGAAGATGGCTCGCTCTCACAAGATGCACCTGCGCTTACACTTAACGAAGTAGAGACAGGAGTAGACTATGTACTTATCATAAGTACTGTCTCTGGTGCGTGGAGATATCTCATAGGCGACACCATAGCATTTACAGATGTTGAGAGAGCCGAAATTAAAATCACCGGACGAACAAAATTCTTCCTTAACGTTGTAGGCTCACAACTTTCTGTAAATAAAATGGAAGATGCTCTAAGAGATCTAGAAGAAAAGTTTGACATTAAGATACCAGAGTTTACACTGAGTGCAAAAAAAATAGATGGTGAGTTTTACCACTGCTGGTATTTAGGAACAACAGCCACTACTAGTGAGAAAGATCTAGCCCAAGCTCTTGATGAATCTCTTAAAAATGCCAATAAAAACTACGGTGTAGCCAGAGGCAAATCCCTAAAAGGTGTAAAGGTGACTACTATAGACCCAAATGTCTTTCACGAGTGGAGTGGCGCAAATAAGAAAAAAGGTGGCCAGGTAAAGATGGAGAAAGTAATGGGAGAAGAAAAGTTTGCAGATTTTGAAGCTTTTATAAATAAACAATAAACCCCAGCTATAGCTTAATCATTCTCAAGCAGGTGCATCACCTCTTCTGGCGACATATATAAACTACGCAAACGTTGCTTATACTTCTCAGAAATATGAGCGTGATCTAGTATAAAATTTTTTGTTTTTAAAATGTATGACCCCATACCGTGGGTAATTGCATATACATCTGCAGTGCGCTCTACTTCTTTTATATGTGCACCAGAGTATAAATATTTAGCACCAAAAACCAGCATCCCGAAGGCAGAGCGCTCCCTATAATCCATCACGTGACCCAGCTCGTGACCTAGCCACCCTATTACGACATCGCTGGGCACTTCAGAAAAGTTAAGCTCCTCTTGATCTATTTGAATCTTTCTTGAAATTAAAATAATGTAAGATCTATTTTTTCTAGATTTAAAAAAGCTTGCCCATCTAGGCTGTGCCTGCATAGTAGACTTTCTTATATTGTTCTTAAATTGAAAAGTAATATCTGCATCCCACAATTCTGGATAGTGCTCTAGGGCAATAATTGCCTCGTCATAAATTTCTTTTGGGATCTGCTTATTTTCTAGATTGAGCATTCCATCTTCAAGCGCTACTTCTACTTTTTCTTCCATATATTTAAGATACAATTTATCACTTTGTACTGCTGTTAAGACCATACTAAAGTTAGTTATGGTTATCAAAAAGCAATATGTATCTTCATAGCTCAAACTTTCACAATGAAAAACTATACGCTTATTGCTATTTTATTTTGTTGCGCTTTCGCGAAAGCGTACTCACAACAATTATCTGGACCAGAGCTCGTGGCAAAATCTATAGCCTATCACGACCCAAATAGCAACTGGGAGACTTTTACTGGAGAATTTACACTCGTACTTGATATGCCAGATAAACCAGATCGCAAAAGTGTAATTACACTAGATTTACCCAGAGAATACTTTAATGTAACTACAACACAAGATGGCAAAACCAGCTTTAGAGAACTTCTAGGCACTGCTTGCAAATACACAAACGAAGTTGGAGAGGTAATAACAAGCACCACTGCAGATGAGGATTGTGAACGCACAGTAATGTTCAGAAATTACTACTCATACCTCTACGGTTTACCTATGAAGCTCACAGATAAGGGAACTATTATCGAGGAGGATGTTAAAAAGCACACCTTCAAAGGAAAAGAATATCTAGTAGCACGTGTGCGCTATGATAAAAATGTAGGCACAGATGTGTGGCAGTTTTATTTTGACCCAGAGACCTATGCAATGGAGGTATATCAATTTTTTAAGGGTGATGATGAGACTACAGGTGAGTACATACTGCTTACTGATCTTGCTACTATAGGAGGTATAAAAATGCCTAAAGACCGAGCTTGGTATTACAATAAAAATGATGGCTATCTAGGTACAGATAAAATCAAGGTAAACTAAGCTAGTTATGCTCCACTGTAAATGTAGCTTGCTTATAATTACTCATACTATAGTACTCTTTATGTAGAGAAGCTGCAAATTGTCTTATATCCTTATAATTTTTATAATCTGGATGCAAGGCGTCGTTAAAATCTTCATCTGTTATAAGTAATGCAATATACCAGGTATCACCATAATCCCTAAAAGGGTCATCATTAAAGACGGGTGGTGCACCATTTTCTTCAAGCAATTTATTTGCTAGTGGTCTCAATAAATTGACCGTTTGCGTCTTCTTTCCCACTTCATAAAATGAGACATAGTAGGCTTGGTTACTTATGAGTACGCGCACATTATCTTCTACATAGTTATGATTGAGATCATATTTAGTATTTACATACGCATAAAACTCATTTGCATCCTTAGGGTCTGTAAATAGATATGAATATCTATTAGGTAGTTTTCTATTAAACTTCTTTGCTTTTTTAACCTTACCCTCACTCAGGTTAGGCGCCACTGCTACAGGAAAGCAAGATTGCAATAAAAAGGCACAACAAAACGCTAGTAATATTCTCATAAGGAGTGTTTTGTGTCTTGCATCAAACAACATACCAAACACTTAAAAATAAATCAAGTATGTATAACCACAAAAACCCTTACCGCATTGCGGTAAGGGTTTTATATAATGAGATAGCAATTATCTTAGTTGCTTATGCCTCAAAAGGCACTACAGAAACGTAAGATTTATTGTCTCTTTTCTTTTGGAATTTTACAACACCATCCACTTTTGCGTGAAGTGTGTGATCTTTTCCTCCGTACACGTTTTCACCTGGGTGATGCGTGTTACCTCTTTGACGTACGATGATGTTCCCTGCGATTGCAGCCTGTCCTCCAAAAATCTTAACACCTAAGCGTTTCGATTCTGATTCACGACCGTTTTTAGAACTACCAACTCCTTTTTTGTGAGCCATCTTGTTTCGGTTTTATAAGTTATACTTGATGGTATTGCAATTATGCTTTACCACCGTCTAATTCGTCTTGCCATTTTTTAAGCTCATCCCACTTACCATCTGCAGCCATTTGTGCTTGTGCTGGCCAAGTGTCTGTTACGTGGTTTCCACGTACACCTGCGATGATTTCAGAAATCTTAGCAGCGTCAGTTTTTGCAAGTTTTGCAAATGTATCAATACCAGCCTCAACAAGAGTTGATGCGATTTTTGGTCCGATACCTTCCACTTTTTTAAGATCGTCAGCTTTGGCAGCTTTTTTAGGAGCAGCCTTTTTTGCTTCTGCCTTTGGTGCAGCTTCCTTTGCAGGAGCAGCAGCTTTAGGTTCAGCTTTTGCTTCTTTTTTTGGAGCAGCTTTCTTAGCTCCAGAAGTAGCGATACTTTCAATTACGATTTCAGTAAGTGACTGGCGGTGTCCGTTCTTAACACGGTATCCTTTACGTCTCTTCTTTTTGAAAACGATTACTTTGTCACCTTTAAGGTGTCTTAAGACTTTAGCTCCTACTAGAGCTCCGTCTATAGCTGGGGCGCCTAAAGTGATGTTAGACCCGTCTCCTACTAAAAGTACTTTGTCGAAATCGACTTTTTTTCCTTCTTCAGTAGATAGGCGGTTAACAAAGACTTTTTGGTCTTTTGCAACTTTAAATTGCTGCCCTGCTATCTCTACAATTGCGTACATAGCGATTAATTAAATATTGTTATTACACTAATAAAAGCCTAAACCTCTCAGTTTAAGCGGGTGCAAATATACTATTTATCTTGTGATTTACAATCGCTAACTGTGTTTTTTTTGCCTTTAATTAAAACTAAAAAAACCGCCATCTGGCGGTTTTCTTAGTTTTAGTTTTCTCCAAGTGAGGACTATCTAATAACCGGTCCCCTCTCTCGTAATACCTTCTTAGTTCCTTCAGTATTCCAGCTAGGTTTAAAAAGCTGCATAAAACAAAGTGATAAACATATAGCGGTAGAAAACCCTCCTATTGCAACTGTAAATATTACAGAGCCTATACTTGTATTATACGTCTTCTCCCAAGGTCCTATAAGACCGTCTAGAAAATCTGGGTTTATATTACCTGCATATAGTGCAAAGAATGCCGTAAATAATATTGTAGCAATAAATCCAGATACCACTCCATTAGTGAGTCCGTCTGTGTAGCTAAAAGCAGATGCGTTCTTAATCTTTGTGTACTTAATCACCTCATAAATACCAAAACCTACAATCACACCATTAAAGAGCGAGAACATAACATTGGTATGAAGGTCAAATAATGCGAGTACTAAAAAATATGCGATGAGCCCGCCTGCCATTGCGATGGCAAAACGTATGGGCATTGTGAATTTTGACATAATGTTTATCTTTTTTCTTTTAAAGATAAACAAAATATTGAGTAAAAATCATAAGTGACTGTTAAATAACATTTTAACAACCCATTAAAAAACTCCTAACTTACTGAAGATGTCCCATATAACCACTCCCGCACTTACAGAAATGTTAAGAGAATGCTTAGTACCCACCTGCGGAATCTCAAGTACCGTATCACTTAATGACACAATCTCTTGCTGTACTCCCTTTACTTCATTACCAAAAACAACAGCATACTTCTCCCCTTTTAAAGGGGTAAACTTGTCTAGCATTACTGCATCTTCTGCTTGCTCTATAGCACAAAGCTTCACTCCTTGTTCTTTTAATTTTTGAGAAAGCGCGATTGAGTCTTCTACATACTCCCAGGCTACAGCATCTGTTGCTCCTAGTGCTGTTTTTTGAATATCGCGATGCGGCGGTGTAGCAGTGATACCACACAGATATACTTTTTCAACTAGGAAGGCATCTGCCGTACGAAAAACCGAGCCTACATTATTAAGACTACGTATGTTATCTAGCACGATAATAAGTGGCGTTTTTTCTGCCTCCTTAAAATCTGCAACCGTTTTTCTGTTGAGTTCGCTATTCTTAAGCTTTCTATTATTCACGATGATAAAATATCTAGTATGGAGATGTTGTAAAAGATGGTGATTTACGCTTTCGCGAAAGCGTACTTATATTATTTCTGGTTATACCCAAAACGCTTGAGCTGGCGCTCGCTGCTTCTCCAGTTCTTATTTACTTTTACATATAGTTCAAGGTGCACTTGCTTGCCAAAGAATTTTTCTAAATCCTTACGAGCCTCTACTCCCACTCGCTTGAGTGCAGTTCCTTTATGACCTATAATGATACCCTTCTGGCTATCACGCTCTACCATAATCACAGAGCGCATACGTATGATCTCATCCTCTTCAAAAAAGTCTTCTGTATCTATCTCTACTGCATAAGGGATCTCTTTCTTGTAGTGCATCAAGATTTTCTCACGTATGATCTCATTTACAAAAAAGCGCTCAGGCTTATCTGTAAGTTGGTCTTTTGGGTAAAATGCTGGAGACTCTGGTAATAGCTCTATAATTCTATTAAACACTTGTGGCACGCCAAAGTTTTCAAGTGCAGAGATCGCAAACACCTCAGCATTTGGCACTTTTTCTGACCAAAGCTTTAACGCCTCGCCCAGCATCTCTTCGTTACCCTTGTCTATTTTATTAATGAGTAATAAAACGGGGATTTTTGCGCCACGTATTTTATTAAAAAACGCTTCGTCTTTGAGCTCCTTTTCTCCTAGCTCTACTATGTAAAGTAGCACATCTGCATCTTCAAATGCGCTTTTTACAAAATCCATCATAGATGCTTGTAGCTCGTATGCCGGCTTTATAATACCTGGGGTATCGCTCAAAATCATCTGGAAGTCTTCTCCGTTTACAATACCTAGTATACGGTGACGTGTAGTTTGTGCTTTTGAGGTAATAATACTTAGGCGCTCACCTACAAAGGCATTCATAAGCGTACTTTTACCCACATTTGGGTTTCCTATAATATTTACAAATCCGGCTTTGTGCGACATAGTGTTTCTTTTAGGCAAAGATACTTTAAATAGTACGTTTGCCTTTATGGATATAAAGAGTTATTAATTATGTAAATGATGTGTGGTTATGGGAGGTATTACGCCTTCGCGAAAGCGTACTAATTATGACCTAGGTTTTGCAAGCGCCCTGTCATATAACACGATGCTCCCAGCCACAGCGACGTTAAGGCTTAGGGTAGAAGAGAATTTTACAAGAAAGTGAGATCTATCTATCGCCTCACGTGTAAGGCCGTGATCTTCTGCTCCTAGTAAATAAACACAGCGCCTAGGGTGCTCAAAAGTCTCTAGCGATTGTGCACGCTCATCTAGCTCTACACCTACAATGCGAGCTCCTTTAGGTAAGTGGTTAAAAAAGTCATCAAAATTATCATAGTGATAATAAGGCATCGCACTTACAGCATTGTGTGTATCACTAGCTTGCTTTGCATAGCGGTTACCTATGGTAAAAATGAAACTAGCACCTAGGTTTTGAGCAGAACGCCAGAGCACTCCTAAGTTTTCTGGAGTTTTTCCATTCTGGATTCCTATCCCAAAAAACTCATTTGTAAAATTATCTGGCTGCATATATATATGACTATGGTATAAATAAAAAAGAGACCGTCACAAGTGAGGTCTCTTTTATTTTACATACTATCAGGTCTACCCTTCAAGCGTTTTTCAATCTTCTTTTTCTTTTCTGTGAGACGCTTCATTGTATCCATTATTTCAGAATCCTTAGTCTCTTTAAAAATCTCATTCAGTGCAAGAATGAGGCGTTTTGCTTCTCTTGAAGCTGCAACGCGATCACTGGTGGACATATTGCTCATTGAAGCATTCTCAAAAGCCACCGCTTCTTCCATTAATTTCATACAGTATTTCAAATTTTGGCGAATGTAATGTAACTCACCATATTATACAAGATTTACCTATAAATACTTACACTACCCGTATTCAAATTATTGATAATGAAGCACAAAAGGGACGAAAAGTCCTACTTTCTCAGTTAATTAATAGGCTTTTTTATAAAAAGGTAATACCCATTTATTAGCAATATCGCAACATTAGTTACGATTACCGGTATACTTGACAACAATACTCCATACACCACAAAAAATGCACAACCCACTGAGTTTACAATACGTAGTGTACGTATATCTTTAAACAAAAATGACAACAGCACAAATAAACTGGCTAGATAACCGATAATTTCGGTAGGATTAATTTCCATAATACTTGTTTTAGTTTTTTGATACTCTTAAGCTCTCATAATTTTTTCTGTATCAAAAATTATCTTGCGACTTAAGAACAACAATGTTATTGCATAAAAAAAGTCTCAACTTGTGATTGAGACTTTTTACTTAGTAGCGGGAACTGGACTCGAACCAGTGACCTTCGGGTTATGAGCCCGACGAGCTGCCTACTGCTCTATCCCGCGATATATGTTCCAGTAACACGTTTCTTGATTAGGCCATCAATACTGCGTTAGTTGGAGTGCAAATATACAACGGTTTTTGTCATATATAAAAGGAAAATGTAGGATATTTTTTTTAATTATTTGCAACCCTCACATAGACAGGTATATCTGTAACAACATATTTAATTGAGAGTATGTAATACTGTATTTAAATCTCAAATACTACCTTAAGATGTACAAAATAGAAACCAGAAAAGGCTTATTGTTCAATATCAAGAGCCTCAAAACCTACAAGCTCTTGCTCCTCAAAAGTAGTGCGTACTTCTATAGGGTTGCAACACACCTCACAATCTTCTACATAAGTAGTACTTACAGATGGATCTAATAACATAGACACCTCTTCCCAGCAATACGGACATTGAAAAAAATGCTCATACATAACGTAATCTTTTGTTGCGCTTTCGCGAAAGCGTAATTAACCTAGAACTTCACATTAAGCAGTTGCCCTGTGAGCTGCAGCAGTGTTATCTCTGCCAGCTTTGCGGTGTACTTTGCAGCGTTCTTAGTGGTTTGTGCGTTGAGCAAGTTAAGCTGAGCTTGTCTAAACTCTACACTACTCACCTGCCCAAGTTTAAATCGTTCTTGTGATCTATCAAAGTTAGCCTGACTTGTAATTACATTTTGCTCTTGTAGTTCATAAATTTTAAGAGCATTTAGATAATCACCTTTTGCATTTGCTATATCTCTTAGTACTTGCTGCTGCAGCTGTTCTTGAGTATATTTTTGATTTTCTAAAAATATCTTTGCATTTTTTACTCCTATAATAGAGCGGCCTCCGTCAAAGAGATTCCACTGTAGGGTTGCGCCGGTTTGAAAACCTGTAGAGGTGCTTGAGGCAAGAAAATTTGTAGCAGGAAAGTTACCCTCTGTCCAGCCGTAACTGCCAGTAAGACCTATGGTAGGTAAAAGCAAAGATTTAGCTTGTTTAATTTGATAATCACTTATCGTAATATTTTGCTCTGCCTGTAATATAGACACGTTATTTCTTATACCTTCACTTATATAACCTTCTACCTCAAGTGGGTTTACAAAGGTAACTGTAGTATCTGCACTCTTTAAATCTTCTAGCTCTCTCGCGAGCACTACATTAAGATCTCGCTGAGCGTTGCGTAACTGCTGTCTTGTATTGAGAATATTTGTACTATCTGTTACAATATCTACCTGCGCATTGAGCACTTCTAATTTGTTTACTTGGCCATAATCAAATTGATATTGCGCACGTACCTCCCTAGCTTTTGAAATATCTAAAGCGGTTTCTAAAACAGCTAAATTTTCTTCTATACGAGCCACTTCATAATACACAGAGAATAATTGTAGCATTACATTCTCTATAGTCTCCCTTGCCTGTAGCTTTGAGAGGCCATATTGCTCTTTTAATGTTTTATAATTATAATATCTACCTAATCCATCAAACAAGGTATAGTTAAGATTAATAGAAGCATTATATCTTGTGGTCTCTGCACCATCTACAGCTCTAGACGTTGCGTCTTGAAAGGTAGCCTCTTGATCATCTATACTATAATTTACACCTGCATTACCTGTGAGGGATGGCAAGTAGCCACTATTTAAGATACTTTTATTGTTTTCGGCTATGGCGACTTGATTATTTGCGAGTAGTATCCCAAAGTTATTCTCAAGCATTATCTGCACGGCTTCTTCTTTTGTGAGCAATTGTGCTGGAAGGTCTTGTGCATACGCTTTCGCGAAAGCGAAAAACAACACCATAGCAACTATACTTTTTATAAAAGATTGTATCATCTGTTTGCAGTCATTTTAAGTAGTAATGTCTCTAATGTGCGTCTCTGCACTAGGTTGTCTTGATTTGCCCTTATGAACTCAATATCATCTATATGAAAAACGAGTTCTCCTTCTTCTTCTTCAATCCCGAGCTGGCTACTTAGGTAAGTTTGAGCTCCAGGTAGTCCTCCTTTTTTTATAGTTACTTCATCTCCAGATTTAGTAAGCAAAAAGCTATTAAAATCTAAAAAGCGCTCTATGCCTGATAGCATTTTAAAACCAACAAGTCCAGCAGTAATCATTAACACATACATAAACAACTTATCAAGTCCAAACTCGTTATCGCCTGTAAAAATTGCAACGAGTAGCCAGAAAGCTATAAGCCCTACAAGTGACAGTAACACACCTAGTACTATGGATATGATATCCATAATTTTTGCTTTGGAAGTGCGCTTTACTACAATCTCTCCTGTGGTTGTGTTTTCTTCATAATGAAAGCCTAGTTCTTCTAGGTTTTCAAGATTTGCGATGGCCGCTTCTTTTTGTGCAATTTGCTCTTCTAGCTTTTCTGTAGAAACATCAATAGATCTATTTCTAATAGTATCTAGCAAGTTGAGTTTTGCTTCATAAGTGAGCTTGTCGCTATGTTCGAGCACGGCAACAATTTCTCGCGGTGTATGATTTTTATACAAATTCATTTTACGCTATATCTGTTTTAGGCTTAAAGGCAACTTGAAGCTTTTGGTTATCATTCTCGTGCTCTTCTTCCATTTCCTTAACGGCTCTCTCTTGATTTTCTCTAGCTGTCTTTCTTCCCTTCTGTAACATATCTGTAGTGGTCTTTACCCAGTTACTGAATGATAAAAAGATAGGAAGCATTACAAGCGTAAGTACCGTTGCAAAACCTATCCCGTATGCAATAGATATTGCCATTGGGATTAAGAACTGTGCTTGTCTACTCTCTTCAAAAATAAGTGGTGCAAGACCTGCTATAGTCGTAATTGAGGTAAGAAAGATAGCTCTAAATCTAGAACGACCAGCGTCAAAAATAGCATCCTCAAAGGTCATACCTTCCCTTAGGTTAGTATTAAACTTACCTATAAGCACCAAGCCATCATTAACCATAATCCCTATCAAGGCTATAATCCCAAGCATAGATAATATGTTAAGCGGGAAGTCGTGTATCCAGTGCCCCCAGGCTACTGCTGGTAAACTCAATGGTATAAGAAGCAATAACATCAACGGCTGACTATAACTTCTAAAGGTAAATGCAATCACTATATAAATAAGTAATAGCACCGTAAGGCCTACAGGTATAAGCGAGTCTGTAAGTTTACCTGCCTCTCTGTTTTGACCTTCATATGAAGGTGTTACCGTAGGGTACTTAGATAGTATGTCTGGCATCACGTTAGTACGCAAATCTGTCATTACATCTGTTGCACTTGTCTCTTTAGGGTTTTTGAGATCTGCAAGTATTTGTATCTCTCTTCTACCCTCGAGGTGGTTTACTGCTACATCACCACGCTCAATAGTGTAAGATGCTATCTCATTGAGAGGCACCTTTGCTCCAGATGGCGTAGTGATACGCATATCATCTAGATTAGAGATAGATGACCTATTATCCCGATCATAACGAACCCATACTCTTATCTCATCTTGACCTCTCTGAAAGCGCTGTGCTTGTGCCCCAAAGAATCCTGCACGTACCTGTGCCATTACAGTTTGTAAATTGAGCCCTAGTGAGTATGCAGACTCGTTGAGCTCTAATCTAATTTCTTTAATACCCGCAGGGTCGTTATCTGTTATATCTTTCAAAACCGGGTTTGTCTCTAGTGACTTCTTCAGTTCTTCCTTTGCTGCTTTAAGCTCTGCAATATTATTACCTAATAAAGAAACAGCAACTGGGCTTCCTCCAAAGTTACCTCCGCCTCCATACACAAGGCTTTCTTTACCTATAACAGGCCCCACCTTTTCTTGTATCATATTACCTACAACATTTGAGGTCACTTCATTAGGTCGCTCTTCTCCTGGCAATAAATTTATACTTAAAGAGGCTGTAGAGGTACCTGGGCCGATGTTTTTGATAATATTCTCAAACATAGGTCCATCTATCTCATTTTTATACTTTTCAGTTAGCTCTTTATTTGTCTCTACAACCTTTTCTTCTATCATAGAGATAATACTGTCTGTGATAGCTGCATTTGTACCATTAGGCATCTCAAGACTTATTCTCACATTATCACTTGCAACACGCGGGAAAAACGCTCCACGTATAATACCCGCCTCAAAACTCCCAGAAGTGAGTAAAATAAATGCAATAAAAAACGAAAACATCAAGAACTTATAATCAAGTGCAAACCTTAAAACTGGGCTATACACGCGATCACGTAACCAGACCATAATACGATCTCCAAACTCATTAATATAACGCAGTTTTGAGAATAGCTTTGCCATTCCCTTTTTAGGCTTATTGCTTTGTGCTCGCAATGCCTTAGAATGTGCAAGGTGAGCTGGCAGTATAATGAGGGCTTCTACAAGAGAAACAAGCAGCGTAAGCATTACTATAACCGAAACCTCTCCGAAAAATTCACCTATTCTTCCATCTAAAAATAAGAAAATACCAAAAGCCAGAATCGTGGTAGTTATTGCCGAAAGTATAGGAGGCAACACTTCCATTGTACCGTCTACGGCAGCTTGTATAGGGGTTTTACCACGTTCATAATGTTGATAGATATTTTCTGCTATGACAATACCGTCATCTACCAGAATACCTATCACGATAATCATCCCAAATAATGATAATACATTAATTGTCACGTTAAAATAACCTGCAAGCATAAACATCCCTAAGAATGCTACAGGAAGTCCAAAAGCTACCCAGAATGCCAGTCGTGTATTTAAAAATACTGATAGGAACAATAGCACCAAGAGCATCCCTACAACGGCATTTTCTGTAAGGAGTGCAGTACGTTGTACAAGCGTTATAGATAAGTCACTTACAACAGCCAGTTGTACATTATTATACTTTGCATTAAAGTCTTCTATATACACTTTTGCCTTTTCTGCGGCGCCTATAAGATCTTCTGTATTTGTAGATGTTATAGTCACATTTACAGCAAGATTTCCATTAAAGTAATTTGCATTAGGTGTTTCAGAAAAACGATCTCTTACCTCTGCCACGTCTTTAAGGCGTATCGTTTGCCCGCTTGCGTCTGATCGTACTATTACATTAGACAACTCATCCCCGTAGTAAGCTCTATTATTTGCACGTATAAGATACTCTTCGGCTTCCGTTTTTATGGATCCGCCTGTAGTGAGAATATTAGATGTGCTTACCGCCTGAGATACATCTGCAAAAGATAAATCGTAAGCAAGTAAACTGTTTTCATTTACAGCTATCTCAATCTCTTCTTCAGGATATCCAGATATTGCTATTTGAGAAATACCATCTATACCCCTCAGGTCATTTTCTACCTGTCGCCCTATTTGTTTTAAAGTCTCAAGCGATACGTTTTCTCCGCTTATAGAAAAAGATATAGTTTGCCTTATAGCCTCAACTTTTGCTACCACTAGAGGCTCCATACCAGAAGGAAATGAAGGTACACGGTCTACAGCGTTCTTTACTTCAAGAAGCATAAAATCAATATCCTTCCCTTTTTCTATCTCTACATTTATAGTTCCGCTATTTTCTCGTGAAGTAGATGTTACACGCTCAACACCATCTAATCCTTTGAGGTTATCTTCTATTTTAAGTACAATACCTTCTTCTACCTCTTGTGGAGATGCACCTGGGTAGGCAACACTTATATTAATATTTTTTGAATCTACTAGTGGAAAGAATGAAGAGTTAAGTGACAAGGCACCATAAATACCAAACACCACAAACATTAACACGATAACATTTACAGCTACGTGATACTTAATAAAATATTCAATGACTTTACGCATCTTACTCTGCTTCTTCTTGTGATGATTCCTTTTCTGAATAGATCTTTACAAGCATACCTGCATATGCCCCAGGTACTGGCTTGCTTACTATCTTTGTACCTTCAGGTATACCCTGTACAACTACTTCCTTATCAGAAAAATAAACAGGGTTTACCTCTATCACATCTAGAATAGAATCACGCACCATAAAAAGTTCATTATTTGGCTGTAGTAATCCTCTTGGTAGGGATATTGCCTCCTGCTCTTCTTTTGCTTGTAGCAATGCCTCTAAGTAAACACCTTCTCTAAGACCTTCCCCTTTTACCTCGATGTAGGCATTTATAGTTTGTGAGGCTTGATTTATATTACCATTAACTCGAGTTACCTTACCAGTATACGTTTGCTTACCGTCTATAGTAGATAGTGTCACCTCATTATTTACTTGTAATAAATCTGCATAGTTTTTACTTATAGCAACTTCTAGTTCATATAAGCTTGTATCTATAAACTCGCCTAGCTTTTGTCCAGATCGTACTAGCGTTCCTTCTGTAACTAGAGCTTCTGTAAGAACTCCTGTAAATGGAGCGGTTATTCTGTATTTACCTAGACGTTGCTCTAAGTTTTTTACGTTATAATAAGCCGTTTGTATATTTCTTCCGGAAATGAAATAGCCTTCTTTTTCTGATGTGACTTCTGGTAAAGGTGGAGTTGCCTTGCTTACGTCAAAGTTATTAAGATAAGCCTGCCATTTTGGGTAGGCTTCTGGATAGTCAAGACGTAAATCTGGCATTATAGAAGTAATCTGGTCATACAGTGCACTTTTTTGTGACTGTACACTTGCGTAATACTCAGAGCTATTAAGACTAAGTAATGTTTGTCCTTTTCTATACTCTTGCCCTGGCTTAAAGAGTTTACTTCCTTTTTGAAGTACGCCCTGTACTTCAGAAAATATTTCTAACCTTCTTTGAGCAACGAGATTACCGTTTGCAGAAATCTCAATAGGTACAACCCCATTTACAGCATCTTCTACAAAAACGGTTTTAATTACTTTTTTAGGCTTAGGCCTTGTACGTTGATTATTTGCTACAATAGCTTCTGAAGCAAAAAAAGCTCCAATTATGAGTAGGACTCCTAACAGAGAGAGGATGATTTTACGCATCTATTTTATTTTGGTTGTTTTGATGGCTTGAGTACCAGTAGTGCAAATCTAAGTATGAAGCCATAGCGCTGCTGTTAACGATGTCTTAAATTAAAAGCAAGAACGTGCGGTATTACTTACAAAACAACCTATTGCATATGTTAAAAAAAAAAACAGCTTGTATAGCTGGTTTCTTAATTATTATTGAATCGTATTACGCTTTCGCGAAAGCGCAAAAATACTAGTTTAACGCATCGAGTTCTTCTGTGATTTTCTCCCAGTCTTCCATAAAGCCGTCTAGCTTCTTTTTCTTGCCATTGTAGTTATCAAAAAACGCTGGATCTGCAACCGTCTCATCATAATTAGTCGCAAGAGCAACGTCTAGCTCCTTGATCTCGCGTTCTATTTTATTAATATTAGACTCTACTTTACTGAGTCTATTATTAAGAGATTTGAGCTTTTTTTGATCTTCGTAAGACTTCTTTGTGCTCTTTACGCGCGCCTCTTTTTTTACAACATCACGCTTTTCTACCTCTCTCAAGTTTGCTACTTCTCGCTGCTCTAGATAATAATCTATGTCTCCTAGATACTCTCTTATGCGATGATCCTTAAACTCATAAACTCTATCTGTAAGACCTTGTAAAAAATCACGGTCGTGAGATACGACTATAAGCGTCCCTTCAAACTGCTTGAGACTATCTTTAAGTACATTTTTTGACTTAATGTCTAGGTGGTTTGTAGGCTCATCCATCACAAGCACGTTAAAAGGTTGCAGCATAAGTTTAGCAAGTGCGAGCCTGTTGCGCTCACCTCCAGAGAGTACACGCACATACTTATCTACCTCCTCTCCCCTAAAGAGAAAAGAGCCTAATATATCTCGCACTCGTGGTCTTGTTTTCTCATCTGCAGCATCTATCATCGTGTCTTCTACAGTTTTTGATCCGTCAAGATATTCGGCTTGATTTTGAGCAAAGTACCCTATCTGTACATTATGACCTAGCTTAACCCTCCCTTGGTGCTCGAGCTCGCCTACTATAATTTTTGCCAGCGTAGATTTACCTTGGCCATTTTGCCCTACAAAGGCAGTCTTAGTATCACGCTCTACAAGCAAGTCTATACCTTGTAAAACGTTTTTATCTCCATAGCTTTTTGCAACCTCCTCTGCCTCTACCACAACCTTACCAGGCGTTACAGATACAGGAAATTTAAGCGTCATCACACTATTATCATCTTCATCTACCTCAATGCGATCTATCTTATCTAACTTTTTTATGAGCGACTGCGCCATTGTGGCCTTAGAAGCTTTTGCTCTAAACTTCTCAATAAGCTTTTCTGTCTGCTCAATTTGCTTCTGCTGGTTTTTTTGTGAAGCCAGTTGCTGCTCTCTTATTTCCGAACGAAGCACAAGGTACTGTGTATAAGGCTTTGGGTAATCATAAATGCGACCTAGCGAAATCTCTATAGTACGGTTAGTCACATTATCTAGAAACATCTTATCGTGAGATACAATCACTACAGCCCCAGTATACCCTCGCAAGAAACTCTCAAGCCATATAATAGACTCTATATCTAAGTGATTTGTAGGCTCATCTAGCAGGAGTATATCGTGATTTTGTAGTAAAAGCTTAGCTAGCTCAATACGCATACGCCACCCTCCAGAAAAGGTATCTGTAAGCTTATCAAAATCCTCACGCTTAAAACCTAGACCCTGCAATATGCGCTCTGTCTCACCTTTATAGCTATAACCGCCGTGTACCTCATACTGGTGTTGCACGTCGTTTATATCTATCATAAGCTGGTTATAGCTCTCACTCTCGTAGTCTGTGCGTGTCGCTAGTTGCTCATTGATATGAGCCAGTTGACTCTCAAGTTTTTTAATTTCCTTAAAAGCCTCATAAGACTCCTCAAGCACCGTGCGACCTTCTATAAAATCTATATCTTGCTTTAAGAAACCTATACTTATCTCCTTCTCTATTGCTATAGATCCCGTATCATATTGCTGCTCGCCAGAAATGATACGTAGCATTGTAGACTTACCAGCACCGTTTTTACCCACAAGCCCTACTCGATCACCATTATTAAGTCTAAAGGTGATTTCTTCAAACAAATATTCGCCTTGAAAAGAGACAGAAAGGTTGTGAATATTAAGCATACGATATTAAGTAAAAGTTATAATTTGAAATCGGCGTGGTGGTGCAAAGATGCTTAAATTTGTACTTATAAACTAAGGAGATTATGGGAATTCTAAAAGGCACAAAACTCAACAGCATTCTTACTGGTAAATGCCCAGTTTGCCAGAACGAGTCTATGTACAAAAACTCAAATCCTTATATTTTATCTGAGACGCTCAAAATGCACGAGCGTTGCTCTCACTGCGGTACAAAATACAAGATAGAACCTTCTTTCTTTTATGGCGCTATGTATGTGAGTTATCCCGTAGGCATAGCATTTGCCACAGCGGCTTTTGTAATTACCTATTTCTTTTTTGAAGCTACGCTAGTAAATACATTTATCGCCATAGTAGGCACAATGGTCGTTTTTATGCCGGTTATTATGCGACTAGCACGCAACATATGGATCAATTTCTTTATGAAATATGACCCGAGTAAAGATCAACTGGTGAGCAAGTAAGATTACGCTTTCACGAAAGCGTACTAAAACCACATTCCTTACTGCTTAAATCTCCAGCTTTTTTGGAAATCTCATTATATCGACCTCCCCTGGAAGTGGAATATTTTTTTCTATAAACTCAAATAGATAGTGCGCCAGCAGAGGGCTCGCCATTATCCCGCGCGTACCTAAGCCATTGAGCACAGCAAGCTGTTTATATGCTGGATGCACTCCTAAAAGTGGCCTTCTATCTCCCGTAGTAGGGCGTATACCTGCCTCTTGATCTACCACGTCATATGGTGTATTTACTAAAGCAGCAAACTTAGACTCTAACTCCTCGCAGGCTATCTGTGTGCTCTCCCAGTCCTTATCTGTCCAGTTATAAGTTGCTCCTACCTTGTATAAATCCTCACCGAGGGGAACAATAAAAAAAGAGGTTTTGATGGCGGCAGTAAGCTTTAATTTTGGCGCTTTTATAATGATGTATTCTCCCTTGTTACCCACAAGTGGTAATCTGTTAAAATAAGGATTTTGCTTGATGCCATATCCTTCGGCAAAGACTATGTGGGTCGCTTCATAACCTTGATACTGTACTCCGGCATCTGTAAGTGTGAGCTGTGCGTAGTTGAATTCCGCTTTCGCGAAAGCGGACATCCCCTCAAGATAATTTTCATAAGCGCGCTGTAAGGCCTTTATGTCTACCCGACCGGTCTCTAGTACTTCGCCATAATCATAAGGTGCTTGTATATCCTTATTTTCGTTTTTTACGAGTGGTGTTTTTACAAAACGCTCGAGCCCCTGCTTATCACTAGCAGCAAACCAATTATTTTGATCTTCTATAGAGTGAAACACCTTCCTCACGGGCATAGAGTACATAAACTGAGTATCTAGCTTTTCCTCAAGTTTTTTAAAATACGGAATCGCTAGGTCAAACTGCGATACAGCTTTCCAAGGGAGGGAGTATCGTTTTAAAATTACAGGATTATAAAGACCGGCAGCTACCCTACTAGCACCTTCTACTCCCTTATCAAACACCATAAAAGTCTTACCTGCAGCTAGACATTGCTCACAAAAAGCAATACCAGCAAGACCTAAACCTACTATTATATAATCTACTTTACTCACAAAACAAAAATAAGGCAATAGCCGGTTTAAATAGTGATGTTATCTTTAATACATAAAAAAAGCCATCAAAACATTGTTCTGATGGCTTTTATATATTCTAATAGAACTCCCTTAATAATTCCAAAGGTCTTGCTCTATGTTGCGTATATTTTCTTTTATACGATTAGACTCAAGTAACTGCATCATAGCATTGTCACTTATGTACTCCTTAACCTTGCGGTCTCCTTGCACATTATCTTCTTGATAAATTGTGGCGTTAAAGCGCCTACTGTTAAGAAGATGATCAAATGAAATAGGTAAAGATGTGTTTTTACGGTTAAAAGCTTTTGCATTATGAAGCACTTCTCTCGCACCTGGGAACCATACCCAGAAAAGCTCGATATCTGCCGCACTTGCATCATCTAAAAAGTTTACATCGCCAGACACTGGAGCAATACCTAACAGACGGTACTTTAACTCACCTTGACGCTTATCTATATACCAGTACCCTCGTACGTGATATGCGTTAATGTCATAAGATGTAATCTCTGTACGCTCAATGTTATAATCTGAAATAGGCTCTCCTGCGTTAAACTGATCGTACCCCTCATCTGAAGTATCGATCTTTACCATTGCAGCAGAAAGGTCTTCTAACTGTATCTTTTCTGTAAAATATGAATCTCTATAGATAGCGTCTATCTTACCATTTTTAATATTCTTTACAAGAACATCAAAAAGTGAACGACGATCTGACCCCATATTTACCGTATCAATAGGGTAATATAGAGGAAAGTTAACGCGCTCATCAAGATCAATAACTTCCCACGTATTTTTTGCCCATAGTACATCACGTTTTTCAACGTAACCGTATGGTAATGGTTTGTCATTATCTTTTGCTTTTTGCTCTTCGGTTACTTCAAACATCTCGTCTGGCGTTTTTGCGTTAAGGATGTTACCTTGTGCAAACGCTGGTACAGTCATTAAAAGACCTAGTGCAACAAAAATTAAACGTTTAAGACTCATAATTTACTTTATTTTAGTTTGATAGCTCAATAATGATAGGAGACACGGTCTTCAATCTTATAGAGTTACCTGGTATACTTGCTTTAATATCAAATATCTGTACTGACGAACCTCTTTTTGCTCTTTTAAGTGCAGACTTCGCCGCTGCATTAAGTCTATTACCTTGTACAGCTACCGTGGCCTGATCACCTGCTCTAAACTTAAAGCTATTAACTTTAAGATTTAAGTCAAAATCAAAGTCTGGCAAAACAGCATTAATAGGAGCTGCAGATACTGTGTTACGAGGTTTCTTAAGGTTACCACCGTCATCTCCTCCTAAAGCTCCTACTGGACGTGGGATATCTTTAATACGGAAAACAGCTTTGTCAGAAACTGTACCACCGCCGTCTGGCAGCTTTGCAGTCACATTAATTGTCACCTCTCTACCTTGAGAAGGTTTCATATTGTACTTGCTTCCTGATCTTTTAGAAAGACCTGCTCCAGATGCTGTAACAGCATTATCTGCCACACCAGCAAATGATATGGTCATAGGGTTATCTACACCACGGTATACAACATTCATCTTATCTGCAGCGATAGTTGCAGAGTTAGGTTTGTTTATTGTTGTGAATTTTTTATCTACTGGAACGCGAATTTCCTCTCCATTTTGCAAATAAACAAGATCTCCAGTGATACTGTGATCTCCAACACCACCAGTATTCACTCCCAAGACAATCTTACCACCATCCATAGATATTTTATCAGAAGGGATAGCTCTACCGTCCAACTTTAACTCCATTTTTTCAGGGGCTGTTGAACCATCGATTCGACCTAAAGACAAAACACCATCAAATGTTGATCCCGTGTAATAAGCACCTTTTGAGGTAGTCATAACAGTCTCATAGTTGTTAATCTTAGTTAACTCTTCAAGATTACCAGAAAGTAATTTTGAAAGTAACTCATTCTCAACAACCTTAATATCATTTTGTAATTGCGACATCTTAGTTAATGAAGAAACTGAAGGGAAACCTACAAAATTATATGATATATAATCTTTCTTTACTCCTTCTCCATCTACAATATCACTCGTACTAAAATCTTCATTGATTTGAGCAACTAGCGCTTTATTGTCACCTGCAAGCTTTACCATACCGTCACGGTACTTTGCCATCTCATCAAGAAAAGTTTGCCCTTCTGGTGTGATTTTTCCTCCTTTATAAAAGCGTTCATCTAGAAAGTTAGACTTATCCATCGCTTCATAATCTGTCTTATCTTCTACTTCTGCAAGTAGCGCATCTTTCTCTGAAGCTAGATAAGCAAAGTATGCATCTCCCAATTGTTTTGCAGATTTAGCTGTTACAGCTGCCTCTTTAAACTTGTCGTTATCATTTGCCTTATTAGTAAGACTGGCTAATGCCTCATTATTCTTAGCAATAAAAGTTGCGTTAGAACGATCAAACTTTTCATTTATCGACCCAAAAGCCGATAGTACCTCCTTAGACATATTAAGTGCTAGCATTGCTATAAACACTAGATACATCAGGTTAATCATCTTCTGCCTTGGGCTTTGTTTTCCTCCTGCCATTGTTTTTAATTTTAGCTGTTAGTTAGTTAATTGTAAAAACAACTAGAATTAGTTTTTATTCATAGCAGAAAGCATTCCTCCATAAACACCATTCAGTGAAGAAAGGTTTGTTGCAAGACTTTCCATTTGCTCTTTAAGTTTCCCTGCATTTGCAGTTACTTGCTCATTGATTTCTGCCTGACGGCTAGAAGACTCAACCTGCACCTTATAAAGGCTATTTAAAGATTCCATTTGAGCAGCAGCTAGTGCCATCTCTTCAGAGTATTTTTTTGTAGAGGCCATTGCATCTGTTGTAGGAGCAATTCCTTTTGCTGCACCTTCAAAATTACGAATGCTATTTCCTAAGCTGCTCATCAACTCACCGTCAATTTTTGCCTCTTTAAGCATATCGTCTAGTTTTTTAGATAATTGTACTTCTGCATCTACAGGAGCTGCAGCTTTTTTCTTAGATCCACCTGCTCCGCCAGCTAGTTCTGGATATACTAGCGCCCAATCAAGTTCGTCATCTACTGGTTCAAATGCAGAAATTGCGAATACTATTGCCTCTGTAACAAGACCTACAATAAGCATCTCGTTTCCAAAACGCCAGTGCATAATTTTAAATAAAGCACCAATAATTACAACTGCTGCTCCTAGTCCGTAGACCA
Organism: Dokdonia genika; assembly: GCF_042652845.1. Lineage (NCBI taxonomy): Bacteria > Pseudomonadati > Bacteroidota > Flavobacteriia > Flavobacteriales > Flavobacteriaceae > Dokdonia > Dokdonia genika. The sequence continues at coordinate 38,556 of NZ_JBHSHB010000008.1, read as the reverse complement.
TATTCATTAATTTCTTTCCAGTTTTAGATTTTGCCATGACTAATAAAATTTTTTAGTTTAGTTAAGTTAATTTAGTTAAGTAATTGAATAATATAATTTGGGTAAATAATATTAGTTATTTCTTCGGTTTTCTAAGGTTGATTTTCTCATCAATTCCCATAAAATCCTGTACGGTTCTAAAACCGATATAACTACGTGCAGAGTCTTGATACTCATAATCACGTGAGCTTACCTGTAAGAAGTAAGCAACGTCTTTCCAAGAACCACCACGTATAACTTTACGACGGTTATCCTTATCGTTTACGTTAGGGTTAATGGTAGACATATATTCATAAGAAGCTGGATCATAAGAAGAAGCCACCCACTCAGACACGTTACCTGCCATATTGTACAGGTTATAGTCGTTAGGTTCGTAAGCATCTGCTTCTACAGTATATAGTGCTTGGTCTGCACCATAATCTCCTCTTAAAGGTTTAAAGTTTGCTAAGAAGCATCCTCTATCATTTTTTGCATATGGTCCACCCCAAGGGTAATCACCACTTTCCAGTCCGCCACGAGCAGCATACTCCCACTCTGCTTCACCAGGAAGTCTAAAACGATTTACAAATTGTCTCTTTTTTGATTTTTGATAAGAGTTCTTATACATTGTTCTCCACTCACAAAATGCTTTTGCTTGCATCCAGGTAACACCTACTACAGGGTACTCTCCATAAGCATCGTGCCAGAAGTAATCATTATGCATAGGCTCGTTATAAGAGTATGCAAAATCCTTAATCCATACAGTCGTATCTGGGTAAACCGGAACCACCTCTGTCTTAATATGATCTTTACGACGACCACCGTTCTTCTTTGCAGCAGCTTGTATATCTAAGTATGTGTAACGAAAGTTAAGTTTATCTACGTCTATCGTGCGCTGTCCATTATAAGCCTCTTCTAGTGGGATATACATTGTATCCATCACCTCAGCATAGTACTCGTCTGGATACTCTGCAGTATCCCAAATGATATCGATATCCTTATTAAGTTTACGACCTTCAAAGCCAGTCTCGCCTAACCCATAATAGTTATCGTACATATATTGCTCGTATGGAGTCATATTTTCTGGATCTGCATCACTAAATGCAAAATCACCTATACTGGCTCCATCACCAGACCCTGGGGTTTCCCCAAGCTCATCTGCCAGTATAGCAAGTTTTGTACGTACAGTAGAATCTTTAACCCACTCTACAAACTGCCTATATTCGGCGTTTGTGATTTCTGTTTCATCCATATAAAAAGAACGAACAGTAACAGTTTTAGTAGGAGCATCATTTACCGCAGCAAAGTCATCATCACTTTTACCCATTATATATGCCCCTCCAGAAACGAGAGTCATACCAAATGGTTTTTCGGGATTCCATCGCTTGCCTTTGGCACCAACGAGCTCTCCACGATCGCCTTTGCCACAACTAGACAGCAAAGCTACTATCGCAATAAATGCAATATACTTTTTCATAGGATATTAGGTTAAGTATTCTAAGTTAAGGGCGTAAACCTATTTATTTTATTTGAAATAAACAATTTATTCGCCAAAAATAATCTTTTCATCGTTGAAACACACAATCAAACCTCGTTTTTCTTTCTTGCCTTAAACCATCTTTCGGGGATATTTTGGTTACAAGCGTCTAGATAATCTTGGTACGTGCAAGGTAATAACGTGTGCCTTTTTAATTTATTATTCAAGCCCATAATAAATGGAATTTCAATCCACCATCGAGCTGTTTTTTCACTTTTATAAAATGTAAGCACCTCATCTTCAATAGGTACTTGGTAGGTAAGGAAATTACCTTTTTCTACATCCATATTTTCGCTTGCGCGAAAATTTACACCCTCTATAAAGTACCACATCATCTGTGCAACAAGCATTGCCGCTTTTTCTTCTTGAGCATCATTTTGATATTCAAAAATTCCAAAAGAACTTACACGGTCACTAATCCCTGCATATCTTGCAATGGTACATATCTCCTTTCCATCAAAACCATTAGGCATTTTATTATGCCTAGTACTCAACTCACTACTGCGTATAGCATTAAGATCTATAGCAACAAGATCTGCATCACGCATAACAGGCTCAGTAATATTTATAGCTGCCGAAACATTGCCCAGCCTATAGGAGTCAAAATACAACTTATCCATCAAATCTATTTCCTCTTGAGGATTAAAATAGGTCTGATACCCAATATTTGAGTAATTAAATAAATTATAAGGCTCTGTGACTATGATTTTACCTACGTAAGACTTGTTGCTTATGGGCTGACTGGCATCACCTAGATCAAAACGGCTATCTACATTAACGATATTAACCATTTGATCTAGCTTATCGTAAGAACGATAAATAGGATACACAAGATCTTGACTTCCTCCTATATAAATAGGTATGATTCCTTTTTTGAATAAAGACTCATTGAGTGTACGTATTGCAAAGTATGTATCATCTACAGACGCACCTGGATTTATGTCTCCAAGATCTGCAATAGTAGTGTGCCAGTTTCCAGGAAACAGTTCATAAAATGTTCGGCGCACTTCGGTAAAAGAGAGCCCGTCTGAAAGATTATTGGGGTCTCTTCTTTTTTCGCGTAAGCAGACTATAGCTATGCGCACCCCTTCTAATTCTGGCAGTCCTTCTTGCTCGCTGTGCAGCCTTATATTATTACCTAGTGACTGGTGATGCTGCAGCTGTATATGTGCAAGCGCAAGATCTGGAATAGGGAGGAGCACCTCAAATGCCATATATTATTTCTTTTTTGCTGTGGTTTTTTTCTTAGCCGGAGCTTTCTTTTTTGCTGGCGCCTTCTTTTTGGCAGCCTTCTTTTTTGGAGCTTTCTTCTCGATATAGTCTTTTATCTCATCAAGACTTAAGGCAGCTGCATCTATATCTTTACTAAGCTCTATTTTGAGCTTACCTTTTATAATATTAGAACGTCCCCAGCGTGCTTTTTCTACACGTATTCCTTCTTCTGGAAAATCTTGAAGCACTTTATCTATCTCCTTTTGCTTTTTAACTTCTATAAGCTCTACAATATCCTCATCAGAGAGGTTATCAAAATCGTACTTCTTGTTTACGTTTATAAACATTCCGTTCCATTTTATATACGGACCAAAACGCCCTGTACCTTTTTGAACCGGAAGATCCTCATACATATATATAGGAGCGTCTGCCTTTTGTTTTTCTTTGATGTACACTATAGCTTCATCTAGATCTACATCCATTGGGTCACGTCCTTTAGGCAGTGATACAAATGTTTTTCCAAACTTAACATATGGTCCAAAACGACCATTATTTACAGACACTTCCTCTTCTTCAAAAGTCCCTAAATCTTTAGGTAGTTTAAAGAGGTCCATTGCCTGCTCATACGTAAGGTTACTAAGCGTTTGATCTGGGCCTAGACTTGCAAATCGAGGTTTCTCATCATCCTCTACAGAACCTATCTGAACCATAGGACCAAATTTACCTAGACGCACACTCACAGGTTTACCTGTTTCTGGATCTTTACCTAGTATGCGCTCTCCTACTTCACGCTCTGCATTTTTTTCTACATCTTTTACGTGAGGATGAAAGTCTTTATAGAAATCCTTCATCATTTTAGTCCACTCCTGCTTTCCTTCTGCTATGTCGTCAAAATCTGCTTCAACCTTTGCAGTAAAGTTATAATCAAGAATGTTTTCAAAATGCTGTACCAAGAAGTCGTTTACGACCATCCCTACATCTGTAGGAACTAACTTTCCTTTATCTGACCCTACAGTTTCTGTAAGAGTTCTATCTTTTATCTCGTTGTTTTCAAGACTAAGCACATCATAAGATCGCTCCTTCCCTTCTACAGTACCTTTTTCTACATACTTACGATTTTGAATGGTCGTAATAGTAGGCGCATATGTAGATGGACGTCCTATACCCAGCTCTTCAAGCTTCTTTACTAGAGAAGCTTCTGTATAACGGTATGGTGGTCTTGTAAAACGCTCTGTAGCGGTAATGTATTTATTAAGTAATGTCTCTCCTGTTTTAAGATCAGGAAGTAAACCTGTTTCTTCTACATCTTCATCATCACTACCTTCTAGGTATACTTTTAAGAAACCTTCAAACTTTAAGATCTCCCCATTTGCTGTAAAATTATCTGTACCTGCACTAGAAGCTATTTGCACATTTGTGCGCTCTAGCTTTGCCTCGCTCATTTGTGAGGCAATCGCACGTTTCCAGATAAGTTCATATAGACGTATCTGGTCGCGATCCATATTTACAGAATGCTTTGAGAAATCTGTAGGACGTATCGCCTCGTGAGCTTCTTGTGCTCCCTTAGACTTGCCTTTATAATTACGTTCTTTATGAAACTCCTTACCATAAGCAGCTACAATCTCTGCCTCTGCTCCAGCCTTTGCATCTTTAGATAGATTTACACTATCTGTTCTCATATATGTAATATGCCCAGCTTCATAGAGTCGCTGTGCCATCGTCATCGTTTTACTTACAGAGAAGTACAGTTTTCTACTTGCTTCCTGTTGTAAGGTAGAGGTTGTAAATGGTGGTGCTGGTGATTTTTTTGCTGGCTTTTTAGTAAGCGCATCTACTTTAAAAGTAGCACTCAGATTTTTCTCAAGAAAAGCCTTCGCCTCTTTTTTGGTAGTTATATTTTTAGGAAGTTTTGCTTTAAAAGATTTTCCGTCTTGCGTAGTAAACTCAGCATCTACTCTATATGAAGCTTTAGGCTCAAAACCTAAAACTTCACGCTCACGCTCTACAATAAGTCTTACTGAAACAGATTGTACACGCCCCGCCGAAAGACCTCCTTTTACCTTTCTCCACAATACTGGAGAGAGCTCATACCCCACTAATCTATCAAGCACTCTACGTGCTTGTTGTGCATTTACAAGATCATAATCAATCTTACGAGGGTTCTCAATAGCTCTTAGTATAGCCGTCTTTGTAATCTCGTGAAAAACAATACGCTTTGTACGGTCTGGTGTTAACCCAAGCTCTTGTTCTAAGTGCCAGGCTATAGCCTCTCCCTCGCGATCCTCATCACTAGCGAGCCACACCATCTCTGCCTTACTTGCAAGAGACTTAAGGTTTCTCACCACCTTTTTCTTATCGTCTGAGACTTTATATTTTGGAGTAAAATCTCCATCTACATCAACACCTAACTCCTTAGAGGGAAGGTCTGCAATGTGTCCAAAACTACTCTCAACTTTATAGTCTGAGCCTAGAAATTTTTCTATCGTTTTAGCCTTTGCAGGTGACTCCACAATGACGAGATTCTTTGCCATACATTTTATTTTTTCAGATTACAAAAGTAGATGTTTTATTTATATCGCAATCCGCAAGGCCGTTATTTCTGTAATAAATGCATTTTTAAAGCCTTGTAAATTGTGGTTTAATGGGGCTTATTACGCTTTCGCGAAAGCGCACTCACACTACACACCTATCTGGGCAATGAGGTCTTCATCTTCGGTAAAGCCTACCACTTCTTTATACACCAGATAAGCCGGTAAATACACAATTGAAATCGTTGCATACACCCCTACAAAACAAGCCATCACCCCTACCACAAGGGCAAGAAAACCTATAAAAAGACAAGCCCCAAAGGTAATTCCCCACTTTTTTGCCCCAATAGCAAAAGCAGCTTTTAAAATATCGTTTACAGAGAGTTCTGGGTTAAAGGCAAATATGATAACGGCAAATTGCAACGGCACAAGCACAAAAAACAAGGGGAGAATAAAAAATAACATCGCTACCACGGCAATTCCTATTTGAGCCATAGACAAGATGAGCACCTTTTTTATATGCTGTTTTTTTATAAACATCCCAAAACCTACACCCAGCTCGCTGCGCTTGTTTCTATCTTTCATACGCACGATTCTGTAAAACGCAGCTTGCAATGCAAAGTTTACCACCGCCATTATAACGGTAATTATTAGGTATAAGAAAAACATTGTGATAATTGCCACGATGCCTACTTCCTCATCACTATAACTATTGATATCATTATAATCTATAAATGCGCCACCTAGACTAAAAGGCAACATAACAAGCATAGATATCCCGTAAGAAATGGCTACGGTTAGTATCTGCAAGAGTAACCCTTGCAAGAACACTTTTTGAAAGAGGTTGATAGATTCTCCAAAGAGATTACCAAAATCTACGTGTGGTGCATTTTTTATTTTGGTGAGTAAGTCTGTGTGGGTCATAAATAATACTGGTTTATACTTATAAAGATAAGCGCTCTAAAATAAGGGAATTTAAAATCGTCTGGCAAACTCAAAGGTTACGTACTGACTTCTTCCCTCTCTTTTGGTTTCTTTGGTTCTAAATTTATAGATCATACGGTAGGTGTTGCGATGCGATCGATAGACACCTCCTGCCTTAAAAGAAAAAACTACTGGCACTGCAGGTAAGGTAAAAGGAGAACTATCACCTAGTGGGTTTCCTTCTATAAGCGCGTTAAGCACTACATACTCAACTCCTACACCGCCTACACCATAAAACTCTGTTGTGTTTCCTACTCGGCCATATGCAGAAGAAGCGCTGACTTGCGCCCTATCACCTATGTATAAAAGCGCTTCTTGACGTGCATACATTCTTCTTGAACCTATAGCCACAGAAGATTGTAGCGCAGCGTTTTTAAACAGATTAGAATTAGGCAGCACATAGTCCTTTACATAACTTCCATAAAGATTAATGTGTGTACTATTTGCAATCTGGCCAGACCATACGGGCATAAATGCACCTATAAGGTTATGATAATTGAGCTGCAAGGTACGTGCTCCAGATTGCTCGCCGGCGAGTCCTATCTCAAGACCCACAGCATACAAGCTATTTTCCTGAGCTTTTGTGAGATTAAACCTTGCAAATAAATAGCCAGCATAAGGTCGCTCTAAGCTGTCAAAGTTTTCTACAAATAGCTCACGTGGTGTATAAGTCTCTTGACCTATTATGATATCATACTGTAACGGCGCCTCTAGCGTATTCTTAAAAATAAAATCCTCTTTTAACTTTCTACTATATCTCAAAAAGCTTCCCGCGGTATAATAACGGTCTATTGCAAAAAGAAAGTCATTATCGTGTTGTATAGAAAACTCTTGCGTATACAGTTGCTTAGAAGCAGGCTCGACACCTTGAGACCAAGCCTGATGCGTGAGTATACAAACTAAAATAGGGAGTAGCTTGAGTTGCAATTTTTAATTTTTGCTACAAATTACGAGAATTTATGTCAATTCTAAACGCCTGCCACTTTGTCACAATTCTTTATTAACTGTATCTTTGCATAATCCTTGACAACGTATTCAGGACGATTAAGCAGATGGAAAAAATAATAGACGAGCATAAACAAGGGGAAGCGCTTACACTAGAGCGAAAACTCGAGAACAGTAAAAAACTTTTTATTGAAAGTTACGGTTGCCAGATGAACTTTGCAGATAGTGAAGTGGTGGCTTCTATACTTGCAAATGAAGGATATAACACCACTCAAAATCTTGAGGAAGCAGACCTAGTGCTTGTAAACACGTGTTCTATACGTGAGAAGGCAGAGGTTACTGTAAGAAAGCGACTCGAAAAATACCAAGCCGTAAAGCGCAAACGAAACCCTACAATGAAGGTGGGCGTACTAGGCTGTATGGCAGAGCGTCTTAAAAGTAAATTTCTTGAAGAAGAAAAAATTGTAGATCTCGTTGTAGGTCCAGATGCCTATAAAGACATTCCTAATCTACTAAGTGAGGTAGAAGAAGGACGTGATGCTGTAAACGTTATCCTTTCTAAAGAAGAAACGTATGGTGATATCTCACCAGTGCGATTACAAACTAACGGAGTTACCGCTTTTGTATCTATCACACGTGGTTGTGATAATATGTGCACATTTTGTGTGGTCCCATTTACAAGAGGTCGTGAGCGTAGCCGTGACCCGCAATCTATACTAGAAGAAGTACAAGATCTAGCAAATAGAGGATTTAAAGAAATTACCCTACTAGGTCAAAACGTAGATTCTTACCTATGGTATGGCGGTGGCCTCAAAAAAGATTTTGACAAAGCCAGTGAGATGGCAAAGGCTACTGCGGTAAACTTTGCACAGCTTATGGATATGGTGGCTAGAGCACAGCCTAAAATGAGAATACGCTTCTCTACCTCAAACCCTCAAGATATGACGCTAGACGTTATAGAAGTGATGGCGAGCCATAAAAACATCTGTAACTACATACACCTACCTGTCCAATCTGGAAGTGACAGAATACTCAAGCTTATGAACCGCCAGCATACGGTAGCAGAGTATAAAACGCTTATAGATAATATAAAAAACCTTATCCCAGACATTGGGATAAGTCAAGATATGATAACAGGTTTCCCCACAGAGACCGAAGAAGATCATCAAGGCACACTAGATCTTATAGACTACGTAAAGTATGACTACGGTTTTATGTTTTACTATTCTGAACGCCCTGGAACCCTTGCTGAACGTAAAATGGAAGATGATATTCCGCTAGAAATTAAGAAAAGAAGATTGCAAGACGTCATAGACTTACAGCGTGAGATCTCAAGAAAAAATCTATTAAGATATCAAGATCAAACCATAGAGGTATTAATAGAAAAAGAGTCTAAAAAAAATAAAGACGAGTGGAGCGGCCGCAATGACCAAAATGTAGTTGCCGTTTTTCCTAAAGGTGATTATAAAGTAGGTGAATTTGTAAATGTAAAAGTAAATGAGTGCACTACTGGAACACTCATAGGAGAGGCTGTTGGGTATGCAGACTATTGGTATAACAATGTAGACTAATACATTTTAAAGGGCTTAATTACGCTTTCGCGAAAGCGTAAAAACAACCATCACAAGCGAGCGCTGTGACACGACAAACGAGTTAAGTAATTATGGAAGGAATACAAACCACAAAACAAAGATTTGGTATTATAGGAGATAATCCTGGGCTTAATCGTGCAATCGAAAAAGCAATACAAGTGGCGCCTACTGATATATCTGTACTTGTTACGGGAGAGTCTGGGGTAGGTAAAGAAAGTATCCCACGCATTATACACTCGCTTTCACATAGAAAACACAATAAGTACATCGCCGTAAACTGTGGAGCAATTCCAGAAGGAACGATAGATAGTGAACTTTTTGGCCACGAGAAGGGAGCTTTTACCGGAGCTACCTCCACTAGAAGTGGCTATTTTGAAGAGGCAGATGGTGGCACCATTTTTCTAGATGAAGTAGGAGAATTACCGCTGCCTACACAAGTGCGCCTTTTAAGAGTTTTAGAAAATGGAGAGTTCCTAAAAGTAGGGTCTTCAAAAACACAAAAAACAGATGTACGCATTGTCGCTGCAACAAACGTAGCGATGTTTGATGCCATAGAAGAAGGAAAATTTCGTGAGGATTTATATTACAGGTTAAGTACTGTAGATATTGCTTTACCACCATTAAGAGAGCGCAAAGGCGATATACACTTATTATTTAGAAAGTTTGCTTCAGACTTTGCGATGAAGTATAAGATGCCTACCATACGTCTAAGTGATGAGGCTATACAACTACTCGTGCAATATAGATGGAGTGGTAATATAAGACAACTACGCAACGTAGCTGAACAGATATCTGTACTTGAGACTAATCGCGAGGTAGACGCTACAACTATAAGAAACTATTTACCAGATACAGGGTCTAGACTTCCTGCGGTTATAAAATCACAAGAAAAGTCAGACTTTTCTAACGAGCGAGAGATTCTTTACAAAGTGCTTTTTGATATGAAAGCCGACTTAAATGATCTTAAAAAGCTCACGCTCGAGCTTATGAAAAATGGCAACACGCAAGATGTACGCCAGGAGAATGAAAGTCTTATAAACAAGATTTATAATGATGACCAAGACGACTCTTACGAGACGGTAGAAGAAGTGATGGATGTATTGCAGATACCTCAAAAATCACAACAAGCTCCTACCCCACCTCCTACAGAGCCAGTAATAGATCCATATCACTTTGCAGAGGAGATAGAAGAGGAAGAAACGTTATCGCTACACGACAAGGAGCTGGAACTTATAAAGAAGTCACTAGAGCGTCACAAAGGAAAACGCAAGGCTGCCGCACAAGAACTAGGTATAAGCGAGCGCACACTTTATAGAAAAATCAAACAGTTTGATCTATAATCTTAGGCTTGTACATTCAATTTTTAAACCGCATCTTCGTTATCTACATATGAATTCTATAAAAAGCACCTTACTTATTATCTTATTTGCACTTGGCTTCCAGAGTTGTGGTGTGTACTCGCTAAGTGGAGTTTCTATTGTAAATGAAGAAACTTTTGAAGTTCGCTTTTTTCAAAATGAAGCGGCCATTGTAGAACCCGGTATAGACCGCGAGTTTACAGAGCAACTTAGAGATATTATACAAAACCAGTCTCCCCTAGTATTAACAAATACTAATGCAGACGTTATTTATGAAGGTGAGATTGTAGAGTACTACATTGCGCCACAAGCCTCAACCTCAGAAAATACAGCTGCTCAAAACAGATTAACCATTACTATAAACGTGCGTTTTTATAACAACACGCAAACAGACGGCGAATATGACTTTGAGCGTAGGTTTTCTTTCTTTTCTGACTTTACCGGCACGGCACAACCCGTGGGTAGTGTACTAGACGCTGCTATAGACGAGATTTATGAACGTATAACTCAAGATGTTTTTAACGCATCACTTGCACGCTGGTAATGAATACAGAGCAATACACATACCTGCTTGAACATCCAGATAAAGTCACGGCAGAAGAAACTGCAACTTTACGTGATATCGTAGATGCATTTCCATTTTTTCAGAGTGCTCAAGCACTCTACCTCAAAGGATTAAAAAACCAAGAAAGCTTTGCTTATAACAAGGCCCTAAAGCGTACTGCTAGCCACACGTCTGACAGAGCTGTGCTTTTTGACTACATTACGTCAGAGCGTTTTTTACAAAATGATGTAAGCGCACAAATCAAAGAGCAAGAGACTGCCCTGCGCAATCTTATCATCACAGATATAGAAGACGTATCTACCATACTTGATAAAGAAGAACAAGCTAAAGCTTCTAAAATACTAGACCCAGATCTCTTTATAGAAAAAGTAGACTCTGAGATGACAAGAGCGAGAGCAGAAGAGACCCTGCAAGTAGGAAAACCATTACCGTTTACTAAGTCTGAGGCACACTCTTTTAGTGAGTGGTTACAGCTCTCAAGCTTCACTCCTATTGATCGTTCTCAAGATGAGACAGTTCAAACAAAAACCAACGACACTAAAAAAGTTATTGCAACATCTAAAAGTGAGGAAAACGAGGAGATTCAACCTGCTATAAAAGAAGAAGATAGTAGAGAAAGAAAGCGCAAAATTATAGATTCTTTTATAGAAACAAACCCAAAAATAAGTGCTATAAAACCTGCTCAGTCAGAAAAAAAGAAAATAATTAAAGAACTTCCATATTCTTCTGAGTCGTTGATGACAGAGACTTTAGCGCGTGTCTATGTAGAGCAAAAAAACTTTAAAAAAGCAAAACAAGCTTACCGCATTTTAAGTTTGAAATATCCAGAAAAAAGTGGTTTCTTTGCAGACCAAATTCGAGCAGTAGAACAACTCGAACAACAAAAAGATTAAAATATTATGAGTACTACGTTTTATATATTTTTAGCACTAATCGTTATTGTAGCATTTTTACTAGTAGTGGTTATTATGGTACAGAATCCTAAGGGTGGCGGACTTTCTTCTTCTTTTGGAGGTGGCGGTACACAGCAAATGGGTGGTGTGCAAAAAACTACAGACTTTCTAGACAAAGCAACGTGGGCTCTTGCAACCATATTACTTATCCTTATACTTGCTAGTAACCTAGCTATTTTTGATGGTTCTGTAACAGCAGAGTCACAGGTATTTGATGCAGATGCTGTAGAACAATCTACTCCTGCACCAGCACCGGTAAGTTTACCAGATACAGACGGGGGAGACCAATAAGTCTTTTATTAAAACATTATAAAAAGCCAGCTTTACAGCTGGCTTTTTTGTTTTATGCAATTTTGTCAGTGCTTAATCACTGGCATAATTTCTGCCACTTACGCTAGCGTAACTTACAGAGGTTACAACTAGAATCAAACTTTATAACTTAAATTAAATACCAATGGCAATTAAAATTCAACCATTAGCAGACCGCGTTGTAATAGAGCCTGTAGCAGCAGAAACTCAAACAGCATCTGGTTTATATATTCCAGATAGTGCACAAGAAAAACAACAAAGAGGTAAAGTAGTTGCTGTAGGATCTGGAACAAAAGATCATACGATGACGGTTAAAGTAGGTGACACTGTGATATACGGAAAGTATGCAGGTAGTGAACTAAAATTTGACGGAGCAGATTATATGATTATGAAAGAGGATGATATCCTTGCGATTGTATAATACCGCAACAAGCAATATGCTGTAAGCTTTAGGCAATGAGGGATTTTAGAAAGTATAATATATGGGAGTTAAGCCACAAACTTACTTTAGATATTTATACTATTTCTAAAGAATTTCCTCATAATGAAAGTTATGGCATTGTATCACAAATACGCAGAGCATCAGCTTCAATACCAACAAATATTGCTGAAGGGTGTGGTAGAGATAGCGATGCAGAATTCAACCCCTTTCTGACAATAGCAATGGGATCGGCAAGCGAAACAGAATATTTACTTATTTTATCAAAAGATCTTCAATATATAAATGATGAACATTTTGAAAATCTAAATTCAAAAGTGAACATTATTAAACAGAAGATTTATTCTTTAAAACAAAAATTAATATAACAGCTTAAAGCTTATTGCATACAGCATAAAGCTTTTCGCGAAAGCAAAAGAAAATGGCAAAAGACATTCAATTTAATATAGAAGCACGCGACGGATTAAAGCGTGGTGTAGATAAACTTGCAAACGCAGTAAAAGTTACTTTAGGACCTAAAGGTCGTAACGTGATTATTTCAAAATCTTTTGGAGCGCCACACGTAACAAAGGATGGTGTAACTGTAGCAAAAGAAATAGAACTAGAAGATGCTCTTGAAAATATGGGAGCACAGATGGTAAAAGAAGTTGCTTCAAAAACTAATGACCTTGCTGGTGACGGTACTACTACAGCAACAGTACTTGCACAAGCTATCGTAACAGAAGGACTTAAAAACGTAGCCGCTGGTGCAAACCCAATGGACCTTAAAAGAGGTATTGATAAGGCAGTAGAAGCTATTGTTGCAGATCTAGAAAAGCAAACTGCAAAAGTGGGCAACTCTTCAGACAAGATTAAGCAAGTAGCATCTATCTCTGCAAACAATGATGAAGTGATAGGAGAGCTTATCGCAGAAGCTTTTGGAAAAGTAGGTAAAGAAGGTGTTATCACTGTAGAAGAAGCAAAAGGAACAGAAACGTATGTAGATGTTGTAGAGGGTATGCAGTTTGATCGCGGTTTCCTTTCTCCATATTTTGTGACAAACAGTGAGAAAATGAGTGCAGAGCTAGATAGCCCGTACATCTTACTATTTGACAAGAAGATTTCAAATATGAAAGATTTACTTCCTGTGCTTGAGCCTGTGGCACAAACAGGAAAGCCACTTCTTATCATTGCAGAAGATGTAGATGGAGAAGCACTTGCTACTCTTGTAGTAAATAAACTACGTGGCGCTCTTAAAATTGCTGCTGTAAAAGCACCAGGTTTTGGAGATCGTCGTAAGGCTATGCTAGAAGATATTGCTATCCTTACTGGAGGTACTGTAATCTCAGAAGAAAGAGGCTTTACACTAGAAAACACAACGCTAGATATGCTAGGTACTGCAGAGACAGTAACTATAGATAAAGACAATACAACTGTTGTAAACGGATCTGGAGACTCAGATATGATTAAAGCTCGAGTAGGGCAAATCAAATCTCAAATAGAGACTACTACATCAGACTATGATAAAGAAAAGCTACAAGAGCGCCTTGCAAAACTTGCAGGTGGAGTTGCTGTACTTTATGTAGGTGCTGCCTCTGAGGTTGAGATGAAAGAGAAAAAAGACCGTGTAGATGACGCTTTACACGCAACTCGTGCCGCTGTAGAAGAAGGTATCGTTGCTGGTGGTGGTGTTGCTCTTGTGCGTGCAAAGAAGTCTCTTGACAAAATCAAAACAGAAAATGCAGACCAAGAGACTGGTGTGCAGATTGTAAACCGTGCGATTGAGTCTCCACTTAGAACGATTGTTTCTAATGCTGGTGGTGAAGGAGCTGTTGTGATTTCTAAAGTACTAGAAGGAAAGAAAGACTTTGGTTTTAACGCAAAAAATGGTGAGTACACAGATATGCTTAAAGCAGGAATTATCGATCCTAAGAAAGTAACACGTGTAGCACTAGAAAATGCTGCTTCTGTTTCTGGAATGATCCTTACTACAGAATGTGCACTTACAGATATTAAAGAAGATGCTCCAGCAGCAATGCCACCTATGGGAGGAGGCGGAATGCCAGGAATGATGTAATGGCGAATCGCCATAGATATTTATGAGCTACTCTCGGAGTGGTTCTAAAAATCAAAACCTCTGCTTTTCGGCAGAGGTTTTTTTATGGTTCTTGTTACGCTTTCGCGAAAGCGTAATTACTTCTTTACAAATTGCCAGATAGAAATACTCACCAAAACAAGCAATAAAGGAACAAGCAGCAGAAGGTCTAGACGTGTCTCAAAAGAATTAGACAATCCGTTTACCGAAATAAATTGCTGCATATTATACTCCCAGACTAAGTAGAGCGTAAATACAATCAAAGTGCAAATTTGTACGGCTGTGAGTTTCTTTTTCATAAAAGGTTTGTAAGCATTATAATCGCCATTATAATCATAATAGCATTTTCAATAAATGTTGCTTCTGTCATAGGTAGTTTAAGTGCCGTGCCTAGACAAGCACATTGTATCTCTTTCTTACTCAACAAACTTCTAGTCACGCCTACCGTTGTAATACCTAGTATGACAATAGTAAGCACAAGCGCTATGGCTATTTGTAGTCGCATTAAAAACATAAGTCCCAGTGCAAGCTCTATAAATGGATATACATAACCATATCCAGGTACCGCCCCAGCCAGTGGATCATACATCGCAAAGCTTGTTTTAAATCCTTTAATGTCTAAAAATTTAAAAAAGCTAAAAACAACATAAAACAACCCCATAAAATCTAGCATTGCTTGATCCCATAAACCATCTTTAAAATGAAGTAATACGGCTGCTCCAGTTATAAACAAAAAGATAAGAAAGAGCGGCTTGAGCTGTTGCAATTTTGACTCGCCTGCTTCTTGCGTAGCCGTCTCATTACTTGCAAAAACACCAGTGCTCTTCTCTTGCGTTTCACTCTCTGCTTTAGATTGTTTCTTTAATGATATATGATACTTTTCTGGCAATGCACTTTTTAAATGGTCAAGTGTTACCTCGTCGTCCATTGTAAGGGTAGCCTGTTCGTTTTCTAAGGAAACAATAGCCTGCGAGACTCCCGCAACTCCAGCAAGCTTCTGCTCTACTCCAGTACGACAACCATTACAGGTCATCCCCTTAATTGTATAATCTCTTGTTTTCATTAATCCTCGTGATCTTCGTGGTCGTGATGATCATTATGAGTATCGTGACCTTCTTGACTACTTATTTCAACTTCTTGCTGGGTGTAGAGACTTAACGACTTGCCTTTATAATTTGTCACATACAACACCTCATCAATTATAATTAAATCTGTAGGTTTTGAAATATCTGTATCAAGCACTTGCCTGAGACTTCCATCTAGATCAAAAACAAGTACTCTATCGTTTTCAAAATCGGTTGTATAAGCATTAGTATCTGATACAAAGATTCCCGTCGCTGCATTCATCTTTTGGTCTTCACCTATGGTTTTAAGATGATTGCCTTTTTTATCAAAGACCTGCAACCTATTATTATAAGCATCTGCCACCCATATATTACTTTTTGTTAAGTGCACATCTGTGGGATAATAAAAATCTCCATCTGCTTTTCCTTCTTTTCCAAAGGTGATCCAATCGCTAGAATTTTCGGTGTAATGAACCTTGTTATTATAAAAATCTGCAATGGCAATTTGAGCACCTTTTATTGCTACACCAGCTGGTGCATCAAGACTATGCCGAGTACTAACGATTTCCTTTTCGCTTTCGCGAAAGCGTAATATCTCATCATTACCATATTGAGGTATAACAAGCATCTCGCCTTCTGAGGCGATGTGCATAGGCCTGTCTAGTGAGTCTATGGTTTTTAAAACTACGCCGCTAGTATCTATTAACACCAGCCTATTACGATCTCCATCACTGAGCCAGATTCCTTTTTCGCCTTGAGCGATACCTATAGGATTTACATCTGCTAGAGCAATGGTTTTAGTATGTACCCAGCGTGTTTCTGTTTGTTTCTTTTCTTGACAGCTGGCTATAAGCATCGCTGTCAATAATATAATTATATACTGTTTCATACTATTGATCTAATCGTTCATATTTACAACATCCAGGTAGGTCTGCATAAGCCTCATCTGTAGCTTTATGAGCTTTTGTGTCGTGGCCTATTCTTGCAATTTCAGACTGTATACCATCTAGTGTAACCTGGCTCTTGTCATAAGTTACCTTCATCATTTGTAACTCCTGTTTCCAAGTGGCATCTGTAACACCAGGTATGTTACCTGCTGCATTTACAATACGTGCCTCACACATACCGCATTTACCTGCGACAAGCACTTGCTGGGTCACCACTACACTCTCTGCAGAGAGCTCTGTTGTATTTGCTTCATTTGTTTCTACAGTACCATCTGCTCTTGTAATTTTTGAAGTGATGGGTGTATAACCCGCCTTTTCTACTTGCTTTACCACAGCCTGCATTGTAAGATTCTTTTCTGAAGGGTATTGAAAAGAGAAGTCTCCTGTCTCAATATCGATAGCTACTTTCTTTATTCCTTTAAATTCTTTAAATTTTTTCTCCAGTCCGTATGCACAAAATGGACAACCTAGACCGTCTACTTGTACCTCAAACGTGTCCATTGTTTTTTGCGCTTTCGCGAAAGCGGAAACCATTACAACCGCTACGAGTACTATTATTGCTTTTATTTTCATCTGTATTTTCTTTTTAAAATGTATATCTGGTGCCTAAAAAGACACTGTAGTTTAATGCTCTATTTTCTGGAATATCTTTTATAAGTGGCAACTGAACTGCTAGATCAAAAGTGACCATTTTAAGCGCATACTGTATACCCTGGGCATACAGTAATTGATACCAATCTCGATCTGTGAGCCACGAGCTTGTGTACTCAAAATAAAGGTTGACTTGCTTGTTTGGGTATTGCGGTTTAAGCAATGGTAACCCTACGCCAAATTTTGCTCTAAACTCATCTTGATTACCATCTGGAGCCCAGTTATAGCCTATCTCTGTTGAGATTCCATATTTTAAAGTTTCTAATCCAGAAACTATGCCATAATAGCCTTGATACTCTCCAGTACTAAGTTCTAATAAGTCTAGCTCCTTACCAGTGGGTAAGGTTTGAATAGTTTTAGCAACCATACGCCAGGTTCTACCTGTACCATCTTTTCTAAAAAACTGGTATTTACCCTGTACTTTTATATCTGCCAGGGTGCTACCAGAGCCTGCTCCATCTAGTTCGTAACTTAAATAGGGTATGTGCAAAGCCACTAAAGAGTTAGACGTAGGAAGATAATGCAACATTAAAGGTACATATACAGCGGTACCTCTATCATTATTCCTTATCTCAGTGAGTGTCTTTGTGGTAAAGCTGTTCCCGCCTAGCATTATGGGCTTATCTGCCGTTATAGGTGGGCCTTGAGCAAGAACTTTTACAAGCACTAGACTCAATAATGTAGTGAAAATTATTTTTTTCATTAGTATTTGATTTTCCTCTAAAAGACTGAGGTTAAATTAATTAAATAAACGCTTTATTCAATTTAAAACGCATTAAATAATTGCGCATCAAGATATTGACACGCAAAAGACCATCCGCGAGTGCGGAGACTTTTAATAAATCAAATTAGGTATTGCTCAAAGAGCTCTTGGTAATCTTGCGTTATAAGTGGTGGCAAGTACCTGTCTGTTATTACTACTTTCTTTACAACTGTATCAAATAGTAATAAGTAAGTGTGCGTGTAAGCATCAATAAATTCAAGATTCTCTAGCGAGAAATCTTCAAAGTGATGTTTGAGCTCATCTTGTGCGTCAAGCACAGTTTCTTGATCTGAACAGCATTCCATTTTTTTAGAATGGTCATCACCATATTTGTGAGTAAGTGCTGCTTGCATCTCACAAGCTTGTGCCTCTCCAAAAATACTTACATCTACAAGATGCTCGCCACAATAATGCTTTGACACCGTAAACGACATCGTAGACCCTAGCACTAAAACCGCTAGAAGGACAGACATTATATTTTGGAAAATTGCTTTCATATCTTATCACAAAGATACAAAAAAGCCCCTCGTGCATCACGAGGGGCTCTTAAATCTATATTAAATCTACTAGAAAGCATACTGCAAGCCGGCAGTAATTGTCTCCTTGCGCTTAAGCTGTACACCATTTACGTCTTGTAAAAGTGGTGTTGCAAACTCAAAACGGATACTTGTGTAGTTAAGAGAGCTACAATAAATTTTATAACAAACTATTCTATCTCCTTATCTACTACGCCGCACTTAAGCATTTTATCACCGTAGTAAGGATTGCGTATTTCTTTAGAATCTGATAACCAGTAAGCACCTTTACCTTCAAAGGCCATAGGGCAATATTGCTTTATGAGGGATCCAGTTGCAAGTTGACCAGAAAGGTACACCTCAACGCTTTTTGACACATCCTCAAAAACTTCACGTTGCTTATCAACATTAGTAGATGTAGCGATTTGATCTAGATTAGATTTTAAAGCAGAAAAAGTATCTGCACTAGGCACTACTGTAAGCATCTGGCTAAAATCTTTTGCGACAGATGCTGCATCTTCTGCATCTGTATTTACAAAAGCCCCTTTAAGATTTAAGTAAGCACGATGTACTTGCGTAGCCTCTTCTGTTTTAAAAGTCACCTCAACAAACTCTTCTGTCACATTAAGATCTCCAGTAGAGGTTATTACTGCCGTATCACTATGTTGCGATGGTGCTGTTTTTACTTCTGCCTCTTGATTTTGCTTACAAGAAAATAACGCGATTGCGATGGCTACAAAAAATACATTTTTCATTTGCTAGGGTTTTAACCCTGCAAAAATACAACGTACTCACTTATTTACCTTGCGGTAATAAAAAAATGCCGGCAATAATAAGAAAACAAGTAATGGCTGAATTAAAAAACGGCGCACATAAAAAAGTCCCATATACTCAGATGGGGTATGATGATGTAATAAAATATAGTAAACGATACTGAGCACAATAAAAACAACTGCATAAAATACAATCGTAAACTTAATAATACCCCTATCTCTAAAGACAGCCCATAGCAAGCCCAGCGACAACAGCATATTTAACAAGTATCTAAATAATATATGCGCCATTAACTTCCCTTTTGCAAAAGTAGGTAGTGGCGTGTTTTGATAATCTCCGTGAAAATAATCTATGAGAGGATCGTAGAAGAGTACGCTTTCGCGAAAGCGTATAAAAAGCAACCCAAAAAGGCATAGCACAGCTAGCAACATATAAAATACCTTATGCATCTTTTACAGGTTTTTTATACGAGTTTATCCAGCCTAACCACAGCAAGAATACGGTACCATAAATAACCGCCGGAAAGATAGTGCCGTGTAGTACATCTGCATATAATGGATATTCATAAATACCTATTGTAAGTAAGGCAATGCGCAAGACATTCATACCATAGAGAAGTACGACTCCTCCAAAAATAAAAAGTAGTGTTCTTTTTACATCTCCAAAAAATGCAAGCATAAACGACACAAAAAGCAGCATCACACTTACGGCATTACAACCTTCTACTACGCGAGCGAGGGTTTTACCGTCCATAGTGAGATTCATTGCTGGCTCCCAGGTACTAGGTTCTACCTTCATATCATACCCAAAAGCAGTAATTAATGCCTGACTTTGTTTTGCAACGTTATGTGTAATATAATCGGGAAAATAGCGACTACTAGCTCCATAGGTTAAAAATAGTTGGTAAAGTGACACGAAAACCAAATAACTTCCTATAAATATGGCTAAAAATCGGAGGACGGGCTTATATTTGCGGACTAATTTGAGCAAGGGATGTTTTTAACGTCTAAAATACAAGAAAAATGGCTTTTGAAGATTTAAAAATACAAGTAAGCAGCATTGCCTCAAATAATGAAGGCAGTGCAAAGGATAAAATGACAGCAATTTGTGAGCTGTTACAAGAACATATAGACTACTATGACTGGGTAGGTTTTTATATGGCAAATCACGAGGCACGCACGTTGCACCTTGAAGCTTTTGCTGGAGAGCCTACAGACCATACAGTTATCCCTTTCGGGAAAGGAATTTGCGGTCAAGTAGCAGAGTCTAATCAAAACTTTGTAGTACCAGATGTTAAGGCGCAAGATAATTATATAGCCTGCTCCATCACTGTTAAGAGTGAGATAGTAATCCCCCTTTTTAAAGATGGAAAAAATATAGGCCAGATAGATATAGATTCAAATAAAGTAGATCCTTTTACTAAGGCGGACGAAGATTTTCTAGAGTTTGTAAATGAGAAAGTTGCTGCGCTTCTATAAGACCGCTATTACTTTAAAACAACAAACCCCTTAGTAATAAAATAGTAAGGGGTTTGTTGTTTTATACTCATTGTACTACATCCCTGTTCTAATAGCCTCTACAGGATCTAATTTTGAAGCTCCTATAGCGGGTACAATACCTGCTATTATCCCAATAACAAAAGTCGTAAACAGACCTAAGAAGATATTATCAAAAGAAAGCACAAACTCAAAATCACCAGCTATTTTTGAAACATCTAATAACCAGACGACTCCTTGTACCATTATCAAACCTATAAGCCCTCCAAAAATAGAAAGTAAGATAGACTCAAAAAGAAATTGAAATAATATAAACCTACGCTTTGCTCCTAGTGCTTTTTGTATACCTATAAGGTTGGTACGTTCTTTCACACTCACAAACATAATATTTGCGATACCAAAACCTCCTACAAGTAATGCAAAGCCTCCTATACCCCATCCTACGCCTGTAAGAAAGCCTATAATATTATCTATAAAAGCGGTAAACCCTTTAAGCTGGTTAATAAAGAAATTACTCACCTCATCGGTTTTAAGCCCTCTTTTATTTCTAAGTTTCTGTTCGATTTGAGCTACATAAGCCTCGTCATCTACATTTTCTTTTGGTAATAATACAATTTGCGGAAATGTTGACCTGTTATTATCTCCATAGATTCTTCGAGCAAGATTTACGGGCACAACTACGATCTCATCTTTTGAGTCACCACCAAAACCGGCTCCTTCCTTTTCTAATACCCCTATAACAGTAAGCTTGCGACTATACATTCTTATTTTCTTACCTCTAGGGTCTACTCCTTCTCCAAAAAGTTTGTTACGTATCTCGTTACCTAGTACTACAACACTCGCGCCACTGTTAGACTCAGAAGCATTAAAGAACCTCCCTAACTCAAATTGTAAAGATTCTATTTCAAACCATCCTTCTGTAGTAGCTCCTACACCTATATTTTCTAACGTTACATCATCATATTTTATAGTTTGAGGAGGCACACTAAGTACATATGTACTTGCTTTAGTATCTGGTACCGCACGCTCTAAATATTGAAAATCTTCATACTCCACAAGCGGGAATTGTTCTCGCTTCCATCTAGGCACTTCTGTAGGTCCAAAGGAAACGTGACATAAAATAATAGTACTTTGGTCTAATGCAGATAGGCTGCCTTTTATCTCTCTTTCTAGAGAATCTACAGCGGCAAGTACCCCTATAATAGAAAAGATTCCTACCGTTACACCCATTAGTGAAAGAAAGGTACGGGTCTTATTATTGCGCAAGGCATTTACAGCAAATCTAAAACTCTCCCCTAAGGCTCGAAAATATATAAGCATTGATTGATTTTATCTAAAGATACGAGTAAGACGTCACTCGAGATAAATTGTTACAAAGTAGTTCCATTTTGTTAATAGAAAGCGTTAACAAAAAGTGTTGAAATTGCTATTTTTGACACTTCAAAATCCCATATGCGAGGGAGGACACAAAATCTATCAATAATCTCACAATGAGCACAACAAAAAAAATAGGCGCAGCCCTTATTTCAGTATTTCACAAAGACGGCCTTGCCCCTATCGTTCAGAAACTTCACGAGTACGGAGTAACCCTTTATTCTACAGGAGGGACTGAAAAATTTATTAAAGATTTAGGTATCCCTGTGGTACCGGTAGAAGATGTGACTTCTTACCCATCTATACTAGGTGGTCGTGTTAAAACATTACACCCTAAAGTTTTTGGAGGGATTCTTAACCGTCAGGACCACGATGGTGATATAAAAGAGATGGCAGAGTATGAAATCCCACAACTTGACCTAGTTATTGTTGATTTATACCCTTTTGAAAAAACAGTTGCATCTGGAGCACCAGAGCAAGACATTATAGAAAAAATAGATATAGGTGGTATCTCACTTATACGCGCCGCTGCAAAAAACTTTAAAGACACACTTTGTGTATCTTCTATGGAAGACTATGCAGAGGTACTAGACATTATCACAAACGGTAATGGTAGCACAACAATGGCAGAGAGAAAACGCTTTGCTGCCAAAAGTTTTGCTGTATCATCTCACTATGACACCGCTATCTTTAATTACTTTAATACAGATCACGAGATACCAGCACTTAAACTAAGTGCAAATAACGGTAAAACATTACGCTACGGAGAAAACCCACACCAAAAGGGATTCTTCTTTGGAGATTTTGACGAAGTTTTTGACAAGCTACACGGTAAAGAACTTTCATATAACAACCTTCTTGATGTAGATGCAGCCGTAAATCTTATTTCAGAATTTCAGGGAGAGGCACCTACCTTTGCCGTACTAAAACATAATAACGCTTGTGGCTTTGCACAACGTGACACTATGCACCAAGCTTATGTAGATGCACTTGCTGGTGACCCTACATCTGCTTTTGGAGGCGTACTTATTGCAAACGGTGAGATAGATGAGCCTACCGCTCAAGAGATTCACAAATTATTTTGTGAAGTAGTAATTGCGCCATCATTTACACCAGAAGCTTTAGAAATTCTTAAAGGAAAGAAAAACCGCATCCTTCTTACTTTAAAAAATATTGTACTACCAGAGATAACTGTACGTACTTGTCTTAACGGGACACTTTTACAAGAACGTGATCATAAAACAGACACCGCTGCAGATCTTACTAATGCTACAAACACGCAGCCTACAGAAAAGGAACTAGAAGACTTACTGTTTGCATCAAAAATTTGTAAACACACTAAGTCTAACACTATCGTACTTGCAAAAAACAAACAACTTTGTGCAAGTGGTACTGGGCAAACATCACGTGTAGATGCATTGAGACAAGCTATTGAAAAAGCAACATCCTTTGGCTTTGACCTTCAGGGGTCTGTGATGGCTAGTGATGCATTTTTCCCTTTCCCAGATTGTGTAGAAATTGCAGATAAAGCAGGGATTACTGCCGTGATACAACCAGGTGGATCAATAAAAGATCAACTTACCGTAGACTATTGTAACGAAAACAACGTATCTATGGTAATGACGGGAACACGTCACTTTAAACATTAACAACAAAGAGGGTTGGTATTACGCTTTCGCGAAAGCGTGATGTTAACCCTAATATTTGTACTTTTAAGCAGCACGCTTAAAAACTAACGCATAACGCTTTGATTACCCTATGGGATTTTTTGATTTTTTAACTGAGAATATTGCAATTGACCTTGGTACTGCCAACACGTTGATTATACACAATGATAAAGTAGTAGTAGATAGTCCATCTATAGTTGCTCGAGACCGCACGACAAAAAAGATAATTGCCGTAGGTAAAGAAGCTGCTCAAATGCAAGGTAAAACTCACGAAAATATCAAAACCATACGCCCTCTTAAGGATGGAGTAATTGCAGATTTTGATGCTAGTGAGCAGATGATTGCAATGTTTATCAAAGAAATACCAGCACTTAAAAAGAAATTATTTCCACCTGCATTGCGTATGGTAATCTGTATACCTTCTGGAATTACAGAGGTAGAGATGCGAGCAGTAAAGGAAAGTGCAGAGCGTGTAAACGGTAAGGAAGTATATCTTATACACGAGCCTATGGCAGCCGCTATAGGTATAGGTGTAGATATTATGCAACCTAAGGGTAATATGATTGTAGATATAGGTGGAGGTACGACAGAGATTGCCGTAATTGCACTAGGAGGTATTGTATGTGATAAGTCTGTAAAAATTGCAGGTGATGTATTTACAAACGATATTATCTACTATATGCGCACCCAGCACAACCTTTATGTAGGAGAGCGCAGTGCCGAAAAAATAAAAATACAAATAGGTGCCGCTACCGAAGATCTTGAAGTACCGCCAGAAGAGATGAGTGTACAGGGTCGTGACTTACTAACTGGTAAGCCTAAGCAGGTACAAATAAGCTTTAGAGAAATTGCAAAGGCATTAGATAAATCTATACTCCGTATAGAAGATGCTGTAATGGAAACATTATCACAAACACCTCCAGAACTCGCTGCAGATATTTATAATACTGGTATTTACCTAGCAGGTGGTGGATCTATGTTACGTGGTCTTGACAAGCGTCTTTCTCAAAAAACAGACCTTCCAGTTTATATTGCAGAAGATCCACTTAGAGCTGTGGTAAGAGGTACCGGTATATGCTTGAAAAATCTAGCTAAGTATAAGAGCGTTCTCATAAAATAGAAATCTCTTAAGCTATGCAACAGATTATCAATTTTTTGATCAGGAATAAACACTTCCTGCTGTTTGCTTTTTTACTAATGCTGTCACTTGTATTTACCATACAGTCACACTCGTATCATCGTAGTAAGTTTGTAAACTCTGCAAACTGGTTTACGGGAGGAATATATGGCTCTGTAAGTAGTGTGCAAGATTATTTTAATCTCAAAACCTACAACCAGCAGTTATTAGAAGAAAATGCACGTTTAAGAACTATAGTGAGCGCCACAAAAACTGGCAATGAATCTATAGACCCCCTTACAGCAGCAAATTCTCCTATCCCAGCAGATAGCACAGTGCAATATGCTTACAACCCAGCTAAAGTCATAAATAACAACTACGCAAAGACTGACAACTTTATCACCTTAAAAGGAGGGGGTTCTAGTAATATCAAAAAAGACCAAGGTGTGATTACGAGCCAAGGTATTGTAGGTATAATAGATAATACATCATCAAGTTATAGTACAGTGCTATCTATACTTAATTCCAACTTTACTACGCAAGTAAAATTAAAAGGCTCTGAACATTTTGGGACACTACAATGGGATGGTAAAAGCCCTAATGTCGTTCAAGTAATAGATATGCAACAGCAGGCACCTGTTACAAAAGGAGATACGATTGAGACGAGTGGGAAATCGGCTATTTTCCCGAAAGGGATACCTGTAGGTGTGGTACAAGATTACACGCTAGATAGTAGTAAAAACTTTTACACCCTATCTGTAAAGCTTATGAATGATATGACCAGCCTAGGTCACGTTTATGTTATAGAAAACAAGGCAAGAGTAGAGATTGAACAATTAGAAAAAGAGAACTATGAAGAATAATGTTCTCAAAAATATCGTGCGCTTTATAGCGCTTATGTTTGTGCAAATCTACTTGTTTAATCACGTAAACTTTTTGGGTTACATTAATCCGTATCCATATGTGTTGTTCCTTTTAGTATTCCCGTTTACTGCAAATAGGTCTCTATACATATTTATAGCATTTTTAACGGGTCTCACTATGGATATGTTTGGCAATAGTGGTGGTATACACGCTGCGGCTTGTTTATTTCTTGCATATTTAAGACCTCTCACATTACGATTTGCTTTTGGGGTGAGTTATGAATATAATGCCATTAAGCTATCTAAGGTGAGTTTATACGGCCGTTTTGTTTATATATCCATATTAGTTTTGACGCATCATCTTGTTTTATTTTTACTTGAGGTTTTTAACATAAGTAACATACTCTATACCCTAAACAAAACGTTAGTCACTAGTATCTTTACAATCATACTTTGTATTGTATTTAATATCCTTTTCAGCCGACGTATTGAATGAGAAAAGCCTTATTACTTTTTATTGTATTAACGACTGGTATTCTATTTGTATCCAGACTCTTTTACCTGCAAGTTTATGATACTTCTGCAGCCGTATTGTCTGAGAGTAATGCTATAAAGAAGCAGTATGAAATCCCACAACGAGGTCGTATTTATGACCGTAATGGCAAGTTATTGGTGTCTAACCAGCCATCTTACGACCTTATGGCGATACCGCGTGAGGTAAAACCTTTTGATACCTTACAGCTTTGTAAGCTCCTTAATATCACAAAAGAAAAACTTGTAAAGCAATTAGACAAAGCCCGTAAATATTCTCCTAGACATCCCTCTGTAATTGTACCTACAATGTCTCAAGGTGAATTTGCTTACTTAGGTGAGCAAATGCGTAAGTATGAAGGCTTCTTTATACAAAAGAGATCACTTAGAGATTATCAAGTAGATTTTGGAGCAAACTTTTTAGGCTACATACAAGAAGTTCATCAAGGCATTATAGATAAAAACCCCTACTACACTGGAGGTGACCTTATAGGTAGACAGGGAGTTGAGCAGCAGTATGAAGATATTTTACGAGGAGAGAAAGGTATTAAGTACCTACAGAAAGACCGTTTTAATCGAGTGATAGGTCCTTACAAAGAAGGTGCACTTGACAAAGAGCCTGTAGAGGGAAAAAACATACACCTTACTATAGACGCAGAGCTACAAAAGTATGGTCAAGAACTTATGAAAGGTAAGCGAGGTGGGATAGTCGCTATTGAGCCCGCTACAGGCGAGATACTTGCCCTTATCACTGCGCCAAATTATGACCCTGCACTTATGGTAGGACGTGAGCGTTCTAAAAACTATTCATTACTAGATCAAGACTCTATCGCAAAGCCACTTTATGACAGAGCACTTTTAGGAGAATATGCTCCTGGATCTCCTTTTAAAGCACTCACAGGGCTTATCGCTCTTCAAGAAGATGCTATGGATATAAACGAAAAGGTTTATTGCAACGGAGGTATGCGCTATGGTAGAAACAGAAACTTTGGATGTCACCATCACCGTAGCCCAGTGAGTATGATAGATGGTATTGCATACTCGTGCAATGCTTATTTTGGTACGGCATACCTTAACAGTATAAATAAATACGACACACCACAAGAAGGTATAACGGTCTGGGAAAACCATCTCAAAAGTTTTGGACTTGGGGATTTTATGGGTTATGATTTGCCTATAGGTAAACGTGGGCTCATACCTACTGCAAAGATGTATAATAGGACCTATAATTACCCTAAGAGAAGATGGGGTGCAGCTGCAACACTATCAAACTCTATAGGTCAAGGTGAGGTACTTATGACACCTGTACAAATGGCTCACTTTACAGCTACTATAGCAAATAGAGGCTGGTATTACAAACCTCATATTCTCAAAAAAATTGAAGGCACAGACACTATCCCACAAGACTTTGCCACAAAAAAATATACTACTATTGACCCACAGCATTATGAACCTATTATACAGGGTCTTAATGATGTGTATAATTACGGAACGGCAGCTAGCCTTAAAGTACCAGGAATAGAAATTTCTGGTAAAACAGGAACGGCAGAAAATTATACTCGTATAGATGGTAAACGAGTCCAACTTACAGACCACTCTACGTTTGTAGCATTTGCTCCTAGAGAAAACCCAAAAATAGCCATCGCCATTTTTGTAGAAAATGGATACTGGGGCTTTAGATACGGAGGGCGTATCGCATCACTTATGATTGAAAAATACATTAATAAAGAAGTGACTCGCAAAGACCTAGAAAACTGGATACTCACCCACTCTCTAGAAGAAGAATATGCAAAACCACTAAGTGGCGAACCGTTTAGAATTAATTATTAATGAGTAAATTTTCCCGTAACGTAGGCAGTTTTGACTGGGTGCTCATTGTGCTTTATCTTGCTCTAATCAGTATAGGCTGGGTAAACATCTACTCGGCGTCTTATGATCCTACCGTAGAAAGCTTTTTTAGTTTAGAAAACCTATACAGTAAGCAACTACTATGGATTCTACTAGGATTCCTTATCATATCATTTATGCTCTTTTTAGAATCTAAATTTTTTGAACGATTCTCAAGTGTTATTTATATCGCCTCCCTGCTCTCATTATTACTTCTATTTGTTTTTGGAAAAACTATTTCTGGAGCGACCAGTTGGTACAACCTTGGTTTTATGAGTTTACAACCCAGTGAGTTTGCAAAAGCCGCAACCGCACTAGCGCTTGCAAAATACCTAAGTGATATACAAACTAATATAAAAACCGTACGTGATCAAGTAAGAGCACTAGCAATTATAGCGCTTCCTGCTTTGATAATTATCCCGCAACCAGACCCTGGTAGTGCACTTGTGTATGCGGCGTTTATATTCCCTTTGTACAGAGAAGGCCTTGCAGCGAGTTACCTTATACTTGGGGCATCATCTATAACCCTATTTGTCCTCACCTTATTAATTGGGCCTTTATATGTAGCTCTTGCCGTATTACTTATTGCTGCTTTTCTATTTTATAGAAACAGAAAACGAAGGCCATCAAAACGGCTTTATCTAGGCATTACCCTTGTGGCTTGCCTCTTTGCCTTTTCTGTAAACTACATTTTTGAAAACATTTTTGAACAACGACATAGAGATCGTTTTAACATCGTACTGGGTAAAGAAGTAGATGCAAAAAGTATAGGGTATAACACACAACAAAGTGAGATTGCTATAGGAAACGGAGGCTGGTTTGGCCGTGGCTTTTTAGAAGGCACGCAGACTAAAGGAAAGTTTGTACCAGAGCAACACACAGACTATATATTTTCTACCGTAGGTGAAGAGTGGGGCTTCTTAGGAAGCACACTAGTTATAGGGCTTTTTATCCTACTTATCTTAAGGATAATTCAACTTTCAGAAAAGCAAAAAAATGACTTCTCTCGTATTTATGGTTATAGTGTAGCCGGTATCTTGTTTATACACTTTGTTGTAAACATAGGTATGGTAGTAGGGCTGCTTCCTACTGTGGGTATACCGCTTCCCTTTTTTAGTTATGGAGGTTCTGGTCTTTGGGGCTTTACAGTACTGCTCTTTATCTTTGTAAAACTAGATGGAAATCGAGTAAATGAGTGGTAGGTTATTCCGCTTTCGCGAAAGCGTAACTTTTATATCTAAAAAAAGCGAGCATTACTGCTCGCTTTTTTTTAGCTGCTAGATGAGACTAGTTATTATCATCATCTCCATTATAATCATCTGTTCCTTCTATCTCTTCTTCAATTTCTTGTCCAGCATTTTCGATAGCGTCTTCCGTTTCTTCGGCTGCGTTTTCTATTGCGTCACCAGCCTCTTCAAGACCATTTTCAATGTCTTCTCCGACTGCATCTGCAGAGTTTTCTACTTTATCTTGAGTTGTCTCTCTACAAGATACTGTTGAGAATGTAAAACCTATTAATGCTAATACTATAACTACTTTTTTCATAATAATTGTTTATTGGTTAGAGTGTAAAATTACGAGTTAAGTCTCTCGTGCTGTGTTAATGAGTCGTTACAATAAACTTATATAATTCACAATTTTAAACTTAATATCAGATACCTTTGCGCCAAAATTTAAGACTTGCTAAAAGGAGTAATTTATATGCTTATTGCCGCATTCGCTTTTTCGTGGATGAATTTACTGGCAAAATATCTTGAAGATTTTCATCCTTTGCAGGTTGTCTTTTTTAGATGTATAGGGACGTTTATTTTCATATTTCCATATATGATTATTAAGAAGGTACCTATACTAGGAAGTAATAAACTCTGGTTAAGTGCAAGAGGTTTTTTAAGCTTTGCTTCGCTTGCATTATACTTTGTAGTGATACAGCGCATACCGTTAGGCTCTGCGGTAGCACTGCGATATACCGCGCCTATCTTTAGTGCGATTTTTGCACTACTATTTCTTAAAGAGAAAGTTAAAACCTGGCAATGGGCAGCGCTTACACTCTCTGTGGTAGGTGCATTTATCCTTAAGGGGGTTGACTTTAGAATAGATACACTAAGTTTTGTTCTGGTTATCATTTCTTCTATTCTAGTAGGCGGTGTGTTTACTATAGTGCGCTATCTAGGTTCGCGCGAGCACTACCTTACTATTATTAATTACTTTATGGTCTTTTCTATAGTAGGGAGTTTATTTTTTATACAACACTGGCGTATGCCCGTGGGTGTAGAGTGGTGGTATGTGTGTGGTATAGGTGTTTTTGGACTCTTTGGACAAATCTTTCTCACTCGCTCTTTCCAACTGGCAGACACGGCAACGGTGGCTCCTATAAAATATATGGAGCTTGTGTATGCTTTAATCTTTGGCTACTTCCTTTTTGGAGAGACGTATGCTGGTCTTCCGGTGCTTGGTATGACTTTACTTGTACTTGGAATGCTCTGGAATGTGTGGATAAAAAGAAAGGGATAGTAGTACGCTTTCGCGAAAGCGTAAAAAAAGCGAACCCTAATAAAAGAATCCGCTTTTGTTTTTAAAATATATAGTCTCTTAATCTTTTACCGTTTGCTTTTTCTCATTGAGCAATATAGGTGTGCCGTACCCTAGTTGCTCGAGTTTATCGATTTGTGTTTTCTTATCTCCTACCACGAGATAAATCATTTTATCTGGATTAAGGTACTGCGCAGATAGTTTTTTAATTTCGGCTACTGTCATATTTTCAACTATAGACTGGCGCTCTTTTACATAATCTGGAGAGATGCCTAGGTTTGCTATATCATCTAGCATATTAAGTTTTGCCCCTATAGTTTCAAAAGCACGCGCCTGGCTTTTAAGCAAGAAACTCTTAGATACATCTAGATCATCTTCTGTAAAATTCTTTCCGTAGTTTTTTAAGATATCCTTTACGAGCGCTGTAGACTCATAGGTTACATTAGATCGTACACCACTTGAGATTGAGAAAGCACCTGGCAATGTAGAACCAGAAAAACGAGATCTAATACCATAAGTATAACCTTTTCCTTCTCTAAGCTCTTGAGTGAGCTGTGAGGCAAAACCTCCACCACCTAGACGGTAGTTCATCATTTGAGCTGGATAAAAATTTGGGTCTGTCTCTGCCATTGCTGGATAGCCAAATCTCAATACAGATTGCTTTGCATCTGGCACGTCATAAAAGTATACATTAGACTGCTCTGGAGCCTGAGGAACTACTGGTGTAGGTATCACCACTTCTTTAGACTTCCAGTTATCATTAAGTCCTGCTAGAGCAATTGTAGCAACACGCTCATCTATGGCTCCTACTACTTGTAACTTTGCTACACTAGGATAAAGATTATTAGTATAAAACGCTTTAAGATCTTCTAGGGTTATAGACTTTACAGAGGCTGGAGTACCTAGCGTGTTTTGTGCAAGTAAGCTGTTTTCTCCATAGATTAACTTATCAAACTCTATAGCAGCTATACTATTTGGGTTTGCCTGTTGTTGCTCAAGACGACTAAGGGTGCTTTGTTTTAAAAGGTCAAACTCTGTCTCATCCCACCTAGGCTCTAGTAAAATCTCTTGTACAAGGGCTATGGTTTTATCATAATTTTTGGCAAGCGTATTACCTCCTATGTATACATTTTCTTTGTCTGCATAGGTATAAATACTTGCACCTAGACTTTCTATTTCATTTTCTAGCTGCGCAGTTGTTTTTGTCGCTGTACCTTTCATAAGTAAATCTGCCAGTAAGTTTGAAACTCCTACTTTATTGATATCCTCAAGCATTAAACCACCACGTATATTCATTTGAAATTGTACTAGCGGCACCTCATTATTTTCTATACCATACACTTCAAGACCAGAAGAGAGCGTTTCTTCCCACACGGTAGGAGCATTTATTTGTGGCGCGTCACCATATGGCGGCTCCTTAGATCTATCAAAAGACGAGGGTGTACGCTCATACTCTGCTGCTATACTGGCGTCAAAAGACTCCTCTGCACCCTCTACTATTTTTTCTTCTACTACTTGTGCAAGTTTTGAGTCTTCTAGTATGAGGTCTGTTTGCCCTTTAGGCACAAAACTAGTAGCAATATAGTTTTTACCTTTTATGTAAGTATCATACACGCGTTGCACATCTTCTTTTGTTACTGCGAGTATACGCTTTACATCTTCTGAAATATAACCAGGGTCACCAGCAAAAATCTCATACTGCGCTAGCTGAAATCCTTTACCTAGCACACTAGACAAACCATTATAAAACTGAGTTTCTTGACCAGCTTTAATACGATCAAGATCTTTTTGTGAGATTCCCTCTAGTTCAAATTTTGTAAAAGCTTCATTAACTCCCACAAGTACATCATCTAGATCTTTACCTGGATATGCATTTACACTTAACGTAAACTCACCAGCAAGCTCAGACCCATAATTATACATTTGTACTCCAGCAGTAAGCTGCTTGTTATCTATAAGAATTTTATTAAAAGGAGCATTTTTACCATCTGCCAGATATGCAGATAGTACGTCTAGTGCATAAGAGTCTTTATCATAATTAGGCACCGTAGGCCAGGTCATAGTAAGTTGTGGTAGACGAGCAAAATTATCTTCATAATATAATCGCTTTGTTGCCTCTACTTGTACTGGCTGCTTCTCCATAGCAGGAATCTCTTCACCTCTAGGGATTTCTCCAAAATACTTTTCTACCCACTCCTTAGTCTGAGCGATATCAAAATCTCCAGCAATAGTGAGTGTTGTATTATTAGGAGTATACCAGCGATTATAAAAATCCTTTACATCTTGTAACGTAGCATTCTGCAGGTCTTCTAGCGAGCCTATTACTTGCCAGTTATAAGGATGATTTTCTGGGTATAAATTTTTACCTACTACGTAGCGAGCGTGACCATAAGGTCTATTATCTACAGACTGTCTTTTTTCATTTTTTACTACTTGCTTCTCTTTTGCCAGTACTGGATCTGTCACCGTATTTATGAAGTATCCAAGCTTATCTGCCTCTGCCCAAATCATTTTTTCTAAAGCATCTTTTGGTACTGTTTGAAAGTAGTTTGTACGATCACGACTTGTAGATCCATTTGCACCAGAACCTCCTATGCGAGCACTCATAGCATCTAGCCCACCTTTACCTAAGTTTTCAGATTCTAAAAATAATAAGTGTTCAAATAAATGAGCAAATCCCGTACGCCCTTCTATCTCTCTGGCAGAACCTACGTGTGCCGTAAGTGCAACTGCCACCACAGGGTCTGATGTGTCTTGATGAAGTATAACAGTAAGACCATTATCTAAAGTAAACTTCTCAAAAGGAACTTCAAATTGTGAGTTTTCCGCTTTCGCGAAAGCGGAATCACCTCCACCCTCTTCCTTACAAGAAAGGGCACTTATTACTAAAAAACTTAGAGCTAAAAGACGCGTGATTTTCATCAAAAAATAGATTAAAATTTAAGCATTCAAGATAGCTAAAAATTAAAGACAAGTGTAAACAGATAGTGTTAAGAGAAAAGTCAAAAATCTAATGGCTGTTGATAAATTAAAAATAGCTCTCAATACTAAAATTAGGAATATTTCCATAATTTTGGATAAATTCTAAATTATGCAACGCACAATAATACATTTTGATCTAGACACTTTTTTTGTGTCTTGTGAGCGCAGGCTAGATAGTAGACTTATGGGTAAGCCTGTAATAGTAGGCGGTACAGGTGATCGTGGTGTGGTAAGTGCTGCAAGCTATGAGGCTCGCTCTTATGGTGTGCATAGCGCGATGCCAATAAAAGCTGCAAAGCAGTTGTGCCCTAACGGTATTTATATAAGAGGTAATGGTGGCACATACTCAAAGATGTCTAAGGAGGTGACAGAGATTTTACAAGAAGAGCTCCCCGTCTTAGAAAAAGCAAGTGTAGATGAGTTTTATGGAGATCTCACAGGTATGGATAGATTTCATAACGCTTATAAATACTCAAAAGAGTTGAGGCAGCGTGTGATAAGAGAAACAGGCTTGCCTATATCTTTTGGAATGTCTCCTAATAAAACGGTCTCAAAAGTAGCTACTGGTGAGGCAAAACCTAATAATGAGATTAAAGTAGACCCCGGTTATGAAAAAACATTTCTCGCTCCTTTATCTATAAAAAAGATTCCCTCTGTAGGTCAAAAAACTTTTATTCAATTTTGTAATCTAGGAGTACGCACGGTAGATCTTGTGCAACAAATGCCTGTAGAAATGATGACAGCCGTTTTTGGTAAAAATGGACGTATCATATGGGAGCGATGCAACGGTATAGATAACAGTCCTATAATAGCATATCACGAGCGTAAGTCTATATCTAGTGAGCGCACCTATGGGCAAGACACTACAGATGTAACAAAGCTACATACCACCATAAGTGCGATGGCAGAGAATCTTGCTTTCCAGCTTAGACGTGGTAATAAATTAACCTCTGTAGTGACTGTAAAAGTGAGGTACTCAGATTTTCAAACCTACTCAAAACAAATACGCATTCCCTACACCGCTGCAGATCATATTTTAATCCCAAAAGCTATGGAGCTTTTTAATAAACTCTATAACAGACGGATGCTCATACGTCTTGTAGGTGTACGATTTTCTGGACTTACAGAGGGTCATTATCAAATAGACCTTTTTGAAAACACAAACAAGACGGTAAATCTTTACAAAGCTATGGATGCCCTGAGAGATAAATATGGAGACCACACTGTAAGACGTGCAAATACTATAGGAGATGGCTCCAGAACTATAGGTAATCAAGGCAACCCCTTTAATGGGCAACCACCTATTCTTCTCGCTCACAGACACCAGTAATTTTTAATCCCCATTTAAAATGTATCTTAATAATCACTCATTCTACAGCCTTCGTTATGGCACTATCTCAGAAGTAGAGCTCGTAGATCTTGCTGCAAAGCAGGGTTTAACTTGCTTTGCCCTCACAGATATTAATAACACCTCTGGATGTCTAAGCTTTATAAAAAACGCACAAGAAAAAGGAATTAAACCTATAGTGGGAGTAGATTTTAGAAATGGTAACCACCAGTGTTATATCACCCTAGCAAAAAACAATAATGGCTTTTTAGAAATCAACAACTTTCTATCTCACCATCTTCATCACAAAACTAGCTTTCCAGACCATAGCCCCATTTTCAAAGACGTGATCACTATATATCCATTTGAAAACGTTCTAGAACTAGAAAAAACAACTTTTGGTGATAATGAGTATATAGGTATTACCCACAAAAACCTTAATAAACTAAGTTTCTCGCCACTTAGCAAGCTTACTCATAAACTTGTAATGTTACATACGGTAAGCTTTCGCGATAAGCGAGATTTTAACACGCACAGACTACTACGTGCTATAGATAAGAATATGCTTTTGAGTATGCTGCCTAAAAAAGAGGAAGGGCATCCAGAGCATACATTTATAGAAGCTAAGGATTTACGACTACAATTCTCTCAATACCCTCACCTACTATCTAATGCAGAGCATATAATTAAAAGTTGCAGCATATATTTTAATTTTAAAAAAGGAAAACCCTCTCAAAATTTAACAACGCTTTTAGGTAGTGAAGAGAGAGATTATAACAAGCTTGTAGCGCTTTGTAAAAAAGGATTACCAGAGCGATATAACGATAATATTACATATGCAGTAAAACGGAGATTAGTAAAAGAACTTTCCCTTATAAGGCAGCAAAAGTATGTAGCCTTCTTTCTCATAAACTGGAAAATTATTGAGTATGCTCGTAGTAAGGATTACTTTTATGTAGGTCGTGGTAGTGGTGCAAATAGTATTGTTGCTTACCTATTGCGCATAACAGATGTAGACCCCATTGAGCTAGATTTATATTTTGAGCGATTTATGAATCTCTATCGCGCTACGCCACCAGATTTTGACATAGACTTTTCTACCTGGGATCGTGAGGATGTGACGAGATATATTTTTGAAGAATTTGGCTCAAAAGCACAAGTAGCACTACTAGGCTCTTACGTCACCTTTAAGCATAGTGGCGCTGTAAGGGAGCTGGGTAAAGTCTTTGGTTTGCCCAAATTTGAGATAGATAAATTAAGTAAAGGACTTTATAACAGTAGTCACCTAGACAACATAAAAAAGACTATTATAAAGTATGCTCAAATACTGCACGGTAAACCTAATTACACAAGTATTCACGCAGCAGGAATTTTAATCTCCCAGCATCCCACGCATTACTTCTCTGCAACAAACCTTCCTCCTAAAGGTTTTCCCACTGTACAATTTGATATGCACATCGCAGAAGATGTAGGCTTGTACAAATTTGATATTTTGGGTCAGCGCGGTCTCGGTAAAATAAAAGATGCCATAGCAATTATTAAGGATAACAATCCTGGTATCACCTTACCAGATATTCATAACGCCCGACAATTTTTTACAGACCAAAAAATTAATCAAATGATTTCAAATGCAGACTGTATAGGCTGCTTTTACGTAGAGTCTCCCGCAATGCGTATGCTATTACGTAAGCTCTCTGTAGATAATTACCTTACCCTCGTAGCAGCGAGTTCTATTATAAGGCCCGGAGTGTCTAAGAGTGGTATGATGCGCGAGTACATCCTCCGCCATAAAGATCCAGAACGGGCAAAGCAAAAAGGACATCCCGTATTACTAGATATTATGCAAGACACCTATGGCGTGATGGTTTACCAAGAAGATGTAATAAAAGTTGCACACCACTACGCAGGTTTAGACCTAGGAGAAGCAGATGTATTGAGAAGAGGTATGAGTGGTAAATATAGATCTCGACAAGAATTTTTAATGGTAAAAGAAAAGTTTGAAGCAAATTGTCTTGCAAAAGGTGAAAAGATTGAAGTAATAAATGAAGTATGGCGACAGATTGAGAGTTTTGCTGGTTACGCTTTCGCGAAAGGGCACTCAGCCTCATACGCTGTCGAGTCCTACCAGAGTTTATATCTCAAATGTTATTTCCCTTTAGAGTATATGGTTGCAACAGTAAATAATGGAGGAGGCTTTTATAGAACTGAAACCTATTTGCAAGAAGCTAAAAAAAAGGGAGCTATAATACACCCACCTTGTATAAACAAAAGTCAAATCAAAACAATTATAAAGGGTAATAATATTTATCTCGGCTTTCAGCACTTACAGAGCTTCGAAAAGAAAAATATCGTCGCCATTATAAACGAAAGACATAATGGACTATTCTCATCGCTTCATAATTTTATAGACCGAGTACCTATGAGTTTAGAACAACTTGATCTGTTAGTCAGGATTGAAGCATTTAGAACATTGAATATAAATCAACGACAATTATTGTGGGAAGCCCACTATAAAAATAACTCCGCACCTAAAGTTAAGAATCAAAAAGAGCTATTTAAAGTATCTATTAACAGCTTTAAGCTACCAGAATTCTATATACCTAATTTCGAAAAAGCAATGGATCAATTAGAAATCCTAAGCTTTTCTTTATATGATCCATTTATATTACTAAAAAACCCAACTACAAATACACTCTTAGCTGCAGACTTAAAGCAATACATAAATAAAAGAATTGAAATTTTCGGCTACCTAGTTACCGCAAAAACTACAAGAACCACAAATGGAAAACATATGTGTTTTGGTACTTTTCTAGATAGAAAGGGCAACTGGTTAGACACCGTACATTTCCCTCCTACACTAAAGAAGTATCCACTTGAAGGTAAAGGAGTCTACAGATTAATTGGTAATGTGGTTGAAGAGTTTAATTTCTTAACGATAGAAGTAATTAAGTCAGAACGTAAACATTATCGTTCAGACACAAAGACATCTGTATTTTATAACCGTAAAGAAGGAATAGATAATAAGGCCGCCACTAAATTACTCAGATAATAGACAATTCTAGCCAGACTATTGCACAATTCTAGAACTACTTATCCGTATATAGCCTTGATTTTCTTGCATAAAAAAAGCTCCAACACATTTCTGTATTGGAGCTTAAAAAGGCGGCGACCTACTCTCCCACGAGTGCAGTACCATCGGCGCTGGCGGGCTTAACTTCTCTGTTCGGAATGGGAAGAGGTGAGCCCCGTCGCTATAACCACCTTAGTTTTAGAATAAAATGATATAAAACCATCTTAAACCCTTTCGCTCAAGGCGAAAGAAAATATCTTAACATAAAAGGAAGTAATTAAAGTAATAACAAGTAATTGATAATCATATAAAAAACGTATTCTAATGCTTATTAAAAGAGTTTCCTCCCCGGTACAAAACCGGGGAAGTGTACATAAGCTTACGGGTTATTAGTACTACTCGGCTATGACATTACTGCCTTTACACCTATAGCCTATCAACGTGGTAGTCTCCCACGACCCTTTAAAGAAATCTCATCTTGTGGT